>NZ_DASYTH010000497.1:0-24149 GCF_036002505.1 Actinophytocola sp. | reverse complement strand
CCCCCCCACAACAATGCGAAAGGGTCCCGTCTGCGCTTTCCGCAGACGGGACCCTCCCAACCCTGTAGCGGGGACAGGATTCGAACCTGCGACCTCTGGGTTATGAGCCCAGCGAGCTACCGAGCTGCTCCACCCCGCGTTGTTGTGTAGCTCTAGTGTACGCGGTGCTCAGGAGCGGTTCAAATCGGGGGTCGGTTAGCCGCCACCGGTGGGGGTGGGGGTGGTGGTCGGGGAGGTGGTGGAGCCGGTCTTGGCTTGGGCGGCTTCGTAGCGTTTGGTGGCGGCGTCCAGCTCTTCCAGGGCTTTGCCTTGTTCGGCGAAGGAGCCGGACTGCTGGGCGGACTTGAGGTGGGCCAGGGCGTCGGCGATGGCTTTGACGGCTTGGTCGAGCTCGGGGGTGGTGGTGCCGCCGCTGGGGGGTGGGTTGGCGGTGGAGGACGTCGGGGGGCTGGTGGACGTGGGGGCGCCGCCGTTCTCGGGTTTGGTGGCGGTGTCGCCGGTGCCGGGGCCGAACACTTCGTCGAGGGCCTTGTCGATGGTCTCCTGGAAGCCGACCTGGTTGCCGTAGGAGACGAGGACGCGGGCCAACTGGGGGAAGGCGTTGGTGTCCTTCGTCTGGATGTAGACCGGTTCGACGTAGAGGAGGCCGCCGCCGACGGGCAGCGTGAGGAGGTTGCCGAAGCGGACGGTCACGCTGCTGTTCTGGAACAGGGTTCTGTTCTCGGTGACCTTTGGCGTGGTTTGGAAGCGGCGTTGAATCTGGCCCGGACCCTCCACTTGGGACGCTCCGGTGGTGGGTAGTCGAAGGACCCGGATTGTCCCGTAGTCATCGGGATCCGAGGAGACCGAGACCCAGGAGGCGAGGAACAGGCGGTTGAGGAGGGTCAGCGCGCTGGTGATCTGGAAGGTGGCCTGTTGCTGCCCGGGGGCTTGGGCGGTGACGTAGTACGGCGGCTGCTTGGGAGCCGTGCTGTTGAGCTCGGTGCCGCCCTCCTCGGTCGGGTCGGCCGGCACGTTCCAGAACGTCTGGGTGGAGAAGAACTCCCGCGGGTCGGACACGTGGTACTTGGACAGGAGGTCGCGCTGGACCTTGAAAAGGTCCTCCGGGTAACGGAAGTGGGCCTTGAGCTCCGGCGAGATGTCGGACTTCGGCTTCACGGTGCCGGGGAAGACACCCATCCACGCCTTGAGCACCGGGTCCTGCTCGTCGATCGCATACAGCGTCACGGTGCCGTCGTAGGCGTCCACTGTGGCCTTGACGGAGTTGCGGATGTAGCTGATCGGCCGGTTCTCCTGACGCGTCACACCGCCGAGGGAGTCGCTGGTCACCTGGCCGAGCTGGGTGCGTTGGGCGTACGGGTAGGTCTCCAGCGTGGTGTACCCGTCCACGATCCACTGGATCTCGCCCTTGACCACGGCGGGATACGGGTCGCCGTCGATGGTCAGCCACGGCGCTGCCCGGTGCACCCGGTCCCGGGGGTCCCGGTGGTACATGATCTTCGAGCCGTCTTCGATCTGGTTGGAGAACAGGATGTTCCGCTCGGTGAAGTTCGCGGCGAACACGAGCCGGTTGAACCAGCCGTCGATGGCCACGCCGCCCTTGCCGTCGTAGCGGAAGTTCTCCCGGTCGGACGAGTCGTACTCACGACCGGCCTGACCGCCCACGATGGCGTAGTCGGTGGCCAGCTCGCCGTAGTAGATCCGCGGCTGGTCGACCGCGATCGGACCCTTCTGGGTGAGGTCGCTGACCTTGAACACCGGGTAGCCGCCCTGGCCGCTGGTGTCCTGCAGCGCCGAGTTGACCGTGTTGGCCGGCGCGGCCACGAAACCGTTGCCGTGGGTGAACTTCATGTGCCGGTTGATCCAGGTCCCCTGCTGCTCGTTGAGCCCGCTGGTCTTGATCTCCCGGGTGGTGACGATGTAGTCCTGGGTCTTGCCGTCCACCGTGTACCGGTCGATGTCGAGCTTGTCCGGGAAGCCGTAGAAGTTCTCCCGGCCCTGCAGCTGGGTGAACGTGGGCGCCAGGATGCTCGGGTCGAGCAGCCGGACGTTGGAGATCGTGTTGACGCTCTTGGGATCGCTGCGGATCTCGGTGGGCGAGAGCGACGTGGTACCGCTGTAGTCCTGATACTGGACGTTCTTGAGGCCGAACGCCGCTCTGGTCGCCTCGATGTTCCGGGAGATCTGCGCGGCCTCCTTGTCGTTCTCGTTCGGCTTGACCGAGAACTGCTGCAGCACCGCCGGCCAGGCGGCGCCGATCAGGATGCTGGTGAGGATCAGCAGCGCGGTGGCGATGGCCGGCAGCTGGAGGTTGCGGACGAACGCGCCGACGAAGAACGCCACGGCGCAGAACCCGGCGATGAACATCAGGATGAGCTTGGCCGGCAGCACCGCGTTCAGGTCGGTGTAGGTGGCACCGGTGAACAGCGGCTCATCCCGGTCGGAGAACAGCAGCTCGTAGCGCTCGAAGAAGTAGTCGACGGCGTACACCACGACGAACACACCCGCGGTGATCGACAGCTGCATCCGGGCCGGCACGGAGAACTGGCCGCCGCGACCGGCCAACCGCACGCCGCCGAACAGGTAGTGCGTGATCAGCGCACCGAAGAAGGCGATGGCGATGGTGACGAACAGCCACGTGATCACCCAGCTGATGAACGGCAGAGTGAACGCGTAGAACCCGAGGTCCTTGCCGAACTGCGGGTCGGAGACGCCGAACGAGGTCCTGTTGATCAGCAGCTGGAACTGCTGCCAGTCGCCCTGCGCGGTGGAGCCGGCGATCAGCGCCACGAGCAGCGGGACGCCGATGCCGAACAGCCGCACCCGCTGCATGATCGTGGAACGGTATCTGGCCAGCGGGTCGTCGGTGCCGGACACCGGGACGAACACCGGCCGGGTGCGGTAGGCGATGACCAGGCTGGCTGCGAGCGTGCCGCCGACCAACAGGCCGACGCCGAAGAACAGCCCGATCCGGGTGACCAGCATGGTGCTGAACACCGACCGGTAGCCGACCTCGCCGAACCACAGCCACTCGACATAGGTGTCCAGCAGCCGGGCGCCCACGAGCAGCAGCAGGATCACGGTGGCCGCGATGATCAGCAGAATCCGGCTGCGTCGGGAGAGCTTTGGCAGGCCGATCGGGGGCCGAGTGGCCACGGGGCACGCTCCTGTGTCGCTTACCTGAGATCCACCGGGCAGCCGGCAAGGGCTGTCCTAGATGTCCAACTCTATTCCGGGCCGTTCTGGTTCCCGTGAGGGGTGACGGCGAGGCGGGTGGAAGCATGAGCGCATGCCGATGCCGCCGACCGATGACCTCCGCGCCGCGGCCCGCGAGGTCGAGGACTTCGTCTCCACCGGCGGCTGGGACCAGGCGCCGCAGCTGTTCGCCCTGGTGCCGACGGCCGACCTGCTGGCCCGGCAGCCCGAGCTGGCCGGGACGCTCGGCCCGGACGCCGCGCTGACGCCGGTGGCCCAGGACGCGCTGCCCGACGAGGACCTGGCCGAGGCACTCGCCGGGATCCTCTGGCCGGACGCGGTGCACGGCTGCGCGCTGGCCCAGGAGATCGTGGTGCTGCCGCCGGAGGCCGAGGCGGCGCTGCCCGACTCGGACGCGGCGGAGCTGCGCCGGGTGGCCGCCGAACACCCGGCCCGCCGGGAGGCGCGGCTGGTGGCCGCCGTGCACCGGGACGGCTCGTCGGTGTGCGTGCTCCGGCTACGCGGCGCGGACGACGGCGCCGACGAGCTGGTGGAAAGCCCCGACCTCGCGCCCAACCTGACCCGCGCGCTGCTCGCGACGCTGCGGCCGTAGGCAAGCAAGGTGACATTGCTTTTCTTCTAGCGCGGCAATGTCACATTGCTTTCGTTCTCACTAGCCCGAAGTTGCTGTGACTCTGCGTAGACCTTCGGCGGTTCACCTGCGAAAACGTGTCGATCAAGCCGTTTGTTGTAGCCAGAAGCAATGGTGCTGCTGGCTACGGACACGCCTGCTCGTCGGTTGTGGACCGAGCGTGACGAACGCGTCCTTCCTCACGCCTAGGGCGACCAAGGACGCTTTCGTCGCATCACCTCCGCACCTCTGGAGATCGCCTGCCCAGGTCAGGCCTGATGTGCAAACAGTTGATCATTCGCAACTTCGGGACTAGCAGGACGGCACCGGCCGGCCGCCGCGCACGTCGTCGAGCGCCTTCACCGCGTTGGCCAGCGTGTCCACCTTGATCAGCCGCAGGCCGTCCGGCACCTTCTCCTTGGCCTCGGCGCAGTTGTCCGCGGGCACCAGGAACGTGCTGGCGCCGGCCTCCCGCGCGGCCACCATCTTGAACGGGATCCCGCCGATCGGTGCCACGTTGCCCTTGACGTCGATCTCGCCGGTGCCGGCGATGGTCTGCCCGCCCTCCATCTCCCCCGGGGTCAGCTTGTCCACGATGGTCAGCGCGAAGATCAACCCGGCCGACGGCCCGCCGACGTCCTGCAGGTGGATCGTGGTGGAGAAGCTCACGTCGGCCCGGTCGATCGGGGCCAGGCCCATGAATCCCTCGGCGCGCTTGTCGGCGGGGTTGAAGTCGGAGGCGCGGCCGAGCGTGATGGACGCGGTGCGCGGCGCCTCGTTCTCGTGCTGGAACGTGATTGGCACCGACTGGCCGGGCGTGGTCCCGGTGAGCGCCGTGCGGACATCCTCCTGCACGGCGATCTTCTTGCCGTTGACCTCGATCAGCCGGTCGCCGGGCGCGATCACGCCGTCCGCCGGCGCCTTCCCGGTGATCTCGGCAGCCAGCACCTTGACCGGGAAGCCCAGGTAGCGCAGGGCCGCCACCTCGGCGTTGCTCTGCGAGTCCTGGAACATCTTCTTGTTCTCCTGCTCGACCTGCTGCTCGGTCTGGCCGGGCCGGATGTACTCCTCGCGGGGCATGAGCGCGAACCGGCCGCTCACCCACATTGCGGCCGCGCCGAACAGGGTGACGTGGTCGTCCACCGACACGGTGGTCATGCGGAGCTGGCCGTTGGTCGGATAGGTCTGCTCACCGGAGATCTGCACGATCTGGGTGCCGTCGACATCACCCAGTGTGTTGTACGTCGGCCCCGGGCCGATGCCCACGTAGGGCACCTGGACGAACGCTCCGAGCAGGCCGAGCACCACCACGATCAGGAAGCTGAGCAGCACCGTCCAACCCCGGCGGGACAGCCGCCACGGCTGGGGCTCGGGCTGGGTGGGTGCCGGGGGAACGGGGACCGCGGTGTCGGTGCTCACGGAGTCACTCACAGCACAAAAGCCTACGGCCCGTTCTCCCACGGCGAATCACCGCGCAGTGCTTGATGCGCTCGCTCCGCTCGCGTCGCGGCCTCTGAGTCCGGTGTCTTCCCTCCTGCGCTGCTCGGTCACTCGCTGGCGCTCGCGACCTGCGCTGCTCGTCCGGGAAGACATCGGCGGCCACGACACGGCTGGGCGGTCGGGCCCGCGTACCGTAGGTGACATGAGCGACGTTCCCTTCGGCTTCGGGCCGCCGGATGACGACCGGGGCAAGAAGGAGCCTGCCGAGCGCGAGCCCGGCGGCGGCCAGGAGAACCCGTTCGAGTCGTTCAACCAGCTCGGTCAGATGCTCAGCCAGCTCGGCCAGATGCTGAGCCAGGCGGGCAGCGGCTCGAGCGGGCCGGTGAACTACGAGCTGGCCAAGCAGATCGCCGTGCAGCGGCTCGGCGGCCAGGCCGGGTTCACGCCCGCGCCGGACACTTCCGGCGCGGTGACCGACGCGTTGCACCTGGCCGAGATGTGGCTCGACCCGGTGACGATCCTCCCTGCCGGGGCCACCACGGGCCGGGCCTGGACCGCGCGCGAGTGGGTGGAGCACACGCTGCCGACCTGGCAGCGGCTGTGCGATCCGGTGGCGCAGCGGGTTTCCGGCGCCTGGGTGGAAGCGCTTCCGGCCGAGGCCAAGCAGGCCGCCGGCCCGCTGCTGTCCATGGTCGGGCAGATGGGCGGCATGGCGTTCGGCTCGCAGCTCGGCAACGCCCTGGCCCAGCTCGCCTCCGAGGTGCTCACCTCCACCGAAGTCGGCCTGCCGCTCGGCCCGGACGCCACCGCGGCGCTGCTGCCGGCCAACGTCGAGGAGTTCACCAAGGGCCTCGAACGCCCGGCCAGCGAGGTCATGGTGTTCCTCGCCGCCCGCGAGGCCGCGCACCACCGGCTCTTCGCGCACGTTCCGTGGCTGCGCCAGCGGCTGCTGGCCACCGTCGAGGAGTTCGCCAGCGGCATCCGCGTGGACACCTCCGCGCTGGAGCAGCTGGCAAACCAGTTCGACCCGGCCAACCCGGCCACCATCGAGCAGGCCATGAACTCGGGCCTGCTCGAGCCGCAGACCACCCCCGAGCAGCAGGCCGCGCTGACCCGCCTGGAAACGCTGCTCGCCCTGGTCGAAGGCTGGGTCGACGTGGTCGTCGGCGACGCCGTCAAGGACCGTCTCCCCGGCGCCGACGCCCTCCGCGAGACCCTGCGCCGGCGGCGTGCCAGCGGCGGCCCTGCCGAGCAGACCTTCGCCACCCTGGTCGGCCTCGAGTTGCGGCCCCGCCGGTTGCGAGCCGCCGCCGCCTTGTGGCGCCTGGTCGGCGACCAGCACGGCGTCGAGGTGCGCGACGGCGTCTGGGCTCACCCCGATCTGGTTCCGACCGCCGCCGATCTGGACGACCCCTTGGAGTTCGCCGAGCGCCTGGGCAAACCGTCCGCCATCGAAGACGACCCGATCGCCCAGCTCGAGCGCACCCAGGAAGCCGAACGCCGCCCCGACGACGAGCCCCGCGGGGAAGCAACGTGACGTTGCTTTCCTTGCCGGGAATGAACGTGACGTTGCTTTCCCGCTAGGGCATCAACGTGACGTTGCTTCCCTTCGAGCGCCAGCTCAGTCCTCGGTCATCCCCCAGCCCGCCGCCGTGGACAACCCCTCCAGGTACCCGATCGCCCGGTCGGTCCGCGGGTAGTTCCGCACGAGCCCCCAGAACCGCGTGTTGTGCGCCGACTCCAGCAGGTGCGCGAGCTCGTGCACCAGCACGTAGTCGAGCACCCAACCGGGCACCTCGCGCAGCCTCTCGCTGACCCGGATCGACGCGTCGGCCGGGGTGCAGGAGGCCCAGCGGGTGCGCATCGCCGGCACCCAGCGGACGCTCTTCGGCACGGCCCGGCCGCCGAGGTGGCGCGCGGAGAGCTCCGCGCAGCGGTTCAGCAGCGCGGTGTCGGAGGCCTTGGACGGCGCGCGGCGTTTGGTCTCGCCGCGGAGCAGGCGGCGTTGCATCTCGGTCACCCAGTGCGCTTCCTCGGCCTTGGACAGCCGCGCCGGGATCAGCACGACGAGCGTGTCGCCGTCGCGATACGCGGTAATGGTGCGCGTACGACGCTTGCTTCTGCGCACCTCGACGAGCGGTTGGGCCACGGTCACACCGTACGGCCAGGGACCGACATCGCGGGAGCCAAAATCCGGTGTGATGTGGAAGACCCCGTGACCCTGTGGACAACTTTTTCGACATCCGGCAGGGTCATCGGCGAACCTGGTCGCATGCATGATGAGCTGCCAGAACGTCCCCGCGTGCGGCCCGGGCTGCCGGTGCTGCGGCGCCAGGCCGGCGAGATCCAGATCGGCCTCGACCCGCGCCACGCGACCGTGGTCACCGGGCTCCCGGAGCCGGTCGTCCGGGCCGCCGGAATGCTCGCCGGGCACCGCACCACGGCCGACCTCCTGGCCGAGATCGGCCCCGACCCGGCCGGCCGGGCGGCCCTGCGGGATCTGCTGTCCGGCCTCACCGCGAAGGGTCTGCTGCACGACGCCGCCACGGCCACCCCGGTGCCGAGCCGGCTGATCGGCGAGGAGTCGGCGCGGCACGGCGACCCGGCCGGTCGCGCCGCCCTGGCCGTCGCGGTGCACGGTGACGGGCGGCTGGCCGTGGCGACCGCCTGCCTGCTGGCCACCGCCGGGGTGGGCCGGGTGCACGTCGCCGCCGAGGGCCAGGTGCGCCCGGAGGACGTCGGCCTCGGCTACCAGGATGACGACATCGGGCGTGACCGCCGGTCCGCGGCCGAGGACGCCGTACGGCGGGTGGACGCCACGGTCCGGACCGGACGGTTCCACGCCCGGCAGCGGCCGGACCTGGTGCTGCTCACCGACAGTGTCGTGCCCGATCCTGCGCTTGTCGGGGTGCTGACCACGGACGCGGTGCCGTACCTCGTGGTGCACGTCCGGGACGGCGTCGGCGTGGTCGGCCCGCTGGTCGTGCCCGGGCTCACCGGCTGCCTGCGGTGCGCCGACCTGCGCCGCGCCCAGGCTGACCAGTGCTGGCCAGGGATCGCCGCCCAGCTCGCCGGCCGGCCCCAGCTCGCCGACCTGGCCTGCACCCAGGCGACCGCCTCGTTCGCCGCGGCGCAGGCCCTGGACGCGCTACGATGGTCACGTTCCGCATCCACGCGGCCGGCGACGTGGAACGCCACCGTCGAGATCGATCCGGGCTCGGCCACCACTCACCATCGCGCCTGGCCGCCGCACCCCGCATGCCCCTGCCGTGGCGTGCGGCGATAGGGCCGTCCGGCCCCATGGGACTACCCGGAAGTAGCTGCAGACTCGACCACGGTCAGGAGACAATCGCCCGGTGACGGAGCTGCCACGCAAGACAGCGGCACGCACGGCCCGGTTGGCCAGCATTCCCCTCGGGGTGGCCGGCCGGGCCGTGGGTGGCTGGGGGAAACGCCTGGTCGGGCAGAGCGCCGAGCAGGTCAGCGCCGAGCTGTCGGCGAAGACGGCCGAGCAGTTGTTCGCGGTGCTCGGCCAGCTCAAGGGCGGCGCCATGAAATTTGGTCAGGCACTGTCCGTGTTCGAGGCCGCGGTTCCGGACGAGCTGGCCGCCCCCTACCGGGAGGCGCTCACCAAGCTTCAGGCCGCCGCGCCGCCGATGAGCATCCAGTCCTGCCACCGGGTCCTCGCCGAGCAGCTGGGCAGCGGCTGGCGCGGCCGCTTCGCCGAGTTCGACGACCGCACCGCCGCGGCGGCCAGCATCGGCCAGGTGCACCGCGCGGTCTGGCACGACGGGCGGCCGGTCGCGGTGAAGGTGCAGTACCCCGGCGCGGACGAGGCGCTCCGCTCGGACCTGCGCCAGTTGCAGCGGTTCTCCCGGCTGTTCCAGGCGCTGGTGCCGGGTGCCGAGGTGAAACCGTTGCTGCAGGAGCTGTCGGAGCGGATGGAGGAGGAGCTCGACTACCGCATCGAGGCGGACAACCAGCGGGCCTTCGCCCGGGCGTTCGCCGGTGACGAACACGTGCTGGTGCCCAGAGTGGTGGCCAGCGCGCCGAAGGTGATCGTCACCGAGTGGGCCGAGGGCACCCGGCTGGCGTCGATCATCCGGGACGGCGAGAAGGCCGTGCGCGATCGCGTGGGCTACCTGCTCGCCGAGTTCCACTACTCCTCCCCCGCCCGGGCCGGAATGCTGCACGCCGACCCGCACCCCGGCAACTTCATGCTCACCGCGGACGGGCGGCTGTGCGTCATCGATTTCGGCGCGGCCGCGAAACTGCCGAACGGCCTGCCCGCGATTCACGGCCGGATGATGCGGCTGGCGCTGGACGGAAAATCCGCGGACCTGCTCGAGTTGCTGCGCGCCGAGCATTTCGTCCGGCCCGGCACCGAGGTCCCGGCCGACCACGTGTACGCGTATCTCGCGCCATTCGTGGAGCCGCTGCGCACCGAGACGTTCCATTTCACCCGGCGCTGGATGCAGAAGCAGGCCATCCGGGTGGGTGACCTGCGCGGTCAGGACTTCCGCACCGGCCGCTCGCTCAACCTGCCGCCGCAGTACCTGATGCTGCACCGGGTCCTCGGCGGCTCCACCGGCATCCTCTGCCAACTCGACGCCGAACTCCCGGTCCGCGACATCATCACCCGCTGGCAGCCCGGCTTCCAGTCCGCCTCTCCGGAATTCTGATGCGGTCTTTGCGTTCCGGAGAACGCGGCGGTTGGCTGGTGGATTGTGGCTGGGTGCCGTCACGGTCCCCTGAGGTTGCGTTGGTCGGGACGAGGCTATGTCAACCCCTCCGCGAGGGTCGATCAGACACGCCTTAATCCAGAAGCGATGTGCTTTCCGGCTACGGACGCGTCCACTCGTCCACGGTGGACCGAGTGTGGCGAAGGCGTCCTTTGTCACGCCCAGAGTGACCAGGGACGCTTTCGCCGCATCATCATTCGCAACTTCGGCTTAATAGGCACAGCGGTTTGTCAAACGACTGTCCACAGGTTCACGGGTTGTCCACAGATTTGTCCACAGCAGTTCCGGCACGGGTTCGTCGACCGCATTGTTGGAGTATGACCGATCTTGTGGAGCTTGTGCGGAGCGTGCCGGACGGGGTGATTCGCACCGTGGAGCTGCGGGCCGCCGGGGTGTCGAACTACGCCGTGTCGGCGCGGTGCCGTCCGTCCGGACCGTGGCAACGCGTGCTTCCAGGTGTCGTGCTGATGAGCACCGGGACGCCGACCCGGCGCCAGCGGTTGCGCGCCGCGGTGGCCTACGCCGGCGCCGGGTGCGTGCTCAGCGGGGCGGACGCGTTGCGCGGGCACGGCATCGACGTGCCGCTCGGGCCGGACGTGCTGGTGCTGCTGCCGGCCGAGCGGCGCGCGGTCAGCCGGTCGTACCTCACGGTCGAGCGGACCACCCGGCCGCCGGAGCCCGTCTGGCGGGACGGCCTGCCGCTGGCGCCGGTCGCCCGGGCGACGATCGACGCGGCCCGGCGGGAGCGCGACCGAGGACGGTTGCACGCCCTGCTGCGGGCCCCGGTCGAGGCTGGAGCGTGCGGCATCGACGAGCTGGCGGCCGAGTTGGCGGCGGGAAGCCAGCGCGGCACGGCGGCGCCCCGGGCGCTGCTCGCGGAGCTCTGGCTACCAGTACTCGTCCGGCAGCTTGCCCTCGATGTCCCGCACGTGGGCGCGGGCACAGGACGGGCATAACCAGGCCCGACCGCGAACGCCGTTCTCGACGACCCAGGCGAGCGCAACGAGGGGCGGATCGTTGGTGCGTGACCGGTTGCACCGGGCACATCGGACATCGGGCTCATCAGCCACAGGTGGTGACGGTACGCCGTACTTGGGGGTAGATACTGTGCCGGTAGATACCAATCCGACCGAAAGTTTCGCGACCGCCCAAACGTAGGGCGGCTGCCGGTTGGTCTGGTCGGCTTACTTTCGGTCTCCTTGGTATAGCGAGAATCGCCCAGTCAGGGCGCTGGCTTTCGCCCCAAGTGGACGGTGGAGGCGCTCAGTACGAACACGTCGTCCCGGGCGCCGGCGAACGCCGGATCGTCCGGGTCGAGCAGCCGGGCCACCGCGGCACGGTCGGACTCGGTCAGCCAGTCCGCGGCGACCCCGGCGCACCAGGTGAGGTGGTCCACCACCGACTGCCGGACCGGCTCGGCCGCCGGCGCCGGAAGGTCGATCAGGTAGCTGAACGAGGACACCTCGACCAGCCCGGCGTCGGCCAGGGCCCGGTTCCAGCCCACCGGCATCCGGGCCACGCCCGGCATCGCCGCGCGCATGCCGGCGAACCAGGCGCGGTGCGCCGCCTCGAGCCGGTCCGCCAGCCCCGGCTCGCCCACCCCGACGTCCCACGGCAGGCACCGGGTCGGAAGCCCACCCTCGCGGAGCGCCAGCCAGCCGCCCGGGCCGAGGGCCCGCACCAGCCCAATGATCCCCCGCTGCTGATCCGGCAGGTGGTGCAAGACCGCGGACGCCCACACCAGGTCCACCGACGGCAGCAGGTCCGGGAGATTCCCGCTCGCCGCATCCACCCGCACGGTGCTGATCTCGACCCGACCCTCCGCCGCCCGCCCGGCCCGGTCCGACGCCGCCTCCAGCAACTCGGGCACCGCGTCGACCAGAATGATCCGCCCACCGCCGCGGGCGGCCAGCGCGACCGCCAGCGCGGCGCTCATCCCGCCGGCGCCGGGCCCGATGTCGACCAGCGTCGCGTTCGGCGGAACCAGCTCGACGAGCCGCCGCGCGATACCGGCGTCCGCCGCCTCGGTCCCCTCGTCGGCCCGCCGCATCGCGATGAGCCGGGTCGGCCAGTCGATCCCATCGTGGGTATGCGTCACGGCCGCGACGATAGCCCGCGCCGCCGCCCGGCGGGGTCAGAGACGGCGGAGCCCGGCGAGGACGCGGTTCATCAGGACGAGGTCAGGTGCGCGATGGCCGCCGTTGCCGTGCACCACGACCGTGCCGTCGGTGGCCATGTCGACCAGCAGGATCCGGGCCACACCGAGGGGAATGGCGAGCAGCGCGGCCACCTCGGCGACCGAGCGCGGATGAATGCAGAGGCTGGCGATGCGCCGGTGCTCCCAGGAGCGGTGCCGGGTGCTGGGCTGCGCCGCGTTCGGGGTGGTGGAGATCAGCGACTCGAGGGCGAGGTCGTGCATCGGCCTGGTGCGGCCGCCGGTCCGGGCATAGGGGCGGATGAGGACGTCCGACTCCGAGGGCAGCGGCTCGACGCGCGGCTGCACCGTGCGCGGGCGGCGGACCGGGCGGACGGGTTCGAGGTACGGCTCGGGCGGTGGTGCGGGACGCCGGTGATGACGGTCGGAGTGGGGACCGAACCGGGCGCCGGTGAGGCCGGTCGCGGGTTCCGCATCAGGAGCGCTGGCATCCAGAGTGCCGCTCACCGGCTCCAGGCCGGCGTCCGGCGTGCCGCTCGCGGTCGGGCTCGCACCGTTCGTGACGGCCGCCGGTTCGGGCGGCCCTTCGGCGGAGCGGGCGGACCGGCCCTGGGTAGCGTCGTGCTTCCCGGTGCTTCGTGCTCCAACCGAACCGAATCGGGCACCGGTACGGCCGACCTCAGTCGTCCTCGTCCCCATATTTCAACGAAGGTACTGGGTACCCATCTCACTTGTGGTGACGGTTGTGTTACCGATGCGTTCCGCGAGCGTTTAATGCGGCGGGCGCCGCCCTCCTCGGAGAGGGGCGGCGCCCGCGGTTTCGGTTGTGGATCTTAGGTTTTCAGAACTGCTCGGCGGCGCGCTGCGCACGGCGGGCCGCCCACGCGGAGACGCGTTCCCATCGCTTGACCGCACTGAACTGGCGGACCAGGCGCTGGTTGCGAGCTACCCGTTCCGCCTCGCGCCTTCGCTCTCTTGCCAGGTCTTCGTAGATCAGCATCGCCTTGTTTCCCTTCGGGGCTGTCATGTGCATCAGTTCGTCCTGCAGGTCGTGCGCCCGGTACGGCGCCCGATCGTGGTTCTGCGGGTTCATGCGGCTTCCTCCTGGGCACGCGTGGCGCGCTCGGACGCCTCTCGGGCAACGTCCTCCTTGCGTGGCCGGCCGCGGGGCCGCTTGCGTGCGATAACCACGCCACGCTCGAAGATCTCGCCGCCCCAGACACCCCACGGCTCCTGCCGGGCCATCGCGCCGGCGAGGCACACGGCCCGGACCGGGCAGTCCAGGCAGAGCAGCTTCGCCCGCTCGAGGTCGGTGGGGGTGTCGGCGAACCACAGGTCGGGGTTGTCGCTCGACCGGCAAGGCAGGTCCAGACCAGCTGAGGGTGCGGCGTCCAGGAGGTCGCCGACCCCGGTCCACAAGGGACTCAGCAGGTCCGGTATGGCCCCGCGGGAGAGCGGGACGGTGGCGGTAGACATGTCGTCCTTTTCCCTTTCTCTTTCCGGGTTTTCGGTTGGAGTGGTGGAACAAACACGAAGGCCGCGGATTCCGGTTCGGAGTCCGCGGCCTTCGTGAGCCTGGTTGCTTGACTTGTCGTCAAGTCCTTCGCACGAGGGACAAAGCGGACATCGGGCTGCCCGGCACGTCAGTCACGACGATCTGCACGCGCGCGGCATCGGCATTGCGGCCGAGGTGCCCCCACTGCATACGGACGCTGGGAATCACGGTCAGATACTCAGCCGTAAACGCGGCAGAACCCCCGGGCAGCTGGTAGCCAGGGGTGCACTTCTTGGTGCTGCTCACGCTGGCCACCTCCTCACTGCTCTCGGGGTGTTGACCTTCGGGCTGGTGTGCCCGGCCCTTGCAGGCTATTGCCCTTACTCGGACCCGTGCAACAGGTTTTTCGACAAGTTCTCTCTGAGCGTTACCCGTTTGCGACGTGCTCACTCTGCGTAGTTCCACGAGCTACGAGCGCTAGCACCTCGGCTCCGAACCTGTCCAGTTTCTGTGCCCCTATCCCGGAAATGGACACCAGCCCGGCGGGATCGGTGGGACGCTGCTCGGCGATGGCGTTCAGCGTAGCGTCGGTGAACACGACATAGGGAGGGACTTTCAGCGCGCGGGCCCGCTCGGTGCGCCACTCACGCAGCCGGGCCAGCAGCTCCTCGTCGAGGCCGGACGGGCAGTCCTCGCAGCGGCCGAGCTTGACCGCGTTCGTGCCGACCAGCGGTGCGCCGCACACCCGGCACTGGGTCCGGGCCTGCCGGCCGCCCTCGCGCCGGGGGGCGGACGCCGTGCGAGAGACGGGATGCTCCTCCGGGATGAGGCCGTGCAGGAACCGGCTGCGGCGGCGCCGGCGTTTGCCGCCCTCGGCCCGGGACAGTGCCCAGGACAACCACAGATGCTCGCGCGCGCGGGTCACGCCGACGTAGAGCAGCCGGCGCTCCTCCTCGATCGCCGCGTCGTCACCGTCCGCGTGCTGGATCGGCAGCGTGCCGTCGACCAGCCCGACCAGGAACACCGCGTCCCACTCCAGCCCCTTGGCGGAGTGCAGCGAGGCCAGGGTGACGCCCTCCACGGTGGGCGGGTGCTGGGCCTCCGCGCGCAGCTCGAGCTCGACGACGAACCGCGCGAGGTCGGCGTCCTCGACCGTGGCCGTGAGCTCCTCGGCGAGCTCGACGAGGGCGAGCAGCGACTCCCACCGCTCCCGGGCGGTGCCGCCCGGCGGCGGGTCGGGGGTGAGGCCGATCGGGGCGAGCAGCTCCCGCACCACCTTCGGCAGCTCCCCGGTCGGCTCGTCGGCGGCACCCCGGCGCAGCGCCACCATGGCCTTGCGGACCTCCTGGCGGGCAAAGAACCGCTCGCCGCCGCGGACCAGGTACGGGATCTCCAGCTGGGACAGGGCCTGCTCGTACACCTCGGACTGAGCGTTGACCCGGTAGAGCACGGCGATCTCGCTCAGCGGGGTGCCGGCGGCGGCCAGCTCCCGGATCCGCCCGGCCACGGCGGCGGCTTCGGCGGGTTCGTCGTCGTACTCGGCGAAGCGGGGCTCCGGGCCGGTCGGGCGCTGGCCGACCAGCCGCAGCCGGGCGCCGGCCGGGCGGTCCCGGGCGACCGCGATCACCCGGTTGGCAGCGGTGACGACCTCCGGCGTGGACCGGTAGTCGCGTTCCAGGCGGACCACCGTGGCGTCCGGGAACCGGCGGGTGAAATCCAGCAGGGGGCGGGCCGAGGCGCCGGCGAAGGAGTAGATCGTCTGGTTCGGGTCGCCGACCACGGTCAGGTCGTCGCGCCGGCCGAGCCAGGCGTCGAGCACGCGTTGCTGCAGCGGGGTGAGGTCCTGGAACTCGTCCACCACGAAGCAGCGGTACCGGTCGCGGAACTCCTCGGCGATCAGCGCGTGGTCCTCGAGGGCCGCGGCCGTGTGCAGTAAGAGGTCATCGAAGTCGAGCAGGTTGGCCCGCGTCTTGACCGCCTCGTAAGCGCGGTAGACCTGGGCCACCTGCTCGGGCGGGGCCGGGGTCTGGCGGTGGGTGCGCTCGGCCGCGGCCGGGTAGTCGTCCGGGGCGATCAGGGACGCCTTCGCCCATTCGATCTCGGTGGCCAGGTCACGCAGGACGTCCACCTCGGTGCCGGTGCCGGCGCGCTGCGCGGCCTGACCGACGATGCGCAATTTGACGTCGACCAGGCCCCATGGCTCGCCGCCGACCACGCGCGGCCAGAAGTAGCGGAGCTGGCGCAGCGCCGCGGCGTGGAACGTGCGGGCCTGCACCCCGTGCACGCCGAGCGCACGCAGCCGGGTGCGCAGCTCGCCGGCCGCGCGGGCGGTGTAGGTGACGGCGAGGACCTGGGCGGGCGCCACGTGTCCGGCGTGGATGAGGTGGGCGATGCGGTGCACGATCGTGCGGGTCTTGCCGGTGCCGGCGCCGGCGAGCACGCAGACCGGACCGCGCGGCGCCCGCACCGCGGCCAGCTGCTCCGGGTCGAGCCCGTCTGTCGAAGACCCCACTCCCGCATCGTGTCAGAGTGGACCGGGGAACCACGGCACCGGCACGGGGTGAGTCCGGACGAATGTGCCGTTCGCCCGGACTGAGGTTGTGGGCCTTATCCTGGGGGTTATGGCTCAGAAGCAGGACAGGGAAGCCCTCAAGGAAGCGAAGCGGGCGAAGAAGGCCGAGTCCAAGGCCAAGCGCCGGCAGCTCCTCCAGGCGTTCAACATGCAGCGCAAGGAGGACAAGGCGCTGATCCCGCTGATGGCCGGCGGGCTCGTCGTGGTCGCCGGCGCGGTCTTCGGCATCGGCGCGCTGTTCGGCATGCAGTGGCTCCTGCTTCCCATCGGCATCGCCCTCGGCCTGCTCGTCGCCGTGATCATCTTCGGCCGCCGGGTGCAGAAGAACGTGTACGGCAAGGCGGAGGGCCAGCCCGGCGCCGCGGCCTGGGCGCTGGACAACATGCGCGGCCGCTGGCGGGTGACCCCGACCGTCGCCGGCACCACCCAGCTCGACGCCGTGCACCGGGTGATCGGCCGGCCAGGCGTGGTACTGGTCGCCGAAGGCGCGCCGCACCGGGTGAAAACGTTGCTGGCACAGGAGAAGAAGCGGATCGCCCGGGTCGTCGGCGACACCCCGATCTACGACATCATCGTGGGCAACGACGAGGACCAGGTCCCGCTCCGGCGGCTCCAGCAGAAGATCATGAAGCTGCCCAACAACCTCAAACCCGCCCAGATCGACGGCCTGGAAAAACGCCTCGCCGCCCTGGCATCACGCGGCACCCAACTCCCCAAGGGCCCCCTCCCCCAGGGCGCCAAGATGCGCAACGTCCAACGCACCATCCGCCGCCGCTGAGCAGCCGATTACTCCATTTGGCGTATCCCGTGGGGGACTACCGGCAGACGTGAGGAGGAACCATGACAGCCATGCCAGCGCACCGTCATGAGCCGGACACGTTTGACCACCCGCTGACCATCGGGGAGTACGCCGAGCTTGGCGTGACCAAGTCGGGCTACACCGAGCTGATCGAAGGTTCCCTGTTGATGTCGCCAAGCCCAACCCCGAAGCACAACAAAGCTTCGCTCGCGCTGGCTGTTCAACTGCTGCAGCAGTTGCCTGCGGATCTCGATGTAATCCAGGACGTCGACATCGACCTGAAGCTCACGGCTCCCGATCCCGTGGTACTGGATCATCGACATCGCGGAGCCCATCTCTCTCGTCGAGTGCTATCGCACCAAGAAGTTCGGCTATCAGAACGGCCAGAAAGTCACCGGAACCTTTGCCACCGACCAGCCGTTCCCGGTGACGGTTGACCTCGGGCGGCTCAGCGGATAATCGAGGTGCACCAAGGGCTCGGGCGGCCTAGCGTGCGCGGCGTGGATGATGTGGTGCGGATCGCGGCGGCACAGTTGGTGGGGTTGAGCCGGAGTCGCAAGGTGGTTGCGGCGTCGCCGTTTGCCGGGTTGCTGGTGCCGGGTGGGCCGGCTTTCCTGCAGTATGCGGTGGCGGAGCGGCCGGGCGAGCCGGTGCGGGAGCTGGGGAACTCGTTGGAGATCCTGCGGGCGGCTTTCGCGCCGGAGCCGGTGCGGTTCGAGTTGATCGACGAGGCGTGTCCGGGGGCGGTCGACCTTCTCATCGGCGCAGGGGTCGAGGTGACCGGGCGGTTTCCTCTGCTCACTGTGGATCCGGCGAAGTTGACCATGCCGGACACTCCGGCCGGTGCCACCGTGCGGGTGTCGGCGTCCAAACAGGACGCCGTCGATGCCGAGCGGGTGGCGAGTGTGGCGTTCGAGTCGGAGCTGCGGGGCGATCCGGACGCGCCCGGCGCTCCTGCCGACGGGGGCAGCGTCGTGGCGCGGATCGACGGTGAACCGGCGGCTACGGCGTTCTGGACCGCGGTCGCCGACGGGGTGAGCGAGATCGCCGGTGTGGCGACGTTGCCGGCGTTCCGCGGGCGCGGGCTGGGGGCGCTGGTCACGGCGGCCGCCACCGAGGCCGCCCGGGACCTGGCCGGGGTGCGGCTGGCCTGGTTGACACCGGGGCACGACGGCGCCGACCGGATCTACCAGCGCGCCGGGTTCGCTCCGGCCGCCACCGCGGTGCACCTTGTTGCACATTATTTTCAGTAGGCTGGACGCTCGAGATCGTCGAGCTGATGGTGCACCCGGACCACCGCGGCCGCGGCATCGGCGCCGCCAAGGACCAGCCGCGGGTGGTCTATACCTGGGACGCCTCCGCGCCGAGCACCGGGAGCACGGCCCGGACCGCGGTGCCGGAACCGTCGCTGCGGTAGGAGAACTCTCCGGCGATCTCTCGCGCCCGCTGGGCCATGAACCGCATCCCCATGCCGTGCCGGTTCGCACCGGGCGGCACCCCGATCCCGTCGTCGCTCACCTCGACCACCAGCTGCCCGGCGCCCACCTCGAGGCTGATCTCCGCCCGGGTCGCCTGAGCGTGCCGGATCACGTTGGTCAGCGCCTCGGCGACGATCCGGTACGCGGCCACCTCCACCGGCTTGGACAGCGACGTGATCTCGCCGGGCAGCGCGGTTTCCACGCGCAGCGTCGGGCCGGACAGGAACACCGCCAGCTCCTTCAGCGCGCCGGACAGGCCCAGCGTGTCCAGCTCGGGCGGCCGCAGGTCGTGCACCACCCGGCGGAGCGTCTCCAGCGCGCCCTGGATGCCGTGCACCGCCCGGTCCATCAACTCGGCGCCGGCGAAATCCTCGGGCAGCGCCGCGCGCGCCGCCTCCAGTTGCAACCGGATGCCGGCGAGCGTCGGCCCGACGTTGTCGTGCAGCTCGCGGGACAGCCGCAGCCGCTCCTCCTCCCGCGCGGTGACCAGCTGCTCGCGGCTGCGCAGCAGCTGCTCGTCCAGCCCGAGCGCGGCGACCACCGGCGCGACCTGGTCGGCCAGCGAGGCCAGCGCCTGGCTGATCGTCTCGTCGAGGTGCGACCGGCCCTCCGGCGGGCACACCACCAGCCGGCCGACCTGCTCGCCGCGGTGCCACAGCTCGAACCTGGGCAGGTCGCCGTCCCCGTCACCGACCTGGGCGAGCGAGCGCGTCCCGTCCGCGGTGCACACCTCCAACCGGGCCATCCGCAGCCGCATCGCGCTGACGATCTCCTCGCAGACCGCGGCCGGCACCTCGGTGGTGTCGAGCTGGTTGCGCATCCGGTGGCCGAGGCCGGTGGCCACCTCCACGATGTCGATCTTCCGACCCCAGGTCACCCGGCGCACCCAGCGGATCGCGTACAGGGCCAGCGGGTAGATCAACGCGCCGGACAGCGCCACGGCGAGCACCGAACCGGGCACCACCCGCGCCGGCAGCAGCACGGCCAGCACCGCGAACCCGCCGACGTAGCAGGCGAGCAACGTGGCGATCATGGCCACGCCGACGACGGACCGGCGCACCGCGAGGTCGAGGTCGAACAGCCGGTCCCGGGTGATCGCCACCGCCATCGCCAGCGGCAGCAAGGAGAACGCGAGCACCTCGATGCCCCGGTCGAGCACCTGGGGCAGCTGGCCGGGCAGGTTGTCCCGGATCACCGCCTGCGCGATGCCGAACCCGAACACGATCAGCACCAGGGAGATCTGCCGGCGCCGCACCCCGGTCGCGACCCGCCAGCGCAGCACCAGCCCGGCGGCGGCGACCACCGTCATGGCCAGCAGCAGGTACTCCCCCGCGGTCAGGCAGAACGTCGCGAAGCCCTGCCATTCCGGGCGGGCGTACGGGTTGTGCACGGTGTACCGGCCGGCGAAGTCGCTGTCCGCGAGCGCCAGGCCGATCTCGTAGACCACGA
Source organism: Actinophytocola sp. (assembly GCF_036002505.1). Taxonomy (GTDB): domain Bacteria; phylum Actinomycetota; class Actinomycetes; order Mycobacteriales; family Pseudonocardiaceae; genus DASYTH01. Next base: position 4,193 of record NZ_DASYTH010000497.1, on the reverse strand, counting down.
TGCCGGCGAACGTCGCCGCGACCGCCCACCACCAGCGCCGGGAGGCCAGCCGGCCGTCCGGGTAGATCATCGGCAGCAGCGTGGAGATGGCCCAGATCGGCGGCGCCCAGAACCACTGCTGAAAGCCCATCAACACGTCCACGGCGGCGTGCTCCGGCGAGTCGAACGCGCCGGTGAGCGTCGTCGCCAGCACCCCGACGCCGTCCCACGCCGCGATGACCAGCATGGCCCAGCCGACCCGGTTCTCCGGCTTGTGCCAGGTGACCAGGGCACCCATGGTGGAGAACAGCAGGGCGATCACGATGTCCAGCGGCACCGGGTCGTACGCGGAGTAGCTCCACGAGTCGGCAGCCTGGGTGACGATCGCCGCCGCCACGCCGGTGCCCAGCCCGAGCGCACCGAGGAACGCCGCCAGCCGCACGGCGCGGCGTCGCCGGCCGGCACTGGGCATGTCCACCTGCGGAATCGTAGTCGGATCCGCCTCTCCGGAATTAACTGCTGTTGTTACGTTCCAGCGGAACGTGCGGATCGCGGGTTGATTGTGGCTGGGTGCCGTCACGGTCCCCTGAGATTCCGTTGGCCGGGCCGAGGCTTGGGTCAGCGCATGCGCAGCACGATGGTGCCGACCGCCTTGTCGTGCAGGCCGCGGCCATCGGCGTCCCAGACGGCCGCCGGAATGATCACGCCGACCATGACCGTCCGCGGGATCGCCCGGAACGGGCCGATCATCGCCGCGCCGTCCATCCGCACCACCCGGATGCCCAGCACCAGCATGCCCGGGGTGAAACCGAAGAACGACACCATGCTCGCCGTGATCAGGAACCACGGCACCAGGCTCCAGTTCAGCGGCGGGTTCGGCACGGTGAACGTGTACGCGATGAGCGCGGCCAGCACGACGTCCACGACCAGCGCCGCAAGCCGGGAACCGAGGGAGGCCACCGAGCCCGGCCCGTTCTGCGGCAGCCCCAGCCGCTCGCCGCGCCACCGCTGCGGCTCGCCGGGGTCCGCGGTGGGCTCGAGCGCGGCCCGCGGCCCGGACAGCCACGAGCCGATCCATCTGGTCACCGTTCCAGCCTAGGCCGGGCTGACCGATGGCCCATCACCTGGCATGCTGGGGGTCCGGGTGGCCGTCGTTAACACCCGTGAAACATACGGGTGATAGCCGGGCAACACCGCACTCATAGCTTCATCACGCACAGCAGCATCGCAATCGAAGGAGCCAACGAGCGTGTTCAACACTTCCGACGAGGTTCTCTCGTTCATCTCCGACGAAGAGGTGAAATTCGTCGACGTCCGGTTCTGCGACCTGCCGGGCATCATGCAGCACTTCACCGTGCCGGCGCAGTTCTTCGACGAGACCGCGATCAATGAGGGCCTGGCGTTCGACGGCTCGTCGGTGCGGGGCTTCCAGCAGATCCACGAGTCCGACATGCTGCTGCTGCCGGACTTCGCCACGTCCCGGATCGACCCGTTCCGGGTGGAGAAGACGCTCATCGTCAACTTCTTCGTGCACGACCCGTTCACCCGCGAGGCCTACAGCCGCGACCCGCGCAACATCGCCCGCAAGGCCGAGCTGTACCTCGGCGAGTCGGGCATCGCGGACACCGCGTACCTCGGCCCGGAGGCGGAGTTCTACATCTTCGACTCGGTGCGCTTCGACAGCGCGGAGAACGGCGCGTTCTACGAGATCGACGCCGAAGAGGGCTGGTGGAACACCGGCGCGGACGAGGGCGGCCACAACCTCGGCTACAAGATCCGGTACAAGGCCGGGTACTTCCCGGTGCCGCCCACCGATCACCAGGCCGACCTGCGCGACCAGATCGTGCTGAACCTCATCGACGCCGGGTTCAGCGTGGAGAAGGCGCACCACGAGGTGGGCACCGCCGGCCAGGCCGAGATCAACTACAAGTACAACACGCTGCTGCACGCCGCTGACGATCTCCAGCTGTACAAGTACATCGTCAAGGGCACGGCCTGGGCGGCCGGCAAGACCGCGACGTTCATGCCCAAGCCCCTCTTCGGTGACAACGGGTCCGGCATGCACACCCACCAGTCGCTGTGGAAGGACGGCGAGCCGCTCTTCCACGACGAGTCCGGCTACGCGGGCCTGTCCGACCTCGGCCGGCACTACATCGGCGGCCTGCTGCACCACGCCCCCAGCCTGCTGGCCTTCACCAACCCGACGGTGAACTCCTACCACCGCCTCGTCCCCGGCTTCGAGGCCCCGGTCAACCTCGTCTACTCGCAGCGCAACCGCTCCGCCTGCGTGCGCATCCCGATCACCGGCGACAACCCGAAGGCCAAGCGCCTCGAGTTCCGCTGCCCCGACTCCTCGGGCAACCCGTACCTCGCCTTCTCCGCGATGGTCATGGCCGGCCTCGACGGCATCAAGAACAAGATCGAGCCGCCCACACCGATCGACAAGGACCTCTACGAGCTCCCGCCCGACGAGGCCAAGGACGTCGCCCAGGTCCCCGCCTCGCTCAACGCGGTGTTGGACAGCCTCGAAGCCGACCACGAGTTCCTGCTCGAAGGCGGCGTCTTCACCTCCGACGTGATCGAAACCTGGATCGACTTCAAGCGCGAGCACGAGATCGACCCCCTGCGGCTGCGCCCGCATCCGCACGAGTTCGCCCTCTACTACGACGTCTGATCCCTCAGCAGGACCCGGGGCGGTGGCCAATTTCCGGCCACCGCCCCGTTTCATTTCCCTGTGGGAGTACGGTGCACTTGATGTCAGGTAATCCTGCCGTGCACCGCACCATCGTCGTGTTGGACGTCGAAGGGTTCGGCAACCGCCAACGCACCAATCCACACCAGGTCGCGGTCCGGGACGGACTCTACCGAGCCGTCCAACAAGCATTCGACAACGCCGGCATCCCGTGGACCGACTGCGACCACGAAGATCGCGGCGACGGCGTGTTCATCCTGGCGCCGTCCGAAATGCCCAAGGCACCCTTCGTCGACACCGTGCCGCACACTCTGGTTTCGGCGCTGCGCGTGCACAACAAGACCCATCCAGACGAGGAACACATCCGGCTACGAATGGCCCTGCACGCCGGAGAGGTCAGCTACGACGAGTACGGCGTCACCGCAACATCGATCAATCTGGCATTCCGACTACTGGACGCCAAGCTATTCAAGACCGCGCTCGCCGAATCGCCCGGTGTGCTGGCCCTGATCACCTCTGAGTGGTTCTTCGACGAAGTGGTTCGGCATAGCCAGCACACCGATCCGACCACATTTCGGCCGGTAAAGGTCGCGGTGAAGGAAACCTCGACCGTGGGTTGGATCAGCCTCCCCGACCACCCCTACCCGCCGAACGTCATAGCCTCGCCGGCTGGGCCAGTGCCTCATCAACTCCCCGCGGCGCCACAACCGTTCACCGGCCGTGCCGACGAGCTCGCCATCCTGACCGCCGCCCTGGATGCCCCCGAACGAAGCGCCACCGTGGTGATCTACGCCATCGCTGGCGCCGGCGGCATCGGCAAGACCTGGCTCGCACTGCACTGGGCCCACCAGCACCTCGACCGCTTTCCTGACGGGCAGCTATTCGTGGACCTGCGCGGTTTCAGCCCCGACAGCCAGCCCATGCCTCCGGCAGTGGCGGTGCGCGGATTTCTCGACGCCTTTGGTGTCGACCCCGCCCACATCCCACTCGACCCGCACGCCCAGGCAGCCCGATACCGCAGCCTGGTCACGGGTAGACGAATACTGATCCTGCTGGACAACGCCGCCGACACCACCCAGGTAACCCCGCTGCTACCCGGCAGCTCCACCGCCACGGTGCTGATCACCAGCCGCAACCACCTGACCGGCCTGATCACCGGACACGGCACCCACCACCTGCCCGCCGACGTTCTCACCGACCACGAGGCCCGCTCCCTGCTCGCTACCCGGCTCAGCAGCGCTCGGATCGCGGCCGAACCCGTGGCCGTTGAGGAGTTGCTGGCCTACTGTGGCGGGTTTCCGCTGGCATTGAGCATCATCGCCGGCCGCGCTCACACCCACCCGCGCCTGCCGCTGGCGACCATAGCCGCGGAGCTGCGTGACGCCGGGCTGGGCGCGCTGGATGAAGACGATCCAGCCGCGAGCCTGCCCGCTGTCCTGTCCTGGTCCTATTCGACCCTCAGCAAGGAGCAGGCCCAGGTGTTCGGGTTGCTGGGCATCGCTCCTGGTTCGGACATCAGCCT
>NZ_DASYTH010000496.1:0-9981 GCF_036002505.1 Actinophytocola sp. | reverse complement strand
CGAGTACGCGGACACCGTGGTCGGCGCGATCGGCGACCGAACCAATCTCATCGTCGTCGCGCAATCGCTCGGCGGCTTCACCGCCCCGCTCGTCTGCGACCGGGTGGCGGTGGAACTGCTCATCCTGGTCGCGCCCATGATCCCCGCGCCGGGAGAGGCGCCCGCCGCCTACTGGGCCCATACGAGATATAACGAGGAGGTACGGGACCGATACGACGATACGATCGCCCTGTTCTACCAGGATGTCTCGCCGGAGCTGGCCGCCGAGGCGCTGAACCGAGCGCGCAGCCAGTCTGAGGCCCGGATGGGGGAACCGTCGCCGCTGCGGGCTTGGCCCGGCGTCCCCACGCGGGTCCTGATCTGTCGCGACGACCGTCTGTTCCCCCCTGGTTTCCTTCGCCGCGTCGCCCGAGAGCGCCTGGGCATCACCCCCGATGAGATCGACGGTGGGCACACCCCCGCGCTGAGCCGCCCGCGCGAGCTCGTGGACCGCCTCGACGCGTACGCCGCCGAGCAAGGACTGCTCGGCGGTCACTAGCCGGCATCGTGGCCTGCCTTCCTTCCCATGCGCTCAGGATTCCTGCCGGTCTCCGGCGGGCTAACCGGCCCAGGGGGCTGAGTAGCGGGGGGCCATTCATGATGAATGCCGGTGACCAACAGCGCCCAGTCGGCCCCGGGCCGCCGTGAAGGGACCGCGATGCGACACGCCGCAAGCTACGACGCCGAACTACGGCGGCATAACGAGGTACTGCGCCCAGCGGTTGGCGTCCAGCTCCAGGACCACGTCCTCGACATCGGCTGTGGCACCGGGCAGACGACCCGACAGGCCGCGCGTACGGCCCGGGCGGGCAGTGCGCTCGGAGTCGACATCTCGGCGCCCGCGATCAAGCGCGCCCGCGAGCTGGCCCGGGCCGAAGGACTCCGCAACGTCACCTTCGAGCGTGCCGACGCGCAGGTCCACCGCTTTCCGCCGGAGGGCTTCGACCTGGCGATCAGCAGGTTCGGCACGATGTTCTTCGACGACCCCGTCGCCGCGTTCGCCAACATCGGGCGCGCGCTGCGCCCGGCCGGGCGCCTGGTGATGATGGTTTGGCAGGCCCACGAGCGCAATGAGTGGGACGTCGCTATCCACCAATCCCTCGAAGCAGCCGAAGGGCCAATGGCCGGTGCTTCCGGGAGACCGGATCCGTTCTCGCTCGCCGACCCGCCGACCGTGAAGGAGATCCTGCAGGCTGCAGGGTTCGCTGGCATCGCCTTCATTGATGTCCACGAACCGGTCTACTACGGTCCGGACGTGGCCGCCGCCCTCGACTGGGTCCGCGGCTTCACGTGCACCAGCGAAGTCCTGAAGCGGCTGGATCCCGCCGCCGCGACGCGCGCGGACGAGCGTCTACGCCAGGCGCTCGCCGCGCACCTGAGCGACGACGGTGTCTGGTTCAACTCCCGCGCCTGGATCATCACCGCTCATCGCCACCGAGCGGGACCACGACCGCGCTCACTCAGTTGATCAACCCGAAAACTGTCAGCACCATCGCATAACCTGACCAGGAAGCCGAAACACGCCCATCGATTTACACCGGATCTCGGACTCCACCTCGGTGCACTGCGGTCGCGACGTTGCTGTACTTCTGTGCTGCGCTTTCGGAGCCTGGCATTTGGCTATGCCCCGGGATACCAGGGTGCCGGTTCTGGCTCGGGCAGGTCGCGGCGGGGCTCGGTCTCAGTCAGCTCGACGCGGTCCTGAGGCGAAACTCGTCCAGGCAGTTCGCCGAAGCGGACGTGTCGAAGGAACGCAAACTCTTCGTCAGAGAACCGCTCCGTATGACCGTGATCTTCCGTCATGGCCGCCTCTCCGGTGATGGCTCGATTGTCGCGCTACCCGGATGCCCTCACTAGAACAATAGACCACCATGACTAGCTAGCCGAAGGCGCTTCCAGCCATCCCGTCTGCCTTCGTCCACACACCGTGGGGCGGACAGGGCGAGGATGTCTCGATCTTTGTAGAACTTTGAGAGTGGCGGTCCCCCGCCCGTGACCTGCCGAGTGGTGGGTGTCGGGCAACCGCCAAGTCGCTGCGACGACACGGGAAGGGGACCGCTGTGAGCAACATCTACCAGAGCAAGACGGCCGAGGCGAGCCCGACACCGTGCCTACCTGGCCCTCGCATGAACGGCCAAACAAGACACCACCTTTTCCCGCCGCAGCTCGACCGTTCCGCTCCATTCGTCGCCGACCACGACTTCGGTGGCATCTTCAATCTCACTGTCTTCGCCACCATCGCCCGCGCTCGGCAGGCTCCAGCTGAGCCGGCCGGTCATCGCCCGCACCCACGAAATCGCGTGCACCCAGCAGGTCGGGGGCTCGTCGAAGCGCTCGGCAACGGGCGGGGGCCGTGGTGCAGCCGCACCTAGACCGAGATCGCCATCCACGAGGTGGCTCAAGGTGGCGATCGGGCCGAAGGTCCCGATGAGTGGACGCCGCGCCGGTGGGTATGGAACACACAACTTCGGGCCCAAAGTCCCTGTTGTTCTTCGACGTGGCGTACAAGCCTCGGTCGTGATTGACCGGGTGACGGCGACCGCAAGGAGGCTGGCGATGGCGTTCCGGTACCGGGTCGACGCCGGGCGGCAGAAGCGGCACACGCTCAGCAATCAGCGCCACAGCGACGCACTGGCGTTCGGCGGGGATCGGACCGGTCGGCAAGGACGGCGCGCGCACTGCCAACGCCGACCCGTTACACGTGCGCGGATGGGCCTGAGGCGGGTGTCCGTGGCGCAGCAAGCGGATCGAGTGCAGGCGGCGCGGCTGGAACTGCCGCGCGGTCCGCCCTGGATGCCAATGCTCCGGCGCACCGCCGTCATTGCCGACGTCGGCCGGTTTATTTGCCGCAGACACCGCACGTGCGACCGCCACAGCCGGGATACCGATCGACCGTCGTGGCGCGCCACCGCCGGTCATGGGATTCACCCGGCCCAGGTGATGCCTGCACTGACGTGGACGGCAAACGCAGCGGTCATCTGGGGCTGCAGTGCCATTGAGCAATCTGTTCAGCCGCGATGAGCCATCCGCCGACAGAGGCGCGGCTCAGACCGGCAAATCGATGCAATCCAGGGAGGAACAATGGACTACTCCGCACGACTCGACGCCTTTGAGCAGCGCGTCACGGCGGCCAAGGCGGCGGTGCAGGCGGCCGCCACCGAGTCCCGTGAGCAGATCGGAAAGCGAGTCGACCAGGCCCAGGCCGACCTCGACCAGGCCGTCAAGAACGCACAGCAGCAGGCCGACCAGGCCGCCTCCAGCGCACGCAGCAAGTGGGCGCAGACCAGGGCCGATGCCGCGGCCAAGAGGGAAGACATCAAAGCCAAGATCGACAAGCGGAACCGGCAGATGGACGCCAAGGTCGCCGCCAGCGACGCGGACTGGGCCGACGCTGACGCGGCCGACGCTATCGATTTCGCAGAGTGGGCATTGGACAACGCGCAGCTGGCCATGTTAGACGCCATCGACGCCCGCGCCCACGCCGCCGAGCTCGCGAAGGCGGCGGGCTCCTGACCGGCCGGTACGGCGGGTCACTGCACCACATATGAGCACCAGTTGTGAGCGGCCGCGCGGCGGGCTTGTAGACATGGGATCGGGCCTCCGCGCGGCCGCAGGGAGAGCAGGAAAGGTTGGTGTGACAAGCGATGTGAGGCGCACGGACGACCTGCCGGGCCGCGTCCGGACCGGGATGCGGGAGGTGTCCGCCGCCTGGTGGTGGTTCCTGGTTCTCGGGATCCTGTGGACCGGCCTGGGCATGTTCGTGCTGTCGTACCGGGTGGGCAGCCTCGCCGTAGTGGCCACGCTCGTGGGCGTGACTTTCCTGTTCGGCGGCATCGCCCAACTAGTGGTGGCCAGCCGGGTCCACAGCTGGCGTTGGCTGTTGATCGTGGCCGGGATTCTCGGCATCGCCGCCGGGATCATCGCCTTCGTCTGGCCAGACGTCACGCTGTACGTCGTGTCGATCCTGGTCGCCTGGTACCTGATCATCTTCGGCATCGTGCACTTGGTCAGCGCGCTCGCCGGGCCCAAGGCGCCCTGGTGGTGGACCGGGCTGCTGCTCGGGATCGCCGAGCTGGTGCTGGGGGTCTGGGCCGTACACTCCTGGCAGCGGTCGCTGTGGACGCTGGTGACCCTGGTAGGGGTGTGGGCCATCTTCCACGGGGTGAACGAGATCTTCGCCGCCTTCGCCGTACGCCAAGCCGGCAGGCGGGCGGAGCGGCTGATCGCATGATTGGTCGCCCGGGTGAGCATGGCGACGGCCGTCGATGCGCCAGGCGGCCAACGCCGCGCCCGCCCTTGCATTCCGAGGTTTACCCTCGACCGCCTTCGGGCCGGCGGACGGCCAGCGGCGGCCGAGGGTGCCAACTGCCGGGGCGTAGGAGGGAGCCGCGATGACGACGCCGGTGCGTGGCTGCAGCGTGGATCACATGGGTTGGCTGAGTGGGTTGCACGCTCTGGTCGATGCCGTGAACCAGGCCGTGTACGAGGCCGTCGTGGGTACGGCGACGCCCTGCCTCGACCGGCTGTGGTGGGCGTGTCGAACGCGGCGAACTATTCGCGGCTGTGGCTGGTGACCGACGCCGCCGTGGCCGCCGGTCGGGGTCGGCGGGCGGCCTGCCAGGGAGTGCTGGCCGTCGCGCTGACCTCGGCGGTGGCGAACCTAGGCCTTAAACCCCCTCGCTCGCCAGCAGCGACCCGCCCGGTCGGAGGACCCTCCGGTGCCGGACTCCCGCTGGATACGGCGGCCGGTCTCCACGTCGTTCCCTCAGGCCACGCGGCCTCCGCGTTCGCATCGGCGATGGGGCAGGCAGCGTCCACTCTTCGGCTGCACCTGCACGTGGCCGCCGCGACCGTCGCCTACCCACCCACGGGTTCACCCGGGTGCGCACCACTCGTCCGACGTCGCTATCGGGGCAGTCACCGGCAACCTCTGCCGTGGGGCGGTGCGGCATCTGGCCCCGCGCGCGGCGACGTTGAGGTGATCGCGATGGCGAACGGCGGTGATCAGTTGTCCGCCGAAGTGACGGTGGCGGTGATGAATCCGCGCTCCGGCGGCGGGAAGATGGCCCGCTTCCGGCTCGTGGAGCGGGCAGGCGCGCAGGTCAGGCTGACCGACCCGAGCCAGGATGCGGCGTCGCTGGCCAGGATCGCCATCGCGGAAGGAGCGAGGGTTCTCGGCGTCGCCGGCGGCGACGGCACGGTTTCGGCGGTGGCCGCGGTGGCCGCCGAGGCGCAGCGGCCGCTGGTGGTGATCCCGGCCGGGACCCGCAACCACTTCGCCCGGGATCTCGGCCTGGACATCACGGATCCAGCGTCCGCGCTGGCCTAGCAGTCGGCGGCAGACGCGTTGGCAACGGCAGGTCAGTGCGGTCGATGCCGGTGCTCGTTGTAGTGCGCGACGTACTCACCCAGGACAGCCAGGCGCTGATTCCAGGTGGCCGGCGCGAAGCTGCCCCAGAGGGCGGTCAGCGGCTCTCCCAGCTCGTCACCGCTCACCTCGGCGAGGGCCGGTCGGTGCCGACGGGGCCGGGGATGCGATCCAGCGCGCGCCGTAGGTGCGGCGGGACGTGGGCTTGCGGCAGCAGGCCGAGGGCTTGGACCCTTGAGCAAGACTCCAGCTGGCCCACGCCAACCCGTCGGAGTGGGCGACGCGGCTGTACCAGACCGCGTCCCGGGTCGGCCGGGCGCACATCACCTCGGTGATCAACACGCTGGTGCTCGCGTACGCGGGTATCTCGCTGCCGCTACTCATCCTGCTGGCCGCCGGCAACTCGCCGCTGGGGCAGGTGCTCACCACGCAGATGTTGGCCCAGGAGATCGTCCGCAGGCGTCGTCGGCACGATGGGGCTGATGGCCGCCGCGCCGATCACCACCGCGCTGGTCGCTATCGCGGCGCGGCGTGCCCCGGAGAGGGCCGACGACAAGGCGCCGAGACGGGAACGCCACGCTGGCGGAGGTCGAGCTTCGCGAAGGAGGTCCGCACCGGCGGGTGGCTGTCAGCCCCGCCCGACGAGGTCGCCCACCTCGGTCCGGGACGAGACGCCCAGCTTCCGCAGGATGTTCGAGACGTGAACGGCGGCGGTCTTCGGTGAGATGTAGAGCCGCCGGGCCAGCTCCGTGTTGGTCAGCCCGTCGCTGATCAGCACCGCCACCTCCCGCTCGCGGGGTGTGAGCGCGGCCGGGCCGGTGACCGTGGGCGGCGCGTCGACCGGAGCCATGCCCAGCTGGGCGCGGACCTGGGCGAGCTGGGCCACCCGCCAGCCGCGCCACTCGGCCAGCAGGGACGCGGCCGCCTCCACCTGCGCGGTGGCCTCCACGCGCCGGTCACCCGCGAGCAGGCAGCGGGCGGCGCCGACGCGTACGGTGCCGCGGGTCGCCGGCCCCAGGATGTGGGCCTCGGCGATGGACAGGTAGCCGGCCAGCGCCTCGGCGTGCTGGCCGCGCGCCTCCGCGAGCTGGGCGTCGACGAGCGTCCGGTAGGCGTCCCAGACGTCGGCGTCGAGCAGCGCGGCGGCCATCTGGTCGACCCGGTGCGCCGGCAGGCCGATCTCCAGCGCGGCGGAGATCAGGTCGTGGGCTTGGTCGCCGCTGCGCCACGTCTGCTCGGCCAGGGCCGCGATGAGCTCGTCCAGGGTCGCCTCGGCGCGCGGGAGGTCGCCGCGGCGGCAGGCGAGGTGGAACGCGAGGCCGGGAATCGTGGTGGGCGGGTTGTTGGGCAGCGCCGCCAGGTCGGTGATGAGCTGCTCGGCCCGGCCCAGCTCGCCGGCCTCCAGGTAGAGCCCGGCGAGGAAGACCCCGTGGTAGTCGGCCCAGCGGCCCCGGCGCTGGTAGCCGCGGTCCTGCTCGCGCCCCTCCTCCAGCGCCGCGATCGCGGCGCGCAGGTCACCGGCACGCATCGCGAGCCGGGCCCGGCCCTGGAAGTACGCGGCCACCGCGAGCGACTCGAAGCCGGCCCGCTCGGCGTCGACCCGCATCCGTTCCAGGGTGGCGGCGTGCTCGGCCGGCGAGGTGGGCGGCTCGCCCTGCACCAGGGTGTTGAGGGCACGGGCGGCCAGCACCCACTCGCCCGCCTTCTCGGCCTCGTCGACGAGGCTGGACAGGATCTCCCGGCCGTCGGCGGCGCTCTGCGGGCGCTCGGTGAGCGTCGAGCCTTTCTCCACCAGCGCGGCCAGGCGCACGGCCGGCAGGTCAAACTCGTCCGCCAGCGCCAGCGCGCGGTCGGACCAGAGCAGCGCGGCGTCGAGATCGTCGCGCAGGTACGCCGACTGCGCGATCGCGGTCATCGCCCGCGCCTGGTCGGCGCCGGGCGGCAGCTGCGCGATCAGGGTCTCGATGTCGTGGGTCAGGGCGCGCATCTCGTCGGTCTCACGGGACTCCCACGCGATCCGGACCAGGAGGTACAGCGACTCGGCCCGGTCGGTCGTGGTGGTGGCAAGGTCCCGCCAGCGCCGGCCGTACCGCAGTGCGTCATCCAACAGCCCGGCCAGCCACGCCGCCCGGGCGGCGCCGGCGAGCAGGTCGGCGTCGTCGGGCACCTCGTCGAGGCCCATCTCGGCCAGCTGCAGGGCCTGATAGGCCGAGCCGATGGAGAGGTAGAGCGCGGCGCCGCGGCGGGCCGCGGCGACCATGTCGTCGTACCGGCCGGCGCCGCGGGCGTGGTGCGCCACCATGGCCGGGTCGGAGGCGCCACCGCTCAGGAGTACGTCGAGCGCCGCCTCGTGCAGCCGGCGGCGCTGCCGGCCGAGCATCTGGTCGGCGATCGCCTCGCGCACCAGCGCGTGCCGGAACGCGAACTCGTCCTCACCGGACTCGACCAGGACGCCCCGGGTGACCAGGTAGCGCAGCACGGCGATGAGCTCGTCCTCGCCCGCACCGGTCACGCCGGCGAGCAAGTCGAACGGGATGCGGTGGCCGAGCACGGCGGCCGCCTCGACGATGCGCTGGCTGACCGGGTCGAGGTCGTCGACCTGGCGGCGCAGCACGTCGGCGAGGCTCCACGGCAGCGGCTGCTCGACCAGCGCCTCTACGTCGTACCCGGGCAGCGCGCGCAGCAGCTCCTCCACGAAGAACGGGTTGCCCCCGGTGCGGTGGTGCAGCGCCGTCGCGGCACGCAGCGGCGCCGGAGCGCCGGTGGCCACCGCCAGCAACGCCGCGGTCTGCGAGGGGGTGAGACGATCCAGGCGTACGTGGGTGACGGCGTGCCGGCGTTCCATCCGGGCCAGCAGACCGGCAACCGGTTGGCGGCGGGTCACCTCCTCCGGCCGGTAGGTGCCGATGAGCAGCCACGGCCCGAGCCGGTCGGCGATCCGCTCGAACAGCGCCGCGCTCTCCGAGTCGGCCCAGTGCAGGTCTTCGAAGACGATGACCGCGGCGGAGTCGCCGACCAGGTCGGCCAGGATGGCGAGGCCGGTGTGCAGGCGCTCGACCGGGCTGCGCCGCGGGTCCGCGAGGGCCGCCAGCTGCTCCTCGTCGACCGGGCGGCCGTCGATGGCGTCCAGGAGCACCTCGTACGGCCGGGCCAGCGAGCCGGGCTCCGCCTGGCCGACCAGCACCACGGTGTCTGCCGGCACAGTCGACAGCAGCTCATGCACCAGTCGGGTCTTTCCGATGCCCGGCTCGCCCGCGATGATCGCGACCGCCGGCTCACGCGCCGAAGCGAGCTGCGCCAACCGGCGCAGCTCGCTTTCCCGCCCGATCATCACCGGGCTGGCACCGCCGCGGATGGTTCGCACGACGCCAGGGTACCGGTGGGCTGTCCGCGGACGGCCGGGGCTTTCTTGCCCCGGCGGGCACGGAAGGCGATAGTGAGTAGGCGCTCCCTGTCGGCCTCGGCGATCAGCTCACGCCGACGTTCTTTCGCCTGAGCCAGCAACAGGTCCGGGTGCATCAACATGGCTTGTCTCCTTGTCAACCGCTGATGGATCAATCCTCGGTTCGTAAGGGAGCTGCCACATCGGAAGCACTTACCTATCTTCGCTGGTCAGGGGGTTTAGCAGGGCTGCGCCGGCCGCCTAGGCATACCTAGGCGACCGGCCATCACCTAGCTTCTCAGACCTGAAAAAGTGAGATCAACAAGGCTGGGTTAGGCGGCCGCCGCCATTTGAAGAACACGGGAGTCAGAAGATGTGAGAGCTTGATCGGAGACAGAGAAAGTGGTCATGTATCACGTTGCGTCACCGCTGACGCCACCGCCCTCGACGCGGCAGATGAGCGCGCGGTTGGCGCGACCGCCCGACGCTTGGCCTAGCTGAGATGTGCGCAAGCGTCGACTGACCGGGATCGAAGACCACGAGATCGCCGACGAAGTCGTAAGGGCGCGCTCGCCCAGCGGCTGTGAGGACGTTCCGGTGCGTTGTCTCGCGAACGGATCGATTCAGCCTCGCCGTCGACAACGCTCCGGGCACGCTACTGGGCGGGCTCATCGAGCAGCCGCCGATGCAGCTCGGTGGTCATGGTATGGATCGCGCGAGTCAGATCCGTGTTGGTCTTGAGTTCCAGTTCCTGTTCGTTGAAGTCATGATTTGCCTTGGCCTGTTGGAAGTCTGACTGCCGGTTCTGGCCGATCATGACAAAGGTGGACAGGAAGATAGCCTCCAACGACACGATCAGTGTGAGCTTCGGCCACGGGTCGGACTCGATGAACAGCATCCAGATGCCGAACAGCGCGGCGTGAATGTAGACGCATCGACCCCGCGAAGGCGGTAATCGCGTCCGCGATCCGCAGTTGAAGGTCCGCCGCCCGTTGAGCCTGATGCGCGACGACGACGGGATGCTGCGGGCGGCTCTCTGGCTGCCGATGATCAGAGCGTAGGCACAAAGGTGTGAAGGTGCCGGTGCACCGTCAGGGTGTTCGTCGCGACCGCAACACCAGCGCGGCGGTTACCGCCAGGATGATCGTGCCGATGGACTCCACCACCAGCGTGGTGGGTACCAGTTTGAAGC
>NZ_DASYTH010000495.1:0-3177 GCF_036002505.1 Actinophytocola sp. | reverse complement strand
CCGACGGCGTGGACGCGGACGCGGACCTCGCCAGGCGCCGGCGCCGGATCGGGCAGCGTCACGAGGGTGAGCACCCCGGGCGGACCGAAGCGGGTGACCTGGATCGCGCGCACGCGATCAGCATAGGTCGGGCGGGCGTTGTGGGTACGCCGGTCCTGTGATCGAGCCGCGCCCGGCGCCGGACGCGGTCAGCACCTACCGCGACGACGAGGTTCGGGCCTGGTCGCGCCGCTGGCCGTCGGAGTGCATCTGGCGGCCGCGCCGAGCCTGAGCGCTCGGCGCCGCATCCGACCCGCCGATGCGCCTTCCTGACTAATCCGCGGCACGTGTCCGTGCGAATGCCAGGAAACCACAGACGCGCAGAGGAAGGAGACCAGCATGGATTCGGCAGCGCGCTCCCACGCCCGCCGACGCCGCCTCCTGGCCATCGCCGGTGCTGTCGTTCTTGCGGCACTCACGACCCCGGCAGTGGCGGCGATGCCGCTGCTGCAGGCCACGGCTCCAAGGCCGGCCCAGCCCAGCACCACCGCCATCCCGACCAGTACCAGCCCCAGCGCCGACACCCGTCCGCGCACCCCGTTCCCCGCGTTCGTGCTGGACAAGGGCCGCTTCACCGCATTCGATGCCCCTGGCGCGGTCATGCAGACGGGGGCGGCCGCCATCAACGACCTCGGCAAGATCGCCGGTAACTACATCGACGCCGACGCCGCCTACCACGGCTTCCTGCGCGACCGGCGTGGCCGGTTCACCACCATCGACGTGCCCGGCGCCCTGGCCACCCAGCCCAGCGACATGAACGACCGCGACCAGATCGTGGGCACCTACAGCACCACCGCCCGCCAGCCACAGGCCCCAGACGCCAAGCCGCGCGGCTTCCTGCTCGACCGGGGCCGGTTCATCGGGATCGACGTCCCCGGCGCGCTGCAGACCCGGGCCAACGGCATCAACAACCGCGGGCAAGTGGTCGGCGAGTACGTCGACGCCGCCGGCAACTTCCACGGCTTCCTGTGGGACAAGGGCCGGTTCACCACCATCGACGTCCCCGGCGTGGCCGCGACCTCACCGCTCAACGTCAACGACCTCGGCCAGATCGTCGGCGGGTACGTCAAGGATCTCACCGAGCAACCGCTCACCATCCGCGGCTTCCAGCTCGACAAGGGCCGCGTCACCACCTTCGACGCCCCTCCCGGCCCGTTCACATTCGCCACCGGCAACAACAACCGGGGCCAGATCGTGGGCTTCAGCGCCACCGGCGGCGTCACCGACGGCGGTCCCATCCCGACGATCCGCGGGTTCCTGCTGCGCAAGGGCGTCAAGGGCCCCATCACCCCGATCGCGTTCCCCGGCGCGCCCAACACCCTGCCCAATGGCATCAACGACCTCGGCCAGATCGTGGGCGCCTACCAGAACCCCGACATCCCGCCGAACCCACAGGGCACCAGCATGCAGCCGCCGAGTGCGATGTCCGCGGCGCTGGCTCCCCGCTGATCCGGGCAGGGCCGAGCTGGCCTGCGCGGCGCGTGGCTCGGCACTCGCGACCAGTGTGGGCGTGGGCCGCACGCCCCGCGCCGTACGGCCCACGCCGGGTTGCCGATCAGCGGCCGGTGACCATCAGCGCTTGCTGCCGGCCGCCTTTACGGGACGCTGCCGTCACCTCCTTTCCGCCAGCGGAGCGGGCCGGGCGGCCCGCAGGAGCAGTGCGCCGGCCATCAGCAGCCCAAGGGTCACGATCGCCAGCAGGTCGCCGGCGCCGCCGGTGAACGCCAGGGTGCCGCCGGAGTCGCCGAGCGCCGAGCGGAGCCGGGCGAAGGTCGCCCCAGCCGCACCGGCCGCGCCGGCCAGCATGCCGCCGGTACCGGTCAGGCCGGTCTGGTCCGGCGCGCTGATGCCACCGGTGCTGGTGTCCTGGCCGCCGCTGCCGTCCGTCGCCGGTGGCGTTGGCGACGGCTGGGTCGGCGGCGGTGTCCCGCCGGTGCCGGTGTCCGCGTCGCAGTCGCCGACGCACACCGTCGTCGGGGTGGAGGGCACCAGGCCATCGACCCCGAGCCCGGGCCGATCGATCGCGGCCAGCAGGCCGTCGAGGGAGATGTCCCCCACCGGTGCCGGCAACGTCGGCGCCACCCCATCCAGCGCCGGGACGGCAAGCCCGGCGATGCCCACCTCGACAACCGCGTCAGCGCCCCCCGACGCCGGGTCGCCCAGGCCGAGGAGGCCCAGTTCCACAACCGCGTCGGCGCTGGTCGCCGTGGCGTCATGAGCCACCGTGATGGCCGCGTCCGCGGTGGCCGCCGCTTGGTCGGCAAGCCCGAACAGGTCCACCTCGACAGCCGCGTCGGCGCTGGTCGCGGAGCCGTCACCTACCACTAGGGTCGCGTCCGCGGTGGCCGCCGCCTGGTCGGCAAGGCCGGACAGGTCCACCTCGACAGCCGCATCGGCGTCGGTGGCGGAGCCGTCATGACCTACCGTGATGGCCGCGGCCGGGTCGCCCGAGCCAAAGAGACCCAGCTCGACGATCGCGTCCGCGTCGGTCGCCGTGGCGTCGTGACCCACCGTGATGGCCGCGTCCGCGGTGGCGGGCGGGGCGGCGAGGTCGACCGTCGCGAGCGCGTCCACGCCGTCGGCCGTGC
This sequence comes from Actinophytocola sp., assembly GCF_036002505.1. GTDB lineage: Bacteria > Actinomycetota > Actinomycetes > Mycobacteriales > Pseudonocardiaceae > DASYTH01. Next base: position 550 of record NZ_DASYTH010000495.1, on the reverse strand, counting down.
CTTCGCGGGCGAGCATGATGGCCACCTTCGCGGTGGCGGACTGGCCGGCGGGGTCGAGGTGGCGGGCGGACGGCACGGCCACCTTAGCCGCGACGCTGGCCCGTGGGCTGGTGTCGGCCGCCACGTCGGCGGCGACCGACGGGTCGAGCCCGGCAGGTCGGGTGATGGTCGCCTGGCCCGAGACGGACGCCCACGGCTGGCTCGGTCGCGTCTCCAGCGAACCCCGAGCCGACCCGAGCCCGGACACCCGGACACGGGCGTAGTTGTCGCCCACCTGGACGGTGGTGCTGTCGCTGTCCGAGCCGGCCTGGCCGCCGCAGCGACCGAGCAGTCCGGACAGCGCCCCGTCGCCGCAGAGGCGCACCTCCGCGGTGGGCGCGGAGCCGACACGCACCGACGCCCGGGTCGCTGCCTCGTCGGCGCTGGCGGTGCCGGCGCCGAGGGCCAGCAGGCCCCCCGCGAGCGCGGCCACGCCGATCGCGCGCTTGGTCCACGAGTTCACTCGTTGTCTCCTTCCAGCGAAGTTCCGGGACGTTCCAGAACGTCGACG
>NZ_DASYTH010000494.1:0-14157 GCF_036002505.1 Actinophytocola sp. | reverse complement strand
GGTCAGGCGGACGATCGGTGCCGAGCTTGGTGCGTTGGTCTCCACGACGCTTCTCCCTCTTCTAAAAACTATTCCTTCGTATGCTAGAAACGTAGGCGGCGGAGCTTCTAAAGTCAATGCGTTTGTGTTTTACACTGGGGTCATGGTTACCCGCCCGAAGCCCGATCGCATCGCTGCCCTGGCCGCCCTCGACGACCCGATCCGCCGAGCCGTGTTCGACCTCGTGGCGCACAGCGCGACGCCGGTCAGCCGGGACGCGGCGGCCGAGGCTTTGGGTACCAGTCGGCGGGTGGCCGCCTTCCACCTGGATCGGCTCGCCGACCAGGGTCTGCTCGCGGTCGAGTACCGCCGGCCACCGGGGCGCTCTGGTCCCGGCGCCGGCCGCCCGGCCAAGCTGTACCGACGGATCGAGGACGAGATTGCCGTGTCGGTACCGCCGCGGCACTACGAGCTCGTCGGCGAGTTGCTCGCCACGGCCGTGGCCGAGTCGATCGACACCGGGGCTGCCGTGCAAGAGGTCCTCGACCGAACCGCCTACCAGGCCGGCCGGACCACCGGCGCGGCCGCCGGCACCCTTCTCGCCGCGTTGGAGGACGCCGGCTACGAACCACACGGCGACGATCCCGACGGCGCGCTGATCCTGCGCAACTGCCCGTTCCACCGGCTCGCCCGACAGTTCACCGCACTCGTCTGCGGGGTGAACCTGCAGCTGCTGCGCGGCGTCGCCGACGGCACCGGCGACGCCACCCGCACCGTGATACTCGACCCGAGCCCGGGCCGCTGCTGCGTGCGGCTGCAGCCGCCAGCACATTGACATCGCAACTCACCGCAATCGGCAGTGACACCGGACCGCCGCGTCCGAGCGCACGCCACCCGGCGTGTGCCCAACCCGGGGAACGTTCATGGACGACGCACTCCCCTGGATCGGGGGAGGTTCGCACCCGCCGTACCGCGGCTGTGCGCGGTACGGACCGGCGCGGACCAACGCTGCGCGGCGCGGCGTTGACAAGGCACACAGAACCGCACGTGCGGCAGGTTCCGTAGCCGGCCCAGCGGGATGTCCTTACCGCATGCTTCGCAGACACCGTAGGTTCCCTGCGACATGCGGTGCAGGGCCTGCGTCGCGTTCGCGACACCCTGCCGGGCTGCCGCGACGAGTGCGTCGACGAGGTCATCGCCGTGGCCGGTGGAATGGGGCGGTGCACCGCAGAGGGTGAGTTGGGTCAGGCAGTTGGTGTGGGTCTGTAATCGCTCCTCGAGCATGGAACGCAGCAACTCGGTGGGGCGGTGCACGGTCGTGGTCACGGGGTTTCCTTTCGCCCTCGGCTTATGGGGTACAGGCGTCGCGCGGCTGCCGCGGCGGGGTCGCGGGCTACGGCCATGGCAGCGAGGCCGGCACCGCTGAGCGCGGCGGCCCGTGGCGATGCCGCGGACCGCACCCGGATGCGCAGGGTCGTAGCGATCTGCAAGCTCAGGTCGGGCTTCATGGCGCCATCGCCGACCACAACGAGGCCGCGGGTCAACGCCGCCGGAACCGCGGCCGGCGCCACAGGGTCGTGGCGTAGTTCGTTGATCATCCGGGTGGTGGCGTGGGCGACGAGGTCGGTGGGGGCGCCGCGCGCGCGGTCGCGGGTGCCGATGCCCGCCCGGCGGGCGACCTTCACCCTGCCGTGGTCCAGGACCGCCACCTCGGTCAGTTCGGCGCCGATGTCGGCGATGAGCAGACCGCCTGCGGCGGCCCCGGCTCCGATGGCCGCCGCTCGCACGGTGTCGATGAACAGCACCCGCGAGGGCGCGAACACACCGGCCACGACCCGACGGATCGCGTCCTGCTCCGCCATGGTGGCCAGCACCGGCCGGCAAACGACCACGACGGAGCCGGGCGGGATGGGGTCGCTGTACCGGCGGGTCAGCTGGGACAACACGACGATGCACCCGGACCCGGCCACGACGCGTCCACGGCGCACCAGCGAACCCGCCGTGCCGAAGGTGTCGCCGGTCGGGCAGCTCACGCTGCCGCGGCCCGCCACCCACACCTGCGTACGCCCGCTGCCGAGGTTGACGGCTATCGCCGTGGGCAGGATCGGTGCGCCCGGCCGGGCCTCGATGGGCGGCCCGGCCGGCGGACCGCTCGAGGGTGGCTGGCCGGAGACCACCGTGGTGGGCACGAACATGCCGACCTCATTTCGCAGGGTTCGGATGCCACGGTCACGCCATCACTCGACCGCGTGCGAGAAACCGTAAAGCTGCTACACCTGGCAGCCGGCGCACCAGCGTGCCGTCGGTGCAGCCTGCATGCGTTCGGCGGCGATCATGCAGCCGCACCGTTCGCATACGCCGTAGGTGCCCGAGGCCATGCGACGCAGGGCGGCTCGGATGTCATCGACGGCATGTCGAGCCGCGGCCAGGCGAGTCCGGGCCAATTCCTGTGACGCGCCGGCGTCCAGGACTCCGGTCAAGGCAGGGGCGATGCACCGCGCGAACGCCTGATGTAGCTCGTGCACCGTCAGATCCCAGGTGAGCGCTACGGCATCGGGCGGCATCTCGGCGAAGACGCCTGGCAATGCCTCCGACGCTTCTGGGCGCGTCGGCGTCGCAATGGTGGTCGTCTGGCCCGACCAGGCACACGTGACGTCCACGGCGGGATTGAAGGTTGCCGCTCGAGCCGTCATACCGCCTCCTCCCGCGTGGGACCGCTATAGCGCAAGCGTGCGCGTCTCGTCGAGGCGCGACAGGAGGCGACATCGGTCGAAGTGCCGGCCTTTACCTTTCCGGCGCTCGGCAAGTAATGGCGGCAAGGAGACGTTGCCGGAGACTGCGCTACCTAAGCCGGCGGAGCGGCACCGAGGAGAGGATGGGTGTGACGCCGACGCGATTACCACCGGTTCACAAGCCCGCTGTGGCGTTGGGCCGAACGTGCAGCCGCGCGGCGCTGGTGGAGACGCAGCAAGCCGTGGGTGTGGCGATGATCGGCAATCGCCATCCGGCCGTGCTGACGCCTCTGCACCACTGGCCGGTTGCGGCGGGAGAAGACCGGATCCACGCGTCAACGCAGAACGAACGATTCCGCGGACGGCTTGACTCCGTACCGGTGGGCGCGCTGGTCACCTGACCCAGGCGATCTGCTGTCCGGGCACGCTCAGGGCGATGCCGTTGAGCTGCGCAGCGAAGTGGACGCTGCCACGTTCGGTAGCGGCATCATGAGTCTATCGCGGTGTCGGGGTCGACCATCCGTCGGGCGGCTGAAGCCGGTGAGCCACAGACCGGCGCTCACGCCGGCGACACTCAAGCCGACGACAGCGATCGCTGGGCTGGCCATCAACACCGCGAGGCCCATGGTCAGTGCGGCCACCATGGGGCAGACGCGCGCGGTCATGCCGCACCACGTGTATACGGCGCGCACCGCGGCGACGCTTGTGCCGCGCCTGATGTATGCGGTGCCTGGCGTCACCGCAGTCGTGCGGGAGTTGGCCGGTGACTCCAGTAGTCCGCAGGCCGACGGCCCTACGTCCACGGCCGTATCAGCCCAGCATGAACGTGACTCCGTAGATGGCTGGTGTATTGCCCGGCGCAGCCTCGATCACGCCGGGCGCCCGAGCTATCCGCCAGCGCCACTGCCGACCCGCGACCGGCAGGGACCAGCAAATCGACGTGGCGCTGTTGGGGCGGCCCCAGCAGTCCCACACCAAGAATCGATGTAGTCACACCCATTCTGTGCATCCTCACCAGCTCGCGCCTCGTTGGCACACTGATCGTCGGCTCAGGTGTGGGGCAGGCGAAGCCACGTTCTCCCTGCCAGCTGGCCCGCTGTTGACCCTGTTGCCGAGAGCCATGTCGCCCACACCGGCATTGTGCGTTGCCTGACTTGCCCATTAGGCTGCCGGTGTCCGGCAACCGACAAGCCGCAGCGTCGCTTGCACCTTATCGGTAGTGACGTCCGTCATGGAAGGCTGGTGGACCCCGCCGCTGATGGGCGGGTCTCGCCACTAGCGGACGACGACAGCGCTGGCGGACGGACGGCTCGGGGAACGAGGCGCGCGTGAATAACGGGACGCGGCGGCAACGCAAAGACCAGGTACCGGCGACGGACCCGGACAGCTGGCTCACCGAGGTGGCCGAAGGAGCCAGCCGAGACGCTGGCAACGTCCCGGTGGAACTCCTGGGCGATTACCTGCCACTGTTGGCTGATGCTGCGATCACCGGACGCAAACCGAAGCGCGCAGAGCTCGACGCTGTGGGCATCCTGGGACGTCGGGCTGCGGAGCAGGGGATCTCGGCAGGACGAGCGGTCCAGCTGTACCTATCCGCGGCGCGGCGGCTGTGGCAAGACCTACCGATGGTGGTCCGCAGCCGTGACCGCGAGGCCGTGCGCGCCGCTGCGACTGCCGTGCTGCAGGTGATCGACGACGCCGTCGCGACCCTCGCTGAGGGGTATGCGGTCGCCCGACGCAACCTCGTGCGCAGGGAAGAGACCCTGCGTCGCGAACTCGTCGATGACCTGCTTCGCGGGGACTCGGACCTGGGCGCCGTGGTGGACAGAGCTGAGCCGTTCGGGCTCGACCTGGCCCGCGTCCATCAGGTTGCGCTGGCCGCACCCAGTCGGCGGCTGCCCGATACCGACGCGGCGATCACTGCGCTGGAGGCAGTCATTTTCGACAGACTAGGCGACCGTGACGTTCTCGTCGCGACCAAGGATGGCCTGTTGGTGGTCTTGGCGCCGGCCGATGCCGCTAGCGCGGGTCCAGCCGACTCGGACGCCCGCAACGATCTTGGGCGGCTGATGCACGGCGAACTGCGCCGGTTGGCCCGCGGCCGGCCGTGGCAGATCGCCGTCGGCCGGGCGCACCCGGGGCTGTACGGCATCGCTCGTTCCTATGAGGAGGCTCGGGAGGCGTTGACCATGGCACGGCGGCTGCGGGTGGACACCCCAGTGGTCAGGGCACGCGACTTGCTGATCTATCGTGTGCTGCTTCGCGATCAGCCAGCCATAGTGGAATTGGTGCACGCCGTACTCAGTCCGCTTACTCAAGCCCGAGGCGGGGCCGAACCGCTGTTGGCGACCCTGCAGGCCTATTTCGACACTGGCGAGGTGGCCACCGAGTCGGCAAAGCGAATACACGTGTCGGTGCGGACCATCACCTATCGGCTTCAGCGTATCAAGATGTTGACCGGCTACGATCCCACCGACCCGGCTCATCGCTTCACCCTGCAGGCAGCGGTGCTCGGGGCCCGGGCGCTGAACTGGCCACAACAGCCACTACCGACACCCGGCTAGACGGGCGTCGTTCGGGTAACCGGAGGCTCCACGACGGCCAGCAGACGCGTTGGTCGTCGCCGGCGCGCCCGATCACCATTTGGCCGGTCGGTCGCTGGCGGAAAGGAACGCCTACCCCAAGCTCGACGATGTCACCGTTGACATCGCCGGCTTCCGCCTCGGGGCTCACAGGCAGCCCTGTAGGTGCCGAGAATGTCATCCGGGCAGCTCAGGCGGCGTGTTGGTATTCGTGGAGAATGCCGCCGAGTCGATCGCGGCGTCGGATATCGAGGTGGTCGAGTCGGTGCCGTTCGGTCATCTGCTGGGGGAGCGGGCGTAGGGGTGCGGCGGCGCGGAGTGTGCGGTGCGGCCGGTGCTCGTTGTAGAAGGTCTCGTACTCGCAGAGCGCATGGAGAAGATTCGCCTGGTTGATGATCAGCGTTCGGTCGAGGAGTTCGGCTCGGCATGAGCGCACCCACCGCTCCATGATCGCGTTCATGCGCGGCACGCGGATGCCGGTCTTCACGATGGCGATGCCCTCGGTGTGGAAGACGGCGTCGAAGGCCGCGGTGTACCGGCTGTCCCGATCGCGGATCAGGTACTTCACCCTGGTCCCGGCGTCGTGGAGGTCCATGACCAGGTTGCGGGCCAGTTGGGTGGTCCAGGTCGCGGTGGGATGCGCGGTGGCGCCGAGGACGCGGACGCGGCGGGTGGCGTGCTCGATGACGACGAAGACGTAGAGGCGGGCACCAGTCAGGGTCCGGGTTTCGAGGAAGTCGGCGGCGAGGATCGCGTGCGCTTGGCTGCGCAGGAAGGCGGCCCACGTCTGGTGCTCACGTTCGGGGGCGGGCTCGATCCCGTTGGCGTGGAGGATCTCCCAGACCGTCGAAGCAGCGACCTGGATGCCGAGGGCGACCAGTTCCCCGTGGATGCGTCTGTAACCCCAGCTCGGGTTCTCCCGAGCCAAGCGCAGCACCAGGACCCTGATGCTGTGAACGGTGGGCGGCCGGCCCGGCCGGTTCGGGCGGGACGCCTGCGCGTGCCGGTGGCGCAGCACGTTGCGGTGCCAGCGGAGGACGGTGTCCGGTGCGACGATCAGGTGCAGCTGCCGCAGCATTGGCCGGGGCAGTCGGTGCAGGAGGTCGGCGAGGAGTGCCCGCTCCGGCGGAGCGACGCGGGGTCTGTCGATCTGACGCTGCAGGACGGCGAGCTGGTGGCGCAGCGCCAGGATCTCGACGTCCTTGTCCGTATCGCTCATCGGCAGCAGCCGCATGAAGCCGAACACGTTCGTCAGCGCCAGGTAGGACAGTCGCCGCAGCACGATCGCTCATCCTGGCCTACCGCGCCTCCCGGTCCGCGGGCGGCCAGCGCCGCTGCCTTCGGGCGTCACCCAGTGGGATCGACTCCGGATCAGAGCCGGCGTCGAGCAGCCGCCGGTCCTCACGGTCGTCGGCCGTATCCGACCATCGCTGGTCACAGCGCATGGATGATGTTTTCGGCACCCACACTGCCCGGCTGCACACCATCAAACGCATCGCCGAGGCCGCACTCCGCGACGACCCGCTCGGTTGTCAGGCCGGGTAGGACGAAGCCCGGGATTCCGACCAAGCATGACGTCTGTCTCGTTTGTGCGTCGCGGTCACCGGCGTTCCGAGCAAAACCGGGCGACTCGGGAACCAGCGGCAGGCGGGATCTTGACCGCATGAGCGCCGGCCATTCCCCGGGGAGGGGGAAGGGCCGGCGCTCATGCTCTTATGTGCTGCCGGGCGGCTGGTGGCCGGCCGGCAGATCCCGGCGAAATCCGGTTAGCCGGCCGGCTTCGGTGCGCGGCGGCTGGGTGGCGGGGTGCCTGATGCCCGCAGGGCGTCGTCCGGTGTCGCCGCCGGGCAGGCGTTGCCCGTGCTGCTCGGGCGGACGACGGTCGTCCGGGGTAGGACTCACGGTAAGACTAAGCGCTACGGATCGGCGTGGCGTTACACCCTTCCGGATCTGGCCCATTGTCGGCGGCTGCGGTCCGGTTCGGTCACTGCTTGCCCGGCTTGCCGTAGCCCGGCGCTGGAGGGCAGTCGCAACGCGCATCGGTAGGCACCTGGCCGGCGAAACCGACATCGCTGCCGCCAAACTTCACCACGTCTGCTACACCACACGATCGCTCAACATCCTTGGCTCCGAAGTGCCGGCACGGAGCCGTGACGGGGGGCGGGGCTGGGACGGACTCTGTATGCCCGTATCACTCGTCGGTCAATGGTGGGCGACCACAACCGTCGCGGCGCCAGACAAGATCAAAGATCGGCGTGTATGCGGTGAGGTTCAGCCAGTAGAAGGCGTCGTCGCGGGTGACCTGTCGGCGCGCAGCGGATCCTAATGTGGAAACGAGGCCGTCTCGTTGCTTCGTGGGCAGAGCTGCGCCGGCCGCGATGGGCACCCGGAGTTCTTTGGAGGGCTGCGACAGTTTGGTCGCTGCTCTTTGGGTCGCTATGCCAGCGGGAAGTGGCGATTCCTGCGCGCTAGCGTCGGCCGGTCGAAGTGGCGGAGCAGGCTGTTCAGTATGTCGATCTCCTTTGCCGACAGGGTGACCGAGCCTGGCCGGTGTCCAGCGTCATGATCATCACCAACCAGGCGTCCTGTCGCAACGACAACGAGCCGGTCCGCCGAACCCTCGCCGGCGCAACCGTTCCGCGCGAGTGGTGGACCGTTAGGACGATCCTGGAAGGGCTCTTGCGCCATCGCCGACCGGGACCCAGGGCGCCTGATCCGACGCCACGGTCGCGAACCGGTCCGCTACGCCTTCGTCGACGCCACCCGCGTCTGTCGGGAGTGGCGCGAGCGGCAGTGGAGGGGCAAGTCGTTCCAGCGCCGCATGGACATCTTCCGCGGCATCACGCCGAACGCCCGCCTCGACAGCGCCGAGGCCGACGCGGCCGCTTACCCGGAAATCGTTGCGCTCACCCAGCTGCTGGTCACTCCCTACTGGCGCCACCAGGCGATGGTCGACAACCTCACCCACGCCTATTCGAGCGACGCCGCGTGGCGGCACCTCCGCGAGGAGATCACCGCCGGTCGGCGGCACTGGGACGACATCCCCGACCCGATCCGCGTCGCCGCCGCCGGGCTGCTGCGGGAAGGACCCGCGCTCGCCCGGTTCATCACGGAGGTCCGCCGCGCGGTCGAGCCAGACTACCGGTGGAACCCCTGGCCCTACTACCGGCGCTTCGACCCACTCGTCCGCTCGTTGATGGACGAACTTGAAATCCACCGACGTCGAGGGACTGGGCCGCTACCGCAACCTCGAACCGGAGATGCTCGACTCCGCCGAAATCGCACGGTGACGATGAGCGGCCTCGCCATATCGGCGGCTGACAGTACCGGACGCCGCTGTCGTGCACCGCGTGGCACCTCCCGCACCCCCGGCTCACGTGCTCGCGGCATTCGGCGCCACGGGCATCCCTGTCCTGCAGTCTGGTGGGCAAGGGCGGACATGGCGGGTCGGCGACCTGATCCTCAAGCCCTGTGACCACCCTGCGGAGGGGGTCTGGACCGTCGAGGTACTGTCCACGCTGACGCCGTCGGCGCGGTTTCGGGTGGCCGCGCCGGTCGCTGCCCGCGAGGGCGGGTGGGTCGTGTCGGGATGGCAGGCGTGGCACGCGGTCACCGGCGAGCCGGACATCACGCGCTGCGTTGAGGTGCTCGACGTCGCTGATGCGTTCCACCAGGCCATCGCCGGACTCCCACGCCCCGCGTTTCTGGGCACCCGCGACGACCCGTGGACCTACGCCGACCGTGTCGCCTGGGAAGAACTCCCGGTCAACCCGCACGGGGCCATGGCCGAATTGCTGCAGCGGCTGACGGTTGCCCGGCGCCCGGTCGACCTGCCCGCTCAACCGGTGCACGGCGACCTGCTCGGCAACGTGCTGTTCGCCGAGGACCAGCCGCCGGCGGTCATCGACTGGCCGGTCTACTTCCGACCCGTCCTCTGGGGCACAGTGCGTCGCGGTGGTCGACGCGCTCACCTGGTTCGGCGCGCCCGAGGAATTGGTTGGTCCACGCAGCGACCGCCACGGCTGGGGCCAGATGCTCATCCGCGCGCTGATCTACCGCATCGCCACCAACGAAGGCTGCCGGCAGATCCGCTGGCTGGTGCGGGAACGCCCCGAGAACTACCAGCCCTTCGTGGACCTGGTGCTGCGACACCTGTCCTAGCAGACCCGGTTTCGAGCCCATATTCGTTGGACAGCGCGCATGGCGGGTCACGATTGTTGGCCCTATGCGACAGGAGGAGATCTGGGACGCCGACACCGCACAGGGCTACGACACCCCGGGCACCGGCATGTTCGCGCCCGAGGTCCTGGGGCCGACCGTGGACCGCCTCGCCGAACTCGCCGGTGACGGACCGGTACTGGAGTTCGCCATCGGAACCGGCCGGGTAGCAGTCCCGCTCACCGAACGAGGAGTACCGGTCACCGGCATCGAGCTCTCGCGTCCGATGATCGATCAACTGCGCACGAAGGCCGACGAGACGATGATCCCGGTGATCGTCGGCGACATGGCAACCGCCACCGCTCCGGGGAAGTACGGGCTCGTCTATCTCGTCTACAACACGATCTCGAACCTGCTCACCCAGGCCGAGCAGGTCGCGTGCTTCCGCAACGCCACCCGCCACTTGGTACCCGGCGGCCGGTTCGTCATCGAACTCTGGGTACCTGAGCTGCGCAAGCTCCCACCCGGCCAACATGCGGTGGTCTTTCAAGCCCAGCCCGGCTACATCGGCCTAGACACCTACGACCTCCTGCGGCAGCACGTCGTATCGCACCACTTCTGGTTCGACGAGAGCCGACAGGCGCGCTTGTTCCGCAGCCCACACCGCTACATCTGGCCGGCCGAACTGGATCTCATGGCGCAATTGGCCGGCTTCGAACTGGAGACCAGGCACGCGGACTGGACCGGCGCCGAATTCACCGCCGAGTCGCGGTCCCACGTCTCCGTCTACCGCATCCCGCCTGACCACTGAGCTCGGGGCATCCCCATCAGCGAAGCCAGATCGTCAACTGTTGCGCACTTTCAACCGGACTGCCGCGAGAGACCTGGTCAGCAGCGCAGATCCACCCGGACACCAGCTCATCCCGATGTCCAGCTCAATCTGTGCTCGTCCAGCTCAGACCCCCACACCCGGGAGCAGATTCACTTGGACGGAAAGTGGCCTTCAGGTCGCCTGTTCCCCGAGAACGTGCCGCAGCAGGAGCAACCCGTCCTGACGACCGACGCGCAGCTCCGCCAGATCTAGCGGCGCCGACCCCGTCCAGGTGCCGGGGCCCCTACTCGGCCACGGCTCGCTAGAGTCCACCGCCCGCTACTTCAACCCTCGGGAAATGCATCAGACGAGCGAGAATCCGCTGGTCACCTGCTGGGGCTACAGGGTGCCGCTTCCATGTTTCCCGGGCCAAAAGCTCTTCGTGTTTCGCGCGCCGGACCCCGACCGGGCGTCCTCAACTCGGCAGAAGTGCTCGCCTCATCGTGGTTGTGTGCATTGGACCATGGCTGGACGCCGTCCACATAGGGTGCACGCGGCAGCCGCACCGAACGTCCGCGCCATTTCGGACCACGACAACACGCCATTCGGCCACGGCACCGTGTTGACCACTGGACGGCCGGCTGAACACCACCGCGGTGCATCGCAAGCAGCGGCCACGACCTGCCGCCTTTCGGCAGCCGTCGGGTTCAGCAGCGGTGTCGCGGCACCAGCGAACGTGCCGGCCGCCAATGGCCGCTGCCTATATGCCCTGTTGAACCCCGTCCGAGTGTCGGCCCGTACTGCATGGCATGAGGACGTTCGTCACTCCCGTTCACGCCGCCCACCCACTGAGGAAACGCCGGCTCCTGTGGCTCGGCGGTGGCACCGCGGTCATGGTGGCAGCCGGTCTGGCCGTTCTCACGGTGCCGGTACCCGGTCTCGAGGGTTACCTTGACCGCCAGGCGATCGAGCGGGTCCGCACGCAGGTGGCGTGCCCCGGCGTCCTCCGTCGGCCGCCCACCGTCGCGGTCAGCGGACGGCTCGCCTCTCAGGTGCTGCGCGGGAAGTTGTCGGATGTGCGGGTGTCGGTGCCCGATGTCACGCTCAACGGCGTGCCGCATGCGGCGTTCGAGGGCACCCTGCGCGGCGTCACCCAGCCCGCGCCGGACCGCACGCACGCGCAGACCATGACCGCGGCCATCACCGTCGGCTTCGCCAACCTCCCGGCACCGGCTGGAACGACCTACCGCCGCACCGCTGACGGCGGGCTCACCGTCTCGGTCGCGGTGCCCGCCGAAGATGCGGCGAACGTCAAGGCCAAGCTCTATCTGAAGATGCGGCTGCAGGGCGAGACGGTGCGCTCGGTGCCGCAACAGCTGCGGATCTTCGGGCGTACTGTGCCGGCCGCGCAGGTGGCCGAACTGACCGGCGGCGTACGCACGCAGAAGCTGCCGCCCCTGCCGCCCGGCGTGACCTACACATCGGTGACGCCGCAGCGAGACGGCCTGCACGTCGCCCTATCCGGGGTGGCGACCACCGCCCTGAGCACACTGCCCACCGAGGTCGGCGGCCGGACCGTCTCGTACACCGCGGAGAACGGCCTGCTTGGCATCAAGACCAGCGCGATCGGCGTGCCACTGACGATCTTCACGGCGCCCCGCCTCGGCGGGAGCCGGCTGACCCTGGCTCCGCAGAGCGTGCGGATCCTCGGCGCCGACCGGAAGACCTCCGACCCGCTCGCCCGCCTCGTGCTCACCCAGATCGACGAGAAGGACCTGGCCCGTCCGCTGCCGGCCCTGCCGTCCGGAGTGCGCTACCGGTCGGCCGCGGTTGACGCGAGTGGCATCAAGGTCGCGCTCGGCGGCGTGACGGTCCGGCCGTTCTCCACGCTGCCACAGCCCGAGGGCCGGCCGACCACGTTCGGCGCGGAGAACGGCCTGCTCACCGCCACGGCGAGCGGCGGACCCGACAAGGCGACGCCGATCGTGCTGCACGCCCAGCCGCGGATCCGCGGCACCGTCCTAGACATCGCGCCCGACCAGATCGAGATGTTCGGTGCCCGCTTCCCCGCGGCGAACGTCCTGGCCGAGGTGAATGCCCAGCAGACCACGTTCCCTTTGCAGAAGCTGTCGACCGGCCTGGGTTACCGCAGCGTCGAGGTCCTCGACCAGGGCCTGCGGATCCGGCTGGACGGCCGGGACGTCACGATGGCACGCGGCTCACTCACCGGAGGCACCTGCTGACCCGATCGACAGAATGACACGGATCGACACCGCCCACTCACGCACCGAGAGTGAACCAAGCTCAGTGGGGACGCGTGGTCGGCTCCGCGCCTCATCGAGGCATGAGAGTGATCCTGATCCCGGTTGGGTTTTGGGATTCATGACGTTCGGCATCAATAGCACACTGCTCGGACGGAGGCGGTCACAGTGTGGGTTTGCGGCGTCGGCCCGTAGCACCGCGCAGTCTTGGTGGTCGGGCGCTTGCCGTGGGAGGTAGACGGCTGAGTGTGGGTGTTCTGTGTCGCCGGGGTGCGGTGTTTGCCGTGCCGCGGCCGCGGAGTGGAGCGCCGAACAACGCGAACGGCCGGGCCACAGTCGGGCTATTCCGAACCGCCCGTGTTGAGGTCGCCGAGCGGTGGCCGGGGTGCTGAGCGCCATGATCGTCGCCGCCGCCAACGCCTGAGTCCTGCTCGTCGAGCTGGTCCGCGACGAGCAGGACAGCCTGGACGGCGAGATCACCACCCGGCTTGAGGAACCGGACCGCTGGGTCATCGAACTCGCGCTCGTGATCACCGCGACCGCCGGCGCCTGCTCCACCGGCATTCAGCGATGGCATCGGCTCGGCGAGGAGGTCCTTGCCCACGTCGCTGCGGTCCGGCAGCACGTCGGTCGCGAATGGCGGGGCGACCGCCGGATACGCCCCTGACCGGGCTTGGCGATGGCAAATCCGAAGAGCATCCCATCCCAGCGAACCGGGTTGTGACGGCGTGTCAATCCGCGACGGAGGCGAAAGCGCCCGGGATAATGGGCCATAGGAAAGAGGCCCCTTCCATGTATGAGATGGAAGGGGCCTCTCGGCCCCAGCGGCGCCAACGGTCCGATCGCTCGGCCCGCGAATCCGCGGAGCACGCCACCATCACCCGGCAGAGCCTCGGCGAACCCCGGTCGACTCGGTGCCCGCCTCCCGGAAAGGCGCCTTTCCAGGGCGGCTCGCCAGTTAGGCAAACCCTGTCGCGAACTCTGGGCTCCGGGCACTCGCTTTCGCGAACTCCCGGTCCTGGTGCTCGCTGACCCTGAGGTTTCCCTCCGAGCCGGGTCACCGTCTCTGGTGGCGCGAGAGATTTCTAGCGCCGCCGGAAGGCCTGCGCAAGAGCTAGAGGGCGCATGTTCAAGATTCTTTTGGGATGGCTCAGATCATCCACAGAACCAGCCACGTTACCCCCAGGCCGAGGCGTGTTGTCCACCAGTTGTCCACCGGTTCATCCACAGGCGCGCGCACCGACGAGGTCGCGGGCCGGCCAGCACCGAGCTGAACAGTACCGGGCCGGCCTGGGACTGGCCGCGCTGGGCGTCTACGTCCGCGGTCACTTCGCCCGGGTGCGCGTGGCGAACTTGGGATCAATCTAGCGGGACCAACAGCACCTCCGCGCTCACATCGGCCTCACTGGAAGTCCATACATGGACAGCGCGGGCCTGGGGCTTACGACCTCCACTTACAGTCACTGAAGGTGACCAACTTGCGCGCTCGGACGGCGGCAGATCCGATGCGCCGCGAGGCGCCTTGTTGTATCCCCGGTGCAGCCGGGAGGAACTCGGAGGGAGGTTCCTGGGTCTGATGGCTGACCTGGATCCGAAAGGTGAAGGGGACAAGAGCATGCCAGGAAAGCAGTGGC
>NZ_DASYTH010000493.1:0-67610 GCF_036002505.1 Actinophytocola sp. | reverse complement strand
AGGCGTGCCAACGCGATCAGCGCGAAGGTGAGCGTCGTGCAGGCCACGGTCATGGTCACCGAGATGCCGAAGTCGATGTTGTCCGTGGTCTCCTTGGAGAACGCGAAGCCGATCGCCGAGGCAATCACCGTTCCGGGGCCCGAGACGCCGTCCCAGCTGACGATGGCGATCACCAGCGAGAGCACACCGCACACGAGGAACAGCCCAGCGGTCACGTAGGCCGGCGCGGTGCTCGGCGGCCGCGGCGGGTAGTACCCGTAGCCGGGCGGCGGGGCGCCGTAGGGCTGGGGGTACCCGGGCTGCGGTGGATAGGACACGGCTCACACGATACTTCTCACAAGCGGAGCCAAGCCCGAAGCAACCCCAGTGTCACTCGTGCTTGTCAGGATGGTGCTGTGGAGAAGCCCAAGTTGGTGGCGTCCGACGTGGACGGCACGCTGCTCGACCCGATGGCCCGGGTGACCCCGCGGACCGCCCGGGCGGTGCGCCGAGTGGTCGCGTCCGGCACGCCGTTCGTGCTGGTCACCGGCCGTCCACCACGCTGGATCCCGCCGGTGGCCGAGGAGACCGGGCTGACCGGCTACGCGGTGTGCGGCAACGGCGCGGTGCTCTACGACATCGGCGCCGACCGGGTGCTCGTCGCGCACGGCCTCGACCCGGTACTGATGCACGACGTGGCGCACGCCCTCGAGCGGGCCCTGCCCGGGATGCGGATCGCCGTCGAGCGGACCGGCTCGGCACCGGCGTACGTGGTGGAGCCCGGCTACGCCAACCCCTGGGGCGACCTGGACAATCACGGCCGGGTGGCGCCCCGGGCCGAGGTGCTCGGCCATCCGGCCACCAAACTCCTCGTCCGGCACTCCGACATGTCCAGCGCCGAGATGGCCCGCGCCGCCGCCGAGGTGCTCGACCACCAGGTGGACGTCACCTTCTCCACCAACAACGGCCTGCTCGAGCTCTCCGCCCCCGGCATCACCAAGGCCACCGGCCTCGCCGACGTCTGCACCCGCCTCAACATCGCCCCCCGCGACGTCATCGCCTTCGGCGACATGCCCAACGACGTCGCCATGCTCCACTGGGCCGGCCACGGCGTCGCCATGGCCAACGCCCACCCCGCCGCTCTCACCGCCGCCGACGAGATCACCGCCCCCAACTCCGAAGACGGCGTAGCCGAGATCCTCGAACGCTGGTTCTGACGTCGCACAGCGCACCGGAACGTACGACTCACTTGCCCGAACGTCGAACTCGGTTGCTGGAGCGTCGAACTCGCCGGACGCCCTGGGATGCTGTGCGGATGGCGGAGCGGACGCTGGTGGTGGTGCGGCATGCGAAGTCGGACTGGACGCAGGCGGTGCCGGATGAGGAGCGGCCGCTGGCGGAGCGGGGACGGCGCGACGCGCCGGGCATCGGCAAGTGGCTGGGGGAGCACGTCGGGGATCTTGATCTGGTGGTGTGCTCACCGGCGCGGCGGGCGCGGGAGACGTGGAAGCTGGCGAGTGCGGAGTTGGCGCGGAAACCGCCGGTGCAGATGGATGAGCGGGTGTACGCGGCCGGGCCGGGGCGGTTGTTGACGGTGCTCGCGGGGTGGCCGGACGAGGTGGCGAGCGTGGTGCTGGTGGGGCACAACCCGGGGCTGGCCGATCTTGTCGAGCTATTGTGCGGGGAGCGGAGGGAGATCAAGACCTCGGCGATCGCGGTGCTGCGCTGGGCGGGCGACTGGGTGGACGCCGAGTTCGTCAAGGCCACGCTGGACGGGTTCGCGATTGCCCGAGGTTGACGAGGGGAGCACGAGGATGTCGTATCCGGAGCCGCGGTATCTAGGTGAGGGTGGCGAGGTCAGCGCGACCTACCGGGCGGGCGGGGCGGAGCCGGAGCTGGTGTACGCGGCCGGAACGCGGGTGCACTACCTGGCCACCGGTGCGTCCACCGGGGGGCAGTTCGGGTTGTACCGGTGGGACATGGGACTGTCATTTACACCGGTCGATCTCGGAGTCGTTCTTCATCCTGTCCGGCAGCGTGCGGATCTACGACGGCACGCGGTGGATCGACACGCGGCCCGGGGACTTCGTGCATGTGCCCGAAGGCGGCATCCACGCGTTCCGAAACGAGTCCGGGGAGCCGGCGTCGATGCTGCTGCACTTCGCCCCCGGCGCGCCGCGCGAGGGGTACTTCGAGGGCCTGGTGGACCTCGCCGGCATGACGGAGGAGGAGCGGGCGGAGTTCATGCTCCGCCACGACACCTTCTGGCTCTAATGACCGTTCGAGCGGTGAGCGACCTCGCGGAGCGCGATCGGGGCGCCGGCCAGGTCCTCCTCGTTGCAGAGCAGCTTGACGTCGTAGTACGGCGAGTCTTCGCTGTCGTCGTAGTCGAGGTGGATGGCGATGACGTCGACGGGCTCGCCGAGCCACTCCTGGGTGCGGCGCAGCCACTCGGCTGAGCGCTCCAGCGCGGTGGGCAGGTCGTCGTCGCGGAATTCGACCGGGCGGTAGGGCACGCCGTAGACCTGATCACCCTGGTGCGGGGGGCGGGGGAGGTTGACGGAAACGCCAGCTTCGTCAAGTTCGAGGGCGATGGACACGGGTCGGTCACCAGCAAGCTCGCTCACCTAGGAAGGGTCTCCCAGCCCGTGGCTGGTCGCAACCCCCGCACGCGGCGTCGGTCGGTGGGATGTGCTTGACTGTCGACGGTCGTCATCTCTCGATTCCTCCAGGTACGCCGGAGAAGTCGCCGTGAAGAAACCGGCCGCACGCCGCACCCGTGGCGTGGAAGTTATCGGTAGACCTGTCGAGGAGACAGTCGTGGCAGTAGGCACTGTGAAGTGGTTCAACTCCGAGAAGGGCTTCGGCTTCATCGCGCCGGACGACGGCAGCGCCGACGTCTTCGTGCACTACTCGGAGATCCAGGGCAAGGGCTTCCGCAGCCTGGACGAGGGCCAGCGGGTTCAGTTCGAGATCGGCCAGGGCACCAAGGGCCCGCAGGCCACCGGCGTCACCGCCATCTGATCCGTCACTGAGGACCGCCCGTTGACCACGGGCGGTCCTTGCTTTTCGCACAGTCTCCCTTCCGGGTGAAACACGGTCACCCGAATCGACGATGCGTCCACAAGCGGAGGGAAAAAGGCCTGCTCACGGCCCCCTCGTCGGACTTCATCTGCGACAAGGGGACGGACATGCGGCTGCGCGGCACACGGGTGCAGTCCGTTCTCGCCACGCTGGGGTTGCTGGCCGGGCTCGCCGTGACGGTGGCCGCCGCCCCGGTGGCCGCCGCGGCGCCGGTCCTGCCCACCGGTTTCCTGTTGCAGGACATCGACAGCGGGCTGCAGCCCGGTGACCAGCTCACCGACTTCGCCTACCTCCCCGACGAGAGCCTGATCACGATCGGCAAGACCGGCAAGGTGGCCTGGGTCCCCCAGGTGGGCTCACCGCGCGTGATCGCCACGCTGAGCGTCTCCACGAATGGCGACATGGGTCTGGTCGGCATCGCGGTCGCGCCCGACTACGCGACCAGCCACACCGTCTACACCGCGCGCACCGTGCCGAGCACCCAGCCCGGGTCAGGCCAGTACGGCATGCTCAGGCTGAGCAGGTGGACGGTGAGCACGGCCACGGACGGCTCGCCGACCGGCCTCGGCGGGGAGCAGACGCTCGTCCAGACCTCGGCCGACGGCCTGTCCCACGGCATCACCGGCGTGATCGCCGCCGAGGACGGCACGGTGTGGGTGTCCATCGGCGACTCGGCCGACTACAACATCGTCGACCCGGTCGCGCTCCGCGCGCTCAACCCGGACGACCTGCACGGAAAGCTTCTGCACCTGCGCCAGGACGGCTCCGGTGCGCCGGCCAACCCGTACTACGACGCCGCCCACCCCCGGTCCGTCCGCTCCCTGACCTATGCCAGCGGGTTCCGCAGCCCGTTCCGGTTCACCCTCGAGCCGGTCACCGGCCGGCCGATCCTCGGCGACGTCGGGTGGTACACCACCGAGGAGCTCGACGTCGTCAACCCCGGCAACAACTACGGCTGGCCGTGCTGGGAGGGAGGCCAGCCCACCCCGGGCTACCGCGACCTGCCGGGGTGCGCGGGTGCGACCACCGCGAGTCCGCTGTGGTCATATCCGCACCGCAGCGGGGGCGGAGCGGTGGCCGCCGGCGTGGTGTACACCGGGGCGAGCTATCCCGCGGAGTACCGCGGCCGGCTGTTCTTCGGCGACTACGTCTTCGGGCAGATCTTCACGCTGCGCACGAACGAGCGCGGCGAGCTCGTGACACCTCCGGAACCCAACGGGTTCGGCAGCGATCTTGGCAACCCGGTGAAGCTCTCCACCGTCCCCACCGGCGGCGACATCGTCTTCGCGGACATCGGCGCGGCCCGGATCCGGCGCCTGGTCTACGCGCCGGGCAACAACCCGCCGCAGGCCGTGCTCAGGTCCACGACCGACCCGGCCACCCGGACGGTCCGCTTCGACGCCGCCGCGTCCACCGACCCCAACGGGGATCCGTTCCGCTACCGCTGGGACTTCGGCGACGGCTCCGCGCCCGTGGCGGGCGACGACCCGGTCACCACCCACACCTACCCGGCCAGCCCGGATCACTTCACCGCGACGCTGACCGTCACCGACCCGCTGGACGCGGCGGGCACGGCGACCGCGACCGTGTACCCGGCCAACCGCCCGCCGACCCTGTCGTTGACCGCACCGCGCGATGACACGACGTTCGCGGTGGGCGACAGTGTGACCGCCAGCGCGACCTCGAGCGACACCGAGGACGGGCCGCTGCCGGTGTCCTGGTCGGTCCTGCTGGTGCACTGCACGGCCGTCGCGTACTGCCACGACCATCCGGGCGAGCAGCAGAGTGGGCCGAACTTCCAGATGGTCTTCACCGGCCACCCGGGGAACAGCCGGCTCGAGATCACCGCGTCGGCCGCCGACAGCCGGGGAGCGACCACGAGCCGGACCTTCGTGGCGCATCCGAAGCAGCGTCGGGTGAGCATCGAGAGCAACACCGCCGCGACCTTCACCATCGGCGCCGAGCAGACGACGTCCGGGCTGTTCACGGTGGGCACGAACCTGTCCATCGTCGCCCCGGCGAACGCGCAGGACGGCGTGGCCTCGTTCGAGCGCTGGGGCGACGGCAACACCGACCGGGTCCGGCAGCTGGTGCTGCCCGACGCCGACCAGGTGCTCCCGGTCAGCTACTCGACGCCGATCGACCGCCGCTACGCCGCCGACGGCGCCCTGCGCGACCGGGTCGGCACCCCGGTCGCCGTGGAGCAGGGCGACTCGACCGTGCGCTGGCGGGAGTACACCGCCGGGCGGGTCTACTGGTCGCCCGGCGCCGGGGCGCACTACCTGGCCGGCGCCATCCTGCAGACCTACCTCGTCGCGGGCGGGCACCTGGTGTATGGGGTGCCCACCACCGACGAGACCAGCCGGGACAACGTCGGCACCTTCAACGAGCTGGAGCGCGGCGCGATCTACTGGAGCCCGTACAGCGGCACCCACTTCGTGGTCAACGGCATCCGCGCGCGGTACCGGTCGCTGAACGCCGAGCTGTCCTTCCTCGGCTACCCCACCAGCGACGAGACCAGCCGCGACAACTACGGCACCTACAACCACTTCCAGTACGGCTCGATCTTCTGGAGCCCGGCCACCGGGATCAACTACGTGATCAACGGCATCCGGGCCAAGTACGCCGCCTACGGCTGGGAGCTGTCCTTCCTCGGCTACCCCACCAGCGACGAGACCAGCCGCGACGGCTACGGCACCTACAACCACTTCCAAGGCGGATCGATCTTCTGGAGCCCCGCCACCGGCGTGCACTCGGTGGTCAACGGCATCCGGGCGCAGTACGCGCAGCTCGGCTGGGAACGCTCCTACCTCGGCTACCCCACCAGCGACGAGTTCGCGGTGCCGGGCGGAGCGCGGTCGAACTTCCGCAACGGCTACATCACCTGGAACGCGGTCACCGGACAGATCACCGACCACCGGTACTGACCGGCGACCTCGGTGTTTCAGAAAGTGGCGGGTTTGGTGAGTGGGTGCGCCTGGGTCGCCGGGGTGGCCCGGTCGTGTTGGCGGGTGGCGGTTTCGGCTATGGCTGGGTCCTCAAGAAGGCTGGGGAGGGGCCGGGTTGGTCTTCCTGGTCGCCGTGGCGGGTCGGCTGGAGAGCTTTGGGGTTCTGTTGATCTTCTGGGGGCGGACTGGGTGGGGCCATGATCGCTGTTCGGGGCGGGTTAACCGCGCCAGGCGCGGTCAGGCAGCCCGAAACAGCGATGGGTGTGGCTCTGCTGGAGGGAGTTACCGGTCGTTGGCCGGCCGGCGGCGGCTCGGAGCCTGATGTCCTGAAGGGACCCTTCCTGTCATTGAACGTCCTGAAGGCGTCCTTCAGCACGCTGGCCGATACCTCACTGGCCCCACCTGTCACATCAGCCCCGACCACCTGATCAAGATCCACAACTCCCCTCCGAGGGAGCCGCACCCAACAGTGATCTTGGGTTCAAGATCACTGTCTCGGTCCTCGCCCCCGCCGCCCGACCACCGGTACTCACCGGCGATCACGGCTGGATAGGCTCGCGCCATGCGTGCCCTTGTCACCGGCGGCGCCGGATTCATCGGGTCGACCCTGGTCGACCGGCTGCTGCGCGGCGGCCACCAGGTGGTCGCGGTCGACGACCTGCGCCGCGGCCGGCGGGAGAACCTCGACGCCGCGCTGGCCGCCGGCGGCACCCTCCGCGAGCTGGACATCCTGGACCCCGCGCTGGCCGAGCTGGTCGCCGAGGTGCGGCCCGAGGTGATCTTCCATCTGGCCGCACAGATCGACGTGCGGGTGAGCGTGGCCGACCCGCTGCTCGACGTCACCCAGAACGTGCTGGGCACGGTGAACCTGGCCGAGGCGGCCCGGCGCGCGGGCGTCCGGAAGATCGTCTTCGCGTCCTCCGGCGGCTCCATCTACGGCACGCCCGAGCACCTCCCGGTCGGTGAAGACGTCCCGGTCAACCCCAAATCTCCTTACGCCGCCTCGAAAGTCTCGGCCGAGGTGTTCCTGAACAGCTACCGCCAGCTGTACGGCCTGGACTGCACGCACCTCGCGCTGGCCAACGTGTACGGGCCGCGCCAGGACCCGGGCGGCGAGGCCGGCGTGGTCGCGATCTTCGCCGGCGCGCTGCTGGCCGGCCGCCCCACCCGGGTGTACGGCGACGGGGACAACACCCGGGACTACGTCTACGTCGACGACGTGGCGGCGGCGTTCGTGGCCGCGTCCGGTGAGCTGGGTGGCGGGCGCCGGTACAACATCGGCACCGGCCGGCAGACCTCCGACCGGGAGCTGCACAGCCTGATGGCCAAGGAGATCGGCGTCCCGGACGAACCCGGGGAAGCCCCGGCCCGCAAGGGCGACCTCCGGGCGTCCGCGCTGGACGCCCGAGCCGCCGAAGTCGAGCTTGGCTGGCGCCCCGCGGTCACCATCGCGGAAGGCATCCGGCGCACCGTCGACTACCTGCGCCGGGACGGCTGACCGGGCGCTAGTCCCCGGGCGGGACGTGGCTCGGCGGCTCGGCGGCCTCCAGCGCAATGGCCCGGGCCAGGCGCGCGTACCGCAGCTCGAGTTCCTTGAACCGCAGGTAGATGTTCAAGGTGGCGAACGTGAACACCACCACCAGCGCGTACAGCAGCAGGTCGGTGCCCCGGCCGACGCCGAGCCAGCCGGCCACCACCGAGACGTCCCCGGGCCGCAGCGCCGCGTAGGCGCCGAACAGCACGAACAGCACGAAGGCCAGCTTGGTGCCGGCGGCCGTACGCGCGCTGCCCCGGCGGCGCAGGAACAGCACCAGCAATCCGATCGACGCGGCGACCAGCACGTACTGAATCAGCATGTCAGTGGCCCGCCCTGCTCTTGAGCATCGTCTCGAAAACGATGTTCACGCCGTTGATCACCGACTGGCCCTTGGCCATCGAGTAGTCGGTGTAGAGGATCGTCACCGGCTCCTCGGCCACCCGCCAGCCCCTGCGGTCGATCATCTCGACGATCTCCGAGGCGTGGCTCATCCCGTTGAGGGTGATGTTGAGCTGCTCGGCCACCGTCCGGTTGAACACCCGCAGGCCGTTGTGCGCGTCGGTCAGCCCGAGCCGGCGGGTCCGCGGGCTGAGCAGCACCACGGTCTTCAGGATGAGCCGCTTGATCCACGGGATGTGCGAGGTGTCGCCGTGGAACCGGGTGCCGACCACGATGTCCACGTCCTCGGACTTCAGCCGCCCCAGCATGGCGACCACGTCGTCGACCTGGTGCTGCCCGTCGGCGTCGAACGTCACGAAGTAGCGCGCCCCCGGCTGGGCCCGGGCGTACTCGACGCCGGTCTGCAGCGCCGCGCCCTGGCCGAGGTTCACCGGATGCCGGACCAGATGCGCCCCGGCGGCGCGGATCTCCACGGCCGAGCCGTCCCGGCTGCCGTCGTCGACGCACACGACATGGTCGAAGGTCTTCCTGGCGTTGCGGACGACCTCGCCGATGACCTGCGCCTCGTTGAAAACGGGGACGATGAGCCACACGTCTGGCCAGTCGCTCATCGACGCTCCGCAAAGTGTGGGGGGTTGTCGGACGGGCTGAGCGTAGTACAGCCCGCGCCGCGTCTAGGATGCCTGTGCCCTTGTGGAAGGAGGACCAACAGGTGCGCATCGCCGTCGCCTTCGACTGCCTGTTCCCCTGGTCCAAAGGCGGAGGAGAGCGCCTGTACCGCACTTACGCCGAGGACTTCGCCGCCGCCGGGCACGAGGTCACCTACCTCACCCGCCGGCAGTGGGACGGCGAACCGCCGGTCATCGACGGCCTTCGGGTCGAGGTGATCAGCGAGGACCGCGAGCTCTACGACGGCAACGGCGTCCGGCAACTGGGTCCGGCGCTGCGGTTCGGCCGCGGCCTGTTCGGCCACCTGCGCCGCAACCGGAAGGCCTACGACGCGGTGCTGGTGAGCGCCACCCCGGCGACCAACGTGCTCGCTGCACGGGCGGCGCTCGCCGGCAGCAGGGTCGTGGTCGCGGTCGACTGGCTCGAGGTGTGGCGGGCCGGGCAGTGGCGCGAGTACTCCGGGCCGCTCGTCGGCCGGGCGGCCAACCTCCTGCAGGGCCTGGCGATCCGGCTCAGCCCGATCGCCACCTGCCCCTCCCAGTTCTCCGCGCAGCGGCTGCGGGAGCGGGGGGTGCGGGCCGAGCCGGTGATCAGCCCCGGGCTCATCGACATGGACGGCGCGACCGAGCCGACGCTGTCCGTCCCGGCGCCGCCCCGGGTGATCTTCATCGGCCGGCACATCCCGGACAAGCGCATCGAGTCGCTGCCGGCCGCCATCGCGCACGCCCACACCCACGTGCCGGACCTCACCGCGACGATCTTCGGCGAGGGGCCGACCAGCGCCGCGGTCCAGGCCGAGATCGACCGGCTCGGCCTCGGCGACGTGATCACCATGCCGGGCTTCGTCAGTCAAGACGAGCTGGACGAGGGCATCCGCACCGCCGCGTGCCTGGTCAACCCGTCCGCCCGGGAGGGCTACGGCCTGGTCGTCGTGGAGTCCTGCGCCGCCGGGACGCCGGTGGTGCTGGTGGCCGGGGAGGACAACGCCTCGGTGGAGCTGGTCGAGGACGGGGTGAACGGCAAGGTCGCGGCGTCCACCGCGCCGGCCGAGCTGGGCGCCGCCATCATCGATGTGGTCACCGCCGGCGAGCCGCTGCGCAAGACCACGCACCGATGGTTCACCGAGGCGAGCCGGACCCGGACGGTCCACGCCGCCGCGCGGCAGATCGCGGAGCGGCTGGCGGAGGCCGCCGAGCAACGCTCCGTAACCGCCCTACGATGACCGGCGTGGCCCTTCGCATCGCCGTCGACCTCGTCTTCTTCACCGGCCGCAAAGGCGGGACCGAAAGCTACGCCCGCGGCATGTTCCCCGCCCTCGCCGACCACGAGGATCTGCGCTTCGTCGGCATCGGCAACCGCGAGCTCGACGCGAACCCGCCGTCCTGGTTCCCCGGCGAGATCGTGGCGCTGCCGGTGTCCGGGGAGAACCGGGCGGCGTGGGCGGCCGCGGTGGCGCTCGCCGTCGCGCCCCGGGCGCGGGGCATCCGGGCCGACGTGCTGCACTGCCCGTCGAACTTCGGTCCCGCGGTGCGGCTGCTGCCGACCGTGGTGACCGTGCACGACGTCTTGGCCGTCCGGCATCCGGAGTGGGTGCCCGGCGGCCGGGCCCGCGGCGTGCAGACGCTGATCAGGTCAACCGTCCGGGCGGCCACCCGGATCATCACCGACAGCCACGCCTCGGCTGCCGACGTGCACCGGCTGCTGGGCCGGCCGATGTCCGACATCGACGTCATCCACCTCGGCGTCGAGCCCATCGACCCGCTTGACCACGGCGCCGCGCCGGCCGCCCGGCCGTACCTGCTGGCCGGCGGCAACCGCATGCCGCACAAGAACTTCGAGCGGCTGCTCGAGGCCTGGACGCTGATCCCGGCGCCGGAGCGGCCGCGGCTGGTGATCACCGGCAGCCACGGCGAGGACCCGCTGCTGCCGACCGTGCGGCGGCTCGGTCTCGAGGACGACGTCGACCTGCTCGGCTGGGTGAGCGCCGAGGAACTGTCCGCGCTGTACCACGGCGCCAGCGCCTACGTCTTCCCCACCCTGTTCGAAGGGTTCGGCCTGCCGGTGCTCGAGGCGATGGCCCGCGGCTGCCCGGTGCTCGGCTCGGACATCCCGGTGCTGCGCGAGGTCGGCGGCGAGGACATGGCCTACGTCGACGCCACGGACGCCACGGCCATCGCCGCCGCCGTCCGCCGCCTGGTCAGGGACCCCGAGGCGCAGTCCGCCATGGCCGCCGCCGGCCGCAAACGGGCCGCCACGTTCACCTGGCAGCGCACCGCCGACGCCACCGCCGACGTGTACCGCCGGCTGGTGAGCCAACGATGAGCGCCGCGGTCAGTGGGCGGCGCGCCGGGCTCGTCGTCCTGATCGCGAGCTTCGCCGGGCACGCCGGCAACTACCTGTTCTATGTGATCGCCGCGCGGCTGCTCATCCCGCCGGAGTTCGCCGCGATCTCCGCGCTGATCGCGTTCGGCACGATCGCCATGATGCCCGTGAACGGGATCCAGGTGGCGGTGGCTCGAGATGTGGCGGTGCTGCGCACCTCGGCCACGTTCGGCGAGTTGTCCGCATACCTGCGTCGGATTGGCGCCCGGATGGGCATGGCATGCCTCGCCATCCTGGTGGTGATCGGCGGCCTGAGCCCGCTGCTGGCCGACCGGCTGCACCTCAGCTCGCCGCTGCCAGTGGTGCTGGCCGCGGTGTGGATCGCCGGTCTCGCGTTGCTGGCCGTGATGATGGGCGTGGCCCAGGGCACGGAGCGGTTCGGCTACGTCGCGTTCTCGCTGGCCGGTCCACTCGGCGTGGTGCGGGCGGCGCTGCTGCCGCTGTGCATCCTGGCCGCTGGGATGGCCGGCGGCGTGTGGGCGATGATTCTGGCCACCGCGGTCGGCATTGCGGTGCTGATCGGGCCGGTGGCGGCAGGTGTGCGGATCGCCCCGACCAAGCCTCCACCCTTGCCGAACATGTTGGTCACGATGGTCGCGCTGCTGGCGTTCTCCTCGCTGACCAACGTGGACCTGCTGGTGGCCCAGGCGGCGCTGGCCGAGTCGGACCGGGCGCACTACGCCGGTGCCGTGCTGCTCGGCAAGATCGCCCTGTTCGCGCCGTCCGCGCTGGCGCTGGTGCTGCTGCCCCGGGCCACGTCGGCGCTGGAGCGCGGCGAGCGGGCCGAACGGGCGGTGCTGAAGACCATGGCGCTGACCGCGGCGTGCGGGCTGCTCGTCGCCGCCGTGCTGTGGCTGATGCCGACCTGGGTGCTGACCGGCACGTTCGGCCCGGAGTACGCCGCGTCGAAACCGCTGCTGGCGCCGCTGGCCCTGGTCATGACGGCGGCCGCGGTGCTGTGGGTGCACCTGACGTTCGCCGTGGCCAAGCGCAGCCGGCGGATGATGACCGGGCTGGTCGGGGCCGCGGTGACGCACTGGATCCTGCTCGCGTTCCTGCACGGCTCGCCGGGGCAGATCATCACCGCCTCGGCGATCGCCATCGGGGCCAGCCTCGTGGTGATCGAGATCGGCTCGAGCAGCGGTGTCGTCCGCATGCTCAAGGGCACGCCGGCCATCCTTGCCGGCCAACGTTAAACTGCGTCATTCCGACCGAGGAGCCAGCCAATCCCATGCGAACCGCACTCATCACCGGCATCTCCGGCCAGGACGGCGCCTACCTCGCGCAGTTGTTGCTGGACAAGGACTACCAGGTGTACGGCGCCTACCGGCGGACCAGCTCGATCAACTTCTGGCGGATCGAGGAGCTCGGCATCCGTGAGCACCCGAACCTGCACCTGGTCGAGTACGACCTGACCGACCTGGGCAACAGCATCCGGCTGCTGGAGAGCACCGGCGCGGACGAGATCTACAACCTGGCCGCGCAGAGCTTCGTGAGCGTGTCGTTCGACCAGCCGGTGACGACCGCGCAGATCACCGGGATCGGGGCGCTGAACCTGCTCGAAGCCATCCGCACGGTCCGCCCGGGGGCGCGGTTCTACCAGGCGTCCACCTCGGAGATGTTCGGCAAGGTGCAGTCGGTGCCGCAGGACGAGTCGACCTCGTTCTACCCGCGCAGCCCGTACGGCGTGGCGAAGCTGTTCGCGCACTGGACCACGGTCAACTACCGCGAGTCCTACGACCTGTTCGCCACCAGCGGGATCCTGTTCAACCACGAGTCCCCGCTGCGCGGCCTGGAGTTCGTCACGCGCAAGGTCACCGACGCGGTCGCCAAGATCAAGTTGGGCAAGCTGGACGCGCTGGAGCTCGGCAACCTCGACGCCAAGCGGGACTGGGGCTTCGCCAAGGAGTACGTCGAGGGCATGTGGCGGATGCTGCAGGCCGATGAGCCGGACACGTTCGTGCTGGCCACCAACCGCACCGTGGCCGTCCGCGAGTTCGTCACGCTGTCGTTCCGCGCCGCGGGCCTGGAGCTGCGCTGGGAGGGCGCCGGGGAGACCGAGCGCGGCCTGGACGCGGCCAGCGGGCGCGAGCTGGTCCGGGTCAACCCGCGGTTCTACCGGCCGGCCGAGGTCGACCTGCTGATCGGCGACGCGTCCCGGGCCAGGGAGATCCTCGGCTGGCAGGCGACCACCTCGATCGAGGAGCTGACCCGGATGATGGTGGAGGCCGACCTCGCCCGCAACGAGCGCGGCAGCACGTTCTGAGGATTCCGATGCGCGCCTTGATCACCGGGGTCACCGGGTTCACCGGCCGCTACGTCGCGGCCGAGCTGACCGGCGCCGGCCATGAGGTGGTCGGGCTGGGCCATCCCGGCGGGATCCACGAGGACGGCGTGCCCGGGGTCGAGGTGCACCGGGTGGACCTGCTCGACCGCGACCGGCTGCGCGGCATCGTGTCCGGGCTGGACGTGGACGCCGTGCTGCACCTGGCTGCGATCTCGTTCGTGGCCCACGGCGACGCCGACGAGCTCTACCGGTCCAACATCGTCGGCAGCCGCAACCTGCTCGAGGCGGTCGAGGGCGCCGCGCACACCCCCCGCATCGTCGTGCTGGCCAGCAGCGCGAACATCTACGGCAACGCGACCGTCGAGCCCATCCACGAGGATGTCCCGCCCGCCCCGGCCAACGACTACGCGGTGAGCAAGCTGGCCATGGAGCACATGGCCGGGCTCTGGGCCGACCGGCTGCCGATCGCGATCACCCGCCCGTTCAACTACACCGGCGCCGGCCAGGACGTCCGGTTCCTGATCCCGAAGATCGTCGACCACTTCCGGCGCGGCGAGCGCAAAATCGAGCTCGGCAACACCGGCGTCTGGCGGGACTTCGGCGACGTTCGCACGGTGGCCCGCTACTACCGGCGCCTGGTCGAGGTCGCCCCCGCTGGCGCGACCCTCAACCTGTGCTCCGGCGTCGCCCACTCACTGGACGAGATCCTGAACCTCATGGCCGGCATCGCCGGCTACGACATCGAGGTCCGGGTCAACCCGGCCTTCATGCGTGCCAACGAGGTCCTCCGCCTCGTCGGCAGCCGCCGCCGGCTCGTGGAAACCCTGGGCGAGGAGCCGGTGATCCCCCTCGCCGACACCCTCGAGTGGATGTACTCGGGCTAGCTTTCCGCGCGGGAAGCAACATCACGTTCATGCCGTAGCGCAGGCAACGCCACTGATCGATGATCCGTCATGGCGCACTGAAAATTGAAATTGGCATCCAATTTGTCACGCATTTGACAATGGTTGCAGCACAACCATTTTGTACACGTTGGACATAGTTTGAGCTGCGAGTTTGATGTGAATCTGGGTAGCCGAGGCCGATGACGGCGACATATTTTGAGTGGTCTATCTTCCCCTGGTGACCAGACCCCCGCAGACCATTGTTGTCGACATCGACGTGCTGGCGAAGGGCAGCAAGACGGGTGTCTACTATTATGCCCAACGACTGTTCGACGCCCTGCTGCGCCTCGACGACGACAACGTGTACACATTGTCCACTTCGGTCAATCCAGCGACGAAGAGGAACTTGGCTTACCTGTTGGGACCGCCTGGTCGATCACTACGGCGCCGACGCCAGCAAGATCTCCGTAGTCACGCCGGGCTTGGACCACTCGGTCTTCAAGCCTGCCGGTGCGAAGCGGATTGAGGAGGTAATGACCAGGTTCGGCATCGACCGGCCATACGTCCTGAGCGTCGGTACCATCCATCCGCGCAAGAATCCGATCGGCCTGATGCGGGCTTTCGACCTTCTGCCTCCAGAGATAAGCGAAAAGTACGCGCTCGTCCTTGTCGGCGGCCAAGGCTGGCAGAGCATCGATGAGCTGCATAAGCTGTTGAGCGAGCGCTTGACGATTATCCGTACCGGTTACGTGCCGACCGAGGACTTGCCCGCACTGTATTCCGGGTGCAGCGCGTTCGTGTTTCCGTCGTTGTTCGAAGGTTTCGGCATGCCGCCGCTGGAAGCGATGGCCTGCGGCGCACCGGTCATCACAGGCAACAAACTCGTCGCTGCCGGAGGTAGTCGGAGACGCCGGCGTACTCGTCGACATCCGCGACACCGCCGAGTTGGCACGCGCGGTCGAGAAATTGCTCACCAACCCTCAGTGGGCAGACGAACTGCGCAGACTGGGGATCGAGCGGGCGCAGAACTTCACCTGGGGACGGAGCACCGACTTTGCCGGCGAGCCGACGCAGGTACCCACTCAACTCACCACCGGTGCCGGAGGTCCGGAGTGCGGCCACATCCCGCGCGACAGCCATCTGAGCACCGTTGACCGGCATCATCGCAATCGTGCCGAACGTGATCAAAGCGGTGATTGCGGAGAACTCCCCCGGCGTGACCATCCGGGCGGCAATCAAATAAACAGGTAGTTGCCTACATGGCATGTGATGCTCGCGGCCAAGACAATCATGGCCTCACGCTGGGCCGCGCCGACTCTAGGCTTCGCGACCGTCATCGTGCGCCCTCACTCACATCCCGAACCGCCGAGAATCCCTCCAGGAAACATGCGCTGGTCCTAGATCGTCCCGACGTACAGGCCGTTGGCGCCGGTGAAGGGTTCGCCGTACTTGCGGGTGAGACACTCGTCGCGGTCAGCCTCCACCCAGTCGTTGCGCTGGTTGATGCGGACCAGCCAGCTTTCCTGGGGGAACTTGATCTCGCCGGCACGGAGGGCGTCGTCGAGGCGTCGGTTGTAGCCGATCGGCAGGGTGATCAGCAGGCGTCCGCCGTCGGCCATGCAGGCCCGGACGGCCTCGACCGCGCGGAGGATCTTGTCCGGCTCGCGCGGCTCCTCGTCCCAGCCGACGTGCTCGAGCGTGGAGATGGCCACCACGGTGTCAAAGGGCTCTTCCGGCTTGAAGTCGACGATGTCGACGTTGAGCACGCCGGGGATGGTCTCGTACTTGTCCACCACCGTGTGCCCGGGGTGCCCGTAGTGCGCGAGGACGTTGCCGATCTCCAGCAGGCGGCCCTTGCCGGCGGCCAGGAAATAATCGGCGATGGCGATCTCGACGGTCCGCTCGTTCAGGAACGAGTTGTTGTAGCGGGCGAACGCGTAGGGAAGGTCCTGACCGCGGAAGCTGAACCGGTCGTTCTGCCGGCGGGCGCGGATGATCGGGTAGGTGAGCTGACCGCGGGCCACCGCGGCGATACGGCTGCTGGTCGTCGCCAACCCCTGCTCCTTGACCAGGGAACGCAGGCTGGTGACGATCCTGTTCATTTCGGTTCGCATCACGTGAATGCTTGGCACCTGGGGTCCCTTTCCGATGCTTTCGTAGGGTCGGCGGCTAGCTCTCGAAGACCTTGCGCCAGGACTCGACGGAGGTGAGCTCCGGCAGCGCGGCGCGGTACGTCTCGCGCAGCCGCGGCCACTCGCGGATCAGCCGGCGGTAGTTCTGTGCGGCCTGGCGGGACAGCTCGCGGAACAGCTTGGGATCCCGGTGCCGGAACGCCACCCCGCTGCCGTCTGCGTTGGAAACCGTTGCGCTGTCGAGGTTTCCGAGCAGGTACCAGCGTGCGCTCGCGGACGGCACGTTCACCTGCGGGCGGTCCGCCGCCGAGGCATCGGGCTTGCGCAGGTTGTGCAGCAGCGCCTCGGACGCCCGCAAGGCCAGCTTGACCGGGTTCTCCGGGCGGTGCAGCATCCGCTCGGCCTGGACCATGTCGAACGTGGGCGGCGGGAACGCGCGGGCCGAGTTCAGCACGCGCGCGTCCGAGTACTCCGCGCGCAGCGCCTGGATCTCCGGGAGCGTGCCGCCCAGCATGTCGAACAGCCGGTCCGGTCCGGCCATGAAATCCTCGAGCGCCTTCTGCTCGATGGCCACGGTGGAGTACTGCATGTTCAGCAGCCGGCCGAGGGTGGCGCGCAACCCCTGACGCAGCAACGTCTTCCGCACGTCGTACGGGGTGTGCAGGGCGGCCAGGACCAGCCGGTTGCGCAGGTGGAAGTAAGCGGTCCAGTCGGTGCTGTCGTTCTTGTTCGTCCACGGCATGTGCCACACCGCGGCACCCGGCAGGCTCACCGTGGGAAAGCCGGCCGCCAGCGCGCGCAGCGAGTACTCCGCGTCCTCCCACTTGATGAACAGCGGCAGCGGCAGCCCGGTCCGCTCGATCACCTCGCGCGGGAACAGGCAGCTCCACCAGCCGTTGTAGGTGACGTCGATCCGCCGGTGCAGCTCCTTGGTCGAGCGCAGCGAGTGCGCGGCGAAGTCGTGGTCCTCGATCGCGCCCGGGGCGGCCCGCCACATGCACGTGCCGAGGTCGACCACCTCGCCCATGCTGTGCAGCCGGGACCGGGCCTGCAGGTTCAGCATGTGGCAGCCGACGATCACCGGCGACGCCGCGGCCCGGGCGAACGCGTTGGCCCGCAGGACACTGTCCGGCTCGAGCATGATGTCGTCGTCCATCAGCAGGATCTGGTCGACGTCGGTGTGCTCGAGCGACTCGAACAGGGCGCGGGTGAACCCGCCGGAGCCACCCAGATTGGCCTGCTCGATCACCTCGAGGCGGCCGCCGAGCCCGGCGCCCGCCTCGGCGAACCGCGGGTGCGCGGAGATCTTCCGGGTGCCCTGGTCGGCCACGTAGACCTTGTCGATCACGTCCAGCACGGCCGGGTCCCCACCGAGCGCGAGCAGCGAGGCGACGCAGTCGTCCGGACGGTTGAACGTGGTCATGCCGACCGACACCGTGCGGCGCGGCAACTCCTGGGCGGCCACCCAGGCCCCGCCGGAGATCTCCAGCGGGGTGTCGTCGGTGAAGACGTCGAACCAGACCCAGCCGCCGTCCTCGAACGCCCGGATGTCGACCGGGAACTCCAGCTCCGTCCACCCGTCCGGGCTGCGGACCGGCTGCCCGGTCAGGTACACGATGTCGCCGCTGGCCTGGGAGCGGTAGACGTCCACCCGGCCGGCGCCGCGCGCGGACAGGCGCAGGGTCACCTCGTCGACCGTGGTCCACCGGCGCCAGTAGCTGGCCGGGAACGCGTTGAAGTAGGCGGCGAACGAGACCAGCGCGGACGGCGGGACGGTCACCGCCCGCCGGGACGACACATGGCAGTGCACGTGCTCCGGCTCGTCCAGGTACATCGGCCGGACGTCGAGCGGGTCGCTGTCCCGCGGCATGATCACTCGCTGCAGCACAGTCCGCTCCATCGCCGGGGCCGGCGTGGCCTGGTGTGACAGAGTCATGCGCTGGGTGCTCCTTTGCTGGGCAGGCGCGCCGCAAACCGCGGTCGGCTGGGCCCAACCGGCCAGATCACGTTATTCGGTGTCGCCTAGTATGCACGTTCGTGATACGCAGGCTGCCGGGAGCCCGGCTGTGGCTGGTCGCCTTTGTCGGCCTCTGGTTGCTGTTCGCCGGATGGGCCTTCGCGGCCCCGTATGATGGACCGCCCGATGAGCAGCAGCACGCGCTGCGCGCCGCGGCGATCATGAACGGGGACGTCCTCGCCGGGGCGGACCGGGGACAGCTCGTGCCGGACAGCCTCTACCGCCGCCCGTTCTGCTTCCCCATGCGTCTGACAGTCCCGGCCAACTGCGCGGTGGAACCGGGTGGATCCGAGACCGACCAGGAGTACTGGGTCGCCGCGGCACGCTACAACCCGGTGTACTACGCGATCACCGGCTGGCCGCTCGGCTTCGAGCCGAACTGGCGCGGAATCGTGGCGTCCCGGCTGCTCAACGGCGCTGCCATGGCGGCGCTCATCGCCTGCGCGGTGGTCGCCGCCGTCCGGTGGACCCGGCACAAGGCGATGCTGGCCGGGGTGGTGGTCGCGGTGACGCCGATGGTCGCCCACCTCGGCGGGGCGATCAACCCGAACGGCGTGGAGATCGCCGCGGGCCTCGCCCTGTTCGCCGCGCTGCTCTCGCTGGTGCACGACCAGCGGGAGGGGATCAACCGGGCGGCGGTGGCGCTGGCCGGCGTGTCCGCCAGTGTCCTGGTCACGCCGCGGTTCGCCGGCGTGTTGTGGTTGGCGGTCATCGTTGGCGCGGTGCTCATTCCGTCCGCCAAAGCGCGGCTGCGGGAGCTGGCCCGGTCGCGGGTGGTCCGGATCTGGTCCGGGGTGGTCGTGCTGGCCGTGCTCGCGTCGGTCGGGTGGACCCTGCTGGCCAACACCGCCGAGGTCGGCGGCACCGACAAGGGCCAGACGGTGGCGCGGATCCTCCGGGGCGAGATCTTCGACATGTGGCCGATCGTGACCCAGCAGATGGTCGGCGTGATGGGCTGGGCGGAGACGCCGCTGCCCGGGATGGTCTACGCCGTCTGGTACATGGCCGCCGGGCTACTGCTGCTGGGTGCGCTGGTGCTGGGGAACCGGGTGGACCGGTGGCGGCTCAGCGCACTGTTCCTCGCCACCTTCGCCCCCCTGGCCGCCGCCGAGGTCCTGCTCGCCAACACGACCGGTTACTTCAACCAGGGGCGCTACTTCCTCCCCGGCGCGGTGGGCCTGCCGCTGCTCGCCGCGTACGTCATGTCCCGCCGCGGGCTCACCCCGGAGAACCTGCGCTCCATGACCCGGCTCCTCGCCTTCCTGCTGGTGCCCATCCAGCTGATCTGCCTGCCGTGGACCATGGCCCGGTGGAGTTCGGGGTGGATCAGCCTCAACCCGTACAACGGCAGCTGGTTCCCGCACTACGGGGTGACGCTGCCGCTGGTGCTGGCCACCCTCGGCACCGCGGTGCTGTTCTTCCTCTACTGGCGGGCGTCCCGGGTTCCGGCCTCGTCCCCGCCGCCACCGCCGCCGGTCGAGGCGAAGGAGACGGTCGAGGACGCGGCGCCCGCACAGACCGTGTCGGTGTAGGGCCCGATGAGCTGGGTGGAGGCGGTGCCGGCCGCGCTGGTCGGCTGCGCGTGGCTGGTGCTGCCGGGGTTGGCATTCGCCTACGCGCTCGGGCTGCGAAGCGTCGCCGCGTGGGGGACCGCACCGGTGGCGAGCGTGGCCCTGGTGGGGCTGACGGCCGTGCTCGCGGGCAAGGTCGGCGTCGCGTGGTCGCCCACCCTGCCGATCGCGGTGGCCGCGGTGGTCGCGATCGGCATCGGGGTAGCCGCTCTTCTGCTCCGCCGGCGGTTTCCGGTCGTCCGGGAGGCGGATCCGCGGGCCGTCAGTATCGGCGCCGCGGCGGGGTTGCTGGGCGGGCTGGTGCTCGGCGCGGTCGCGATCGTGCGCGGGTTCGGCCGGCCGGACAACCTCTCGCAGACCTACGACGCGCTGTTCCACTACAACGTGGTGGCGCTGATCCTCGACACCCGCGACGGGTCCTCACTGACGGTGTCCAACTTCGGCACCCCGGGAACCCCGGCGAGCTTCTACCCAGCCGCCTGGCACGACTTCGTCTCACTCGTGGTGACGAGCACCGGGGTCGGCATCCCGGCGGCGGCCAACCTGCTCTCCGCGGTGGTCGCGGTCGTGCTGTGGCCGCTGTCCTGCGTGCTGCTGGCCCGGCAGATCTTCGGCCGCTCCCCCGGCGCGCTGGCCGTCACCGGCGTGCTGAGCGTCGGGTTCGCCGCCGGCCCGTGGGGGCTGCTCGGCTTCGGTGTGCTGTGGCCCAACGCGCTGGGCATGGCGATGATGCCGGCGGGCCTGGCCGTCCTGCTCTCCCTCACCGGGCTGGCCAGGGACGACGCGCTGGGCCGGCGGCGCTCCTGGGTGCTGCTGGCGGTGGTGCTGGTGGCCGCCACGTTCGCCCACCCCGGCGCGCTGTTCGGCCTCATCGTGCTCGGCGTGTTCCCGGTGGGGCACGCACTGCTGCGGCGGGTGCGGAGACTCGGGCGGGAGGACCGGGCCTGGCGCGGCGCCGCCGAAGTGCTCGCCGCGGCCGCCGTGCTCGGCGCGGCCTGGTACTGGACCGCGACGACCCCGAACCCCACCTTCAAGAACGCCCGGGAGATCCACTGGCCGCCGTTCGAGACGCCGTCGGCGGCGGTCGGCGAGGTGCTGCTGAACGCGACCAACGGGCGGGAGGCGCTGTGGCTGCTGTCCGCGGTCGTCCTGGCCGGGGTGTTCGCCAGCCTGCAGGTGGCCGGGCACCGGTGGCTGGTCCCGGCGTACGCGGCGACCGGCTTCCTGTTCGTGGTGGCCGCGGCGCTGAACCGGCCGGACACCCGGAAGTTCGTCGGGTACTGGTACAACGACTCCTACCGGCTGGCGGCCATGCTCCCGGTCACCGCCGTGCCGCTGGCGGTCGCCGGAATCCTCTACCTCACCGGGAAGATCGTCGCGCGGGTGCCTGACGCGCCCCGGACGCCCGCCTGGCTGACCCGGATGGCCGGATCGGCGACGGCGGTGGCCCTCCTGCTGGTGGCCCTGCTCGCCGGGCTCACCCGGGGCCTGTACGTGCCCGACCGAACCGATCGCCTGGCCGTGCAGTACCTGCGGCCGCCGCCCGGTGACGTCCTCGCCTCGTCCGCCCAGCGGGACTTCCTGACCAGCATCGGCCCGCGCATCCCCGCGGGCTCGGTGGTGGCCAACAACCCGTGGGACGGCAGCGGAATGCTGTGGGCACTGGCCGACCGGCGCCCGCTCTTCCCGCATTTCACCGCGCCGGCGACCGCCGACCAGACCTACCTCGCCCGGCACCTGTCCGACGCGGCGACCGATCCGGAGGTGTGCCGGACGGCCCGCAAGCTGAACGTGGACTACCTGCTCATCGGCGACGCCGAGTTCTGGCCCGGCGATCCGCGCCGGTACAACTACCCGGGGTTCGCCGATCCGCTGTCGCGCAGCGGATTCCAGCTCGTGGCGGCCGAGGGTGGCCGCAAGCTCTACCGGATCAGCGCGTGCGCCCCCAGCACACAGACCCCCTGACCCGGCCCGGTAGCCTCTGGGCCCATGTCGGAAACTGCGGATGTCTGGACCCAGCACGACAACAGTGACAAGAACGTTCGGGCCGGCGCCCAGATGCGGCAGTACCAGCACATCGCCGACCGGATTGCGGCCGATCTTCCCGGGGGCAAGGTACTCGACTGGGGCTGTGGCTTCGGACAGGTCAGCAACCAACTCCTGCTGCGCGGACTGGACGTCACGTCGTACGACTACGAACCCGGCGACCCGAGCGTCCAGCCGCTGGAGCTCTATCCGCACATCTCGGTGCACCACTCGTCCGAGCCAGTTGCGCTGCCCTTCGAGGACGGGCAGTTCGAGGCGGTGCTCAGCTGCGGGGTGCTCGAGCATGTCCCCGACCCGCCCGGGTCGCTCGCCGAGCTGCGCCGGATCCTGCGGCCCGGCGGCACGCTGTACGTCTACAACCTGGCCAACCGGCGGTCCTACCTGGAGCGGCTGGCCAAGCTGATGGGCATGTACTACCACGGCAAGTTCCCGAACGACCGGGTCTACACCTTGCCGGAGGCCCGCACGCTGCTGACCGACAACGGTTTCCGCGTGCAGGAGATCCGGCGGGCCAACATGCTGCCGCTGACCGCTCTGACCGGTGGCCTCGGACAACGGCTGGCTGGCATCATCTGGGCCGCCAACCAATTCCTCGCCCGCATCCCGGGCCTCAACCAGTTCGCGACGAACGTGGAGCTCGTCGCGGTGCCGGCCACCTAAACTGATCAAATCCTTTGTCTGCAGATCAACTGTGGTCTGCAGGCAATTCACACCTGTGTCAATTTCGGCGGTGGGTTTGCGCCGTGCTCCGAACCGCCGGTAACGCCACTCGGCCGGCAGCGATGGTACGGGCGACGGCCGGTAAAAGGGGACCTGCTGGGGCAGCAAGAATCCGGCGTCGGCCGTGGTCTGATGGGGTCGCAGGCACGTGATGGCGCTGTGATCCCATCCGCTCGTCCACATTGGATGGACACGACTGGAGGGATCTCGAATGGTTCGGACCACTCGACT
The DNA here is from genome assembly GCF_036002505.1 of Actinophytocola sp. Taxonomy (GTDB): domain Bacteria; phylum Actinomycetota; class Actinomycetes; order Mycobacteriales; family Pseudonocardiaceae; genus DASYTH01. Next base: position 44,724 of record NZ_DASYTH010000493.1, on the reverse strand, counting down.
GCTGTTACTCATCCTCACGATGGCTTTGACTCTTGCCGGCGTCGGCGCCGTCCAGGCAGGCTCGGCCGAGCCGCGACCGAACGACACCACCCTGCCGCGGACGTCAGGGGCGGTGGCAACGTCGCCGCGCGGGGAGTTCGGGGCGACAGCAATCGTGGGAGTTTCGAAGCCATCGGCGGCGTGGACGGCCGATGGGTTCTCGCTCGACATCGTCCAGAGCTTCCAGGGCGAACTGGCCTACAAGTTCTGGACCGTCGATGCCGGGTGGAGTGACTGGTTCACCCTGGGAGCGCCCGCCGCCGGCCTCGACGCCGCCGCCCCGGCCATCACGTGGGCGACCAACCTCAGCCGTCTCGACGTCTTCGCCAAGGGCGGATCGGACGGCCACCTGTATCAGAAGACCCTGACCAGCACCGGCTGGAGCGAATGGATGGACTTGGGCGGCGTCCTTGTCGAGGGACCTTCGGCGACATCGACGTTCGGTGGCCGGATCGACGTGTTCGGCGTCGGCACCGACTTCCGCCTGTACCAGAAGAGCTGGCTCGGTTCCAGCTGGACCGACTGGGTCGGCTTCGCCGCGCCCGGAGCCGGCATCGGCTCGGCACCGAGCGCCACGTGGGCCAACAGCACCCGGATCGACGTCTTCGTCACCGGCGACCAGGACGGCGTTCCGTACCAGAAGTCGTGGCTGTCCAGCATCGGTTGGACCAACTGGGTGAAGCTGGACGGCGTGCTCGTCTCCCCGCCCGCGGCTTCGTGGACCAACAACGGCCGCCGGATCGACGTCTTCGGCGTCGGCACCGACTCCCGCCTCTACCAGAAGAGCTGGCTCAGCTCCTCCGGTTGGACCGGCTGGGTGGCCTTCGAACCGCCCGCGGGTGGCATCGATGAGCTCGGCCCCGGCATCAGCTGGGTGGCCAACGGGACCCGACTCGACGTCGTCGTCACCCGCACGACCGACGGGAACGTCTTCCAGCTGGCCTGGACACCCTCCGGCTGGAGCGAATGGGTCGACCTGCTCTGACCGGTCCGCGGCGCTGACCGGCCGGCGGGCCGGTCAGCGCTGCGGCGCCCGCTCCTGGAGCCGGGCCTTCGCGGTCCGGCCGAGCTCGGTGAGGCTCCCCGCGAGCCGCTGGCGAAAGCGGCGGCTGAGCAACGTCCGGAGGCGCTCGTTCTCCCGCCGCAACGCGTCGAGCTCATTCTGGCGGCGGCCGTCGGCCTCCCGCAGCTCGGCCTGCAGGCGGTCGATCTCGTGCCGCTGGCCGGAGATCGCCTCGGCCAGCCGGTCGGCGTCGTCGCCGTGCGCCACGGCCTCGAACTGCATCTGCAACACCTTGGTGTACAGCGCGATCCGGTTGTTCTCCATGGTCGCGAGCAGCCGGGACTCCGTGTAAGGGCGGAGCCGTTCGAGCATCTCCGCCGCGCCGGGCGAACTCTCCCGAAGCAGCACGCCCATCCCGAAGACGGCGGGCACGACCTCGAACCGCCAGTCGCCCCCGGCGGTGGCGAGCGCGTCCTCGACGGCGGTCAGCACGCCGTTGCGCTCGCCGCCCCCCTGACACGCGGCGGTGAAGGCGCCGTTGCCGACGAAGCCGCCGGGGGTCAGCTCGTCGTGCCACACGGTCGGCCCGTCGTGGCTCGCCGGATGCCTGCGCTCCGCCGGCACCGTCGTCGGCTCGTAGTAGAGGTCACGCCGGTGCCACGGCCAGAGCACGTCGTGCATGGCGATCACCGCGTCCGGCGCGTTGGCCATGATCCAGGCGAGCTCGTCCTGGACGGTCGCGTAGTTGTGATCGCCGTCGAGCACGTAGAGGTCCGCGACCGGAAGTTCGGCGAGCACCCCCGGAGACCAGCCCTCGACCAGGTGCAGGGCGTCGTTCTGGGCGAGGTTCGCGCGCAGCTCGTCGGTCGGCAGCGGATCGATGCAGTGCACGGCCACCGCACCGAGCTCGGCGTACATTCCGCTGACCTTGCCCGACTCCACGCCGACCTCGATGACGATGGACAACTTCCGGGAGTCGAAGAGGATCTCGAATATCTCCCGGAAGATCGACATCGAGTGCAGCAGGATCGGCAGCTGCCTGGCTTTTCGGGCCTGGGCGTGCGGATCGTCGCGGGTGCCGACATGGACAAGGTGCGTCATTGCGGTCCTGCCAACTTGCGTAGCGCGACACGGGCTGCCCCCGCGGCGAATCCGGCGGCGCCGCGGTTCCGGTACTCGTCACGCAACCGGCCCGAAATGCGCGCTACTTTGGAACCAAGGGGGAGTTTGTGCGCAAATCCCGACATCGACTGCGGCAGCATAGCGAACGCCACCGTGATCCGCGCGGAGGTGACCGGGCCGCCGCTGCGCGCCGCCAGCGGCAGGATCATTGCGGCCGTGGGCGAGGTGAACTCGACCATGTTGGCGCCGAGCCAGCGGCACTCGCGGTAGACGAACCCGGCGAAGTCCTCCGGCTGGTCCCAGCGGATCGGGTCCGGAATGCGCCGCCCGCCGGCGATCACCGTGGCCTCGATCCAGTCGACCCGGACCACCGCCGGGCGGCCGGGAATGATCAACGAGACGATGTCGGTCTCGCCGGCCTCGAAATCCAGGCGGGCGAAGGAAAGCCCGTTGTGGTTGATCCGCACGCGCTTGCTCGGGCCTTCGTGCCACTTGTCGTCGACCGTGTGGTACCAGACCTGGGTCTCGAACGGCTCGCCCGACGGCTCGAACATCGACGGGTCGACCGCGCCGGTGCCGAGCGCTCTCGTGGCCGCGGCGAGACCGGTGTCCGAGGCGGCGATGACCGCCGGCCAGAACGAGTCGCGCATGTCGAGGTCGTTGAGGTCGTTCGGCGACATGTACGGGATGGCCGGCACCAGATCCTCGGCCAGGATGCGGGTGATCACCGAGGAGCCGAAGTTGTCCTCGTGCCGCCAGTTGCCGAACACCGCGGCCTCGTCGGCGGACGGGATGCGCAGCGCCGACACCAGGATGTTGGCCAGCCGGTCCCGGGCGGCACCGGTGAGCAGCGGCCACCCGCCACCGGCGGCCTCGGCGTAGCGGTGCCACTGCCGCTGGAACGCCAGGATGCCGTCCTGCACGGCCGTGCGCTCCGCGTTCTGCGACGGGGTGTCGGCGACCTGGCCGAGCACCGGCGAGCCGTCCTCGGCGAAGTCGATCAGCGAGCCGCACAGGGCGTTCACGCACTGCTCGACCACCTCGGGGCTGCGGGCCAGCGTGCTGGCGACCTCGTGCGGATGGCCGGCCTGGGCGAGGTAGCCCTCCGCCCGCAGACCCGCCACGTAGACCCGGGCGGACCGGTCGTCGGTCGCCAGGTACATCCCCGAGGCCGTCACGCCGGTCTTCGCGATCTTCAGCACCTCGGCCAGGTAGTACTGGATGGTGCCGCCCCAGCCCAGGTCCAGCAGGGTGATCTCCGGGTGGTCGAGCGCTCCGTTGTGCCGCAGCACCTTCAGCAGCCGGTCGCGCACCGCGGTCACCCGGCTGGCCAGCCGGGTGCGGATGTGCGGCGCCTCGGTCAGCGCCACCGCGACCCGCTCGACGACCGGCCCGTTGTCCAGGATCGTGTCCAGCTCGCTGGCCAGTGACGGCACGTCGCCGGAACGCATGTGCAGCATGGCGAGCAGTTGGCGCACGGAGAGCTGGTAGCTGCGCCGGATGAAGTCGAACACCGACTCGGTGTCGAAGCTGTCCAGCGCGGCGATCGACACCACGTGCCGGGACAGCCAGATCGGCTTGGCGGTGACGGTCCAGCCGCGGGCCTCGGCCGCGTTGTTGACCAGGGTGGAGAGCATCTCGCCCTCGCGCATGGGGCACCAGAGCACGGGAATGCCCTCGGTGTGCGCCTTCTGCGCGGCCCACTCGGCGAACCCGGTCAGCACCGGCCCCAGCACCGAGCCGCCGTAGCGCCACGCGACGTCCACCGCCGACTCGGACTGCGCGCCACCCGCCGCGAGCGTCTTGGCGCGCAGGCTGGTCAGCCCGAAGTCGCCCTGCCGCGGGTCGAAGCAGGTGGCGAACGGGCCGAACGGCTCGATGCTTTCCCGTTCCCGCTCAAGGGTTTCGGCGAACCGGTCGTCGACGCGCGTGTACAGCACGGTGCGGATGCCGAGCTCGGCCGGCACCTCGTCGTCGGCGAGCTCGTTGTCGCCGACGTGCACCACCTGCTCCGGCTCCCGGCCGAGGTCCTTGAGCACGATCTCCCACAGCCCGGAGGCCTTGTCCAGGCCGTGCTGGTGGGACCGGAACACCCGCACGCCCTGCAGCGAGCCCAGCTCGGGGCGGTCCAGCAGGTGGCGGAGGTGGTCCTCGGTGAAGTAGGTGTCGGACACCAGGATGATCGGGGTGTCGTGCTTGCGCGCCAGCGCCATGAGGTTGGCGATGTCCAGGTCCACCACGGTGAGCTCGCGCTCGACCGCCACCTCGGCCTCGACGAGCTCCTCGAGCAGCGCGGAGCCGAACACGTGCTGGGGCATCTGCCGCCAGATGTCGAACAGCGACACCTCGGTGCCCAGCGCGCCGCGGTCCGTGCGGGCGTTCTGCTCGGCGACGATGCGCATCCGCCGGAACGTCGCGTCGGTCAGCCACGACGGGCACCGTCCGGACTCCCGCAGCCGCGCGCCCAGGATGGCGAAGGCGTCGGTCGGTCGGGGCACCCGGCGCCACAGCACGGTGTCGAAGATGTCCAGCGACAGCACCGAGCAGGACCGGGCGACGATCATCCGGGAGACGTCGTCAAGCAGCGGGTGGCTGTCCGCGCCGGCCGTTTCGGTGGACGTGTCCACACTCATCTCCCCCATCTCCAATCGTGAGCATTCACCTGCACTGCGCCACTCTGCGTGATGTCGTTGTCGCCGGCCACCCTACCTGCCCTCGTCACCGCGGCCGGACCTCGGTTCTCGGGCCAACTAGGCTGCTCTGATGCACGTGGTGGTGATCGGTGGCGGCATCCTGGGTCTCGCGGTGGCTCGCGAGCTGACCGGCCGCGGCCGCCGGGTGACCGTGCTGGAGAAGGAAACCCGCTGGGCCGCGCACCAGACCGGGCACAACTCCAACGTGGTGCACGCCGGCCTGTACTACCAGCCGGGCTCGTTCAAGGCCCGGATGGCGGTGGCGGGCAGCCGGTCGATCGTGGAGTTCGCGCGGGACAACGGGGTCCGGGTCGAGGTCTGCGGCAAGCTGGTCGTGGCCACCTCGGAGTCGGAATTGCCGGCGCTGGCCGTGCTCGCCGACCGGGCCGAGGCCAACGGCGTGCCGGCGAAGATCATCGATCCGGTGCAGGCGCGCGAGTACGAGCCCGAGGTCGCCTGCGTGTCCGCGTTGCGGGTGGAGACCACCGGGATCATCGACTTCCCGGGGGTGTGCGACGCCCTGGTGCGCCAGCTGGCCGGCACGGACGCGGAGCTGCGGCTGGCGACCCCGGCGCTGGCGATCCGCCCGGGCCGCTCCGGCGGGGTCGAGGTGGCGACCGGATCGGACGTGGTCCGCGCCGACGCGCTGGTGAACTGCGCCGGGCTGTACAGCGACCGGATCGCGCGCCTGGCCGGGCTCACCCCGCGGGCGCGGATCGTGCCGTTCCGCGGCGAGTACTACGAGCTGCGCCCCGAGCGCCGGCATCTGGTCCGCGGGCTGATCTACCCGGTGCCGGACGCGTCGCTGCCGTTCCTCGGCGTGCACCTGACCCGGATGCTGGACGGCAGCGTGCACGCCGGGCCGAACGCGGTGCTGGCGCTGCGCCGGGAGGGCTACCGGTGGCGCGACATCTCCCCGCGCGAGCTGGCCGAGGCCGCCCGGTTCCCCGGCCTGTGGAAGCTGGCCCGGAAGTACCCGCACACCGCGGTCGACGAGGTGCTGCGGTCGCTGTCCCGGCGCCGGTTCGCGGCCAGCCTCGCCCGGCTGGTGCCCGCGGTCCAGCGCGCGGACATCGTGCGCGCCGGCTCCGGCGTGCGCGCACAGGCGCTGCTGCCGGACGGCTCGCTGGTGCACGACTTCCTCATCGAGTCCGCACCCCATCAGGTGCACGTGCTCAACGCGCCCTCCCCGGCCGCGACCTGCGCCCTGGAGATCGCCCGCTACGTGGCCGACCACGTGACCTGAGCGGATCAGGCCCGGGTCTGACGGACAGCCGGAACACGGCTACGCGAGGCCGGAACACAACGACATGAGGCCGGAACACGGCTACGCCAAGGCGGGACACGCCGGTTGGCGACTCGCCTTCACTTCCCGGCTTGGGGCTAGTAGGGGCGGTCGGTGATCTGGCCGGTCGCCGCGTTCCAGGTGATGGAGCCGTGCTGGAAGTCTGAGCGGGCGCCGCCCGGGATGGCGTACTCGTTGGAGATCGGGTAGCCCAGGTAGGACAGCTCCGCGTTCAGTGCAAGGTAGCGGGCCCGGATCCCGTTGACCACGTAATGGATGCCGCCGGCCGGGCTCCAGAAGATCGAGCCGTACTGGAAGTGGTTGAACGTGCCGACGTTGTCCCGGCTGGTCTCGTCACTGGTGGGGTAGCCGAGGAAGGAGCGCTCGGCGTCGTAGGACAGGTACACCGCGCGGATCCCGTTGACCACGGAATGGATGCCGCCGGCCGGGCTCCAGAAGATCGAGCCGTGCTCGAAGTGGTTGAAGGTGCCGTAGTTGTCGCGGCTGGTCTCGTTCGTGGTGGGGTAGCCGAGGAACGACTTCTCGTAGTCGTAGGAGGCGTACTTGCCCCAGATCGCGTTGATCACGTAATGGATGCCGCTGCTCGGGCTCCAGAAGAGCGACCCGTGCTGGAAGTGGTTGAACGTGCCGACGTTGTCCCGGCTGGTCTCGTCACTGGTGGGGTAGCCGAGGAAGGAGCGCTCGGCGTCGAGGGACAGGTACACCGCGCGGATCCCGTTGACCACCCAGTGGGTGCCGGTGCCGGGGCTCCAGTACAGCGAGCCGCCCTGGAAGTGGTTGAACGCACCGATGTTGTCCCGGGTGGTCTGGTTCGTGGTCGGGTACTTCAGGAACCCGCGCTGCGCGTCGAGCTGGGCCCACCGCGCCCAGATGTCCCCGTGCAGCTCGTAGGCGCCGCTCGACGGTGACCAGTAGATCGCGCCGGCCTGGAACCCGTTGAACCGGCCGACGCCATCCCCGCCGTCCATCTCATTGGTGATCGGGTAGCCCAGCACCGAGTTCTCCCAGCCGAGGCTCCCGTACTGCTCGCGGATGGCGCCGTGCACCTCGAAGACGCCGATGTTGGGGACCGAGTAGATGGACGCGGCCTGGAAGTGGACGTACCGCGCGTTGCCGTAGCTGCCTACGGCTTCGTCCATGCCGGGGAACCCCATCAGGCTGCCCGGGCCGCCGTACGCCTGGTAGAACGCGCGGATGTCGCCGCGGACCGACCAGGCGCGGGTGCCGGGGCTGAGGTAGATCGTGCCGTTCGTGTAGTCCTGCGCGACACCGCCGGGGACCGCGTACCGCGCGCCGGCCGGGTCGCCCAGGTTGCCCGCTCCGCCGAGCTTGGCGTAGTGCGCGGCGATGGCCTCGTCGTCGCTGCCCGTGGCCAGGGCCCGCAGCTCCGCCTCGGTGCCGTTGAAGGAGTCCTGGTCGAGCGGGGTCGACGAGTACTGCCACATGGTCCAGCCGGGCCAGCCGTACGGCAGGTTGATCGGGTTCCCCTGGTACCCGGCGATCCACAGTGGACTGCGCGGCCCGAGGCCGGCGTAGTTGCCGGTGCACGCCCGCCACCAGTTCCTGGTGGTGTAGACCACCGGCCAGCGCCCGGTCAGCTGGTGCATCCGGTTCACGAAGTCCTCGACCCACGCCACCATCTGGCTCTGGGATATGCCGTAGCACATGTCCAGCGGGGCCCGGGCGTACTCGATGTCCAGCACCGGCGGCAGCGTGCGGCCGTCGGGAGTCCAGTTGGCACCGTGCGCGAAGAAGTAGTCCGCCTGCACCGCGCCTGACGTCTCGTTGGGCGCGGCGAAGTGGTAGGCACCCCGGATCAGCCCGGCGTTGTACGCCCCGGCGGCGTTGTTCTGGAACTGGCCGTCGATGAACCAGTTGCTCTCGGTCGCCTTGATGTAGGCCCACTTCGTGCCGTTCGCGGCCCACGCGTTCCAGTCCATCTGGCCCTGCCAGTGGCTCACGTCGATGCCGGGCACGCCGGCCGGGGCGAGCGCGCTCAGGGTGGTCATCCGCTTGGGCGCGGCGTCGGGCTCGTGCGCGGCGATCGTGGAGCCCATCGGGGTGTCGGTGTCATGCGGCGCCTTCGCCGGCGCAGCCGGCGCCGAAGTGAACGGCAGCACCGCCGCGATCAGGGCGGCGGCGAGCGTCCCGACGGTGAGCCTCAGTAATCCCGACGTGGCCACTCAGTCCTCCCAGCGGATGGCGACGATGAGGGAACCCCAGCCGGCCTATCGTGGCACCGTGTTGACTTCGTTACCAGCCGTCCTTTGAGGGAGTGAACGTGACGTTGCTTCCCTCGCTCACACCGGGGAGAGCACGTCGCGGCCGAGGAGCGGGCGGAGGGCCTCGGGGACGGTCACGGAGCCGTCGGGTTGCTGGTGGTTTTCCAGGATGGCGACGATCCAGCGGGTGGTGGCGAGGGTGCCGTTGAGGGTGGCGGCGGTTTGGGGGCGGCCGTTCTCGTCGCGGTAGCGGACGGCGAGGCGGCGGGCCTGGAAGGTGGTGCAGTTGGAGGTCGAGGTGAGCTCGCGGTAGGTCTGCTGGGTGGGGAGCCAGGCCTCGGCGTCGAACTTGCGGGCGGCGCTGGAGCCGAGGTCGCCGGCGGCGGTGTCGATCACGCGGTAGGGGACCTCGATCTTGGCGAGCATCTGCTCTTCCCAGGCGAGCAGGCGGGCGTGCTCGGCCTCGGCGTCCGCGGGGCGGCAGTAGACGAACATCTCCACCTTGTCGAACTGGTGGACGCGGATGATGCCGCGGGTGTCCTTGCCGTAGGAGCCGGCTTCGCGGCGGAAGCAGGACGACCAGCCGGCGTAGCGGCGGGGGCCGGCCGACAGGTCGAGGATCTCGTTGGCGTGGTAGCCGGCGAGCGGAACCTCCGAGGTGCCAACGAGATAGAGGTCCTCGTCGGCGAGGTGGTACACCTCGGCGGCGTGCGCGCCGAGGTACCCGGTGCCGCCCATGATCTCCGGGCGGACCAGCACCGGCGGGATCATCAGCGTGAAGCCGTTCGCCACGGCCTGCTGGGCGGCCAGGTTGAGCAGGGCGAGCTGGAGCTGCGCGCCGACGCCGGTGAGGAAGTAGAACCGGGAGCCGGAGACCTTCGCGCCGCGCTCCATGTCGATGGCGCCGAGCCGGGCGCCGAGGTCGAGATGGTCGAGCGGCTCGAAGTCGAATGTGCGCGGTTCGCCGACGTGCTTCAGCACGACGTAGTCGTCCTCGCCGCCGGGCGGCACGTCGGGGTACACGATGTTGGGGATGGCGCGATGCGCCCCGTCCAGCACCGCCTCGGCGTCGGTCTGCTCCGCCTCCGCCGCCTTGACCTCGGCGGCCAGCTCCTTTCCCTTGGCCAGCAAGGCGTCTCGCTCCTCGCCGCGGGCCCGTCCGACCTGCTTGCCGAACTGCTTCTGCTCGGCCCGCAACGCGTCCGCCCGGGCGATGGCCGCGCGGCGCCGCTCGTCGGCGGACAGCAGCGCATCGACGAGGCCCTCGTCCTCACCGCGGGCACGCTGCGAGGCGCGCACGGCATCCGGGTTCTCGCGGAGCGTCCTGAGGTCAATCACTGGTCCGCCTCTCCGGAATTAACTGCTGTCGTCGCGTTCCAGCCCGGCGGTGCGGTTGGCGGGTGGATTGTGCCTGAGTGCCGTCACGGTCCCCTGAGGTTCCGTTGGTCGGCACAAGGCTATCCCCGACCCGATCAGCTGATGGCGACGGCGACCACGCCACCGAGCGCAAGGTGCACGGCCGCGACCACGACGCTCACCGGCGCGAACGTCTCCGCCTCGATGGTGTCGCCCACGTCGAACCTGGCGATCCACTCGAGCAGGCGCACGCCGAGCACCTGGGCGACGATCCCGACCAGGCCGAACACCAGGGATCCGATCAGGCCCGCGGTCAGGTCACCGAACGAGGTCAGGATGGCCACCACGATGATCAGCGCCATGCTCAGCATTCCCGAGGCGGTCACGATCACCGCGTTCGGTTTGCCGGTGCGCACCAACTCGGAGAGCTTGCCGGGAGTGGTGAAGTCGATCGCGTAGAAGCCGATCAGCATGAGAACCACGCCGACCACGGCGTACAGGGCGATCGCGCCGATGTTCTCGCCCAGGTCTCCCCAGTAGCCCTCGGGCAGCGCGACGTTCGAAGTCGCGGCCAGAATGCTCACAGAACCTCCTGCCTTATTGCGGTATGCGGTGCGGGACGAAGGCCGCGCCGTCGTCGGTGACGAGCCCCGCGGTCTCCCGGATGCCGAGGCCGGCGGAGTTGTCCCCGACGATCCAAGCACCCAGCGCCGGCCGGTACCCGTCGAACTCCGGCAGCGGGTCGAACGCCTGGTAGACGTAGCCCTCCTCGCCGTAGACGCCACCGGTCTGGGTCTCGTAGCCCGGCGCGACGATCTGGATGTTCGCCCCCTCGCGCCCCAGCCGCGGTTTGCGCACGTACTCGGTGAGCATGCCGGGGTCGTCGATGAACGCGGGCAGCAGGTTCGGGTGCCCGGGGTGCATCTCCCACAGCACCGCCAGCAGCGCCTTGTTGGAGAGCAGCATCTTCCACAGCGGCTCGATCCACAGCGTCTGCGGCAGCGAGGACACGGCGTGCCGGCCGAACTCCTCGTCGACCACCCACTCCCACGGATAGAGCTTGACGATCGTGTTCATCGGCGCCTCTTCGAGATCGACGAAGCGCTTCAGCACCGGGTCCCAGCCGATCTCCTCGATGGCCAGGCCCACGGTGTCCAGCCCGCCCTCGGCCGCGGTCTCCTGCAGGTAGGCCACAGTCACGTGGTCCTCACCGCTCGGGTCCGCCGAGGACCAGGTGAAGTGCAGCTCGCCGGACGGCAGCCGGTCGCCGATCTCGACCCAGCGCTCGACCAGCTTCTCGTGCACCGAGTTCCACTGGTCGTCGTCCGGGAACACGTCGGTCTTCCAATACCACTGCACGACCGCGGCCTCAAGCAGCGAGGTCGGCGTGTCCGCGTTGTACTCCAGCAGCTTCGCCGGTCCGGAGCCGTCGTAACGCAGGTCGAACCGGCCGTAGAGGTGCGGGTCGCTGCGCCGCCAGGACTCGGCGATCGACGGCCAGACCCACTCCGGAATGCCGAAGTCCTTGTACCGCTCGGTGGTCACCACGTTGTCCACGGCGGCCAGGCACATCGAGTGCAGCAGCTCGACATCGGCCTCGATGGAGAGCACCTCGTCCATGTCGAACACGTAGTGCACGGACTCGTCCCAGTAGGGCCGCGGCGATCCCTTCCCGTCCCGGGCCGGGGTGCCGAACACCAGGCCCTGCGACTCCACGATCTGCTGCCAGTCGCGGCGCGGGCTGGACCGCTCGCGGTGCACTCAGCTGCCCCCGCTCTTGCTGCCGCCGCTGATGCCGAAACCGCCGCGCTGCACGGTCTTGCCGGAGCTGCTCTTCACCGTGGTCCGGCTGGACGGCGCCGTGACGGAGCCGCCCGACACCCGGCCGCCGGCGTCAACGGACCCGCCGTAGTAGTAGTGGTAGCGGTTGTACCCGCCACCGCCGATCGGCAGGAAGAAGAAGCCGCCGCTGGAGTAGCCGCCGTGGCTGGTCACGTAGTTCGGGTCGTCGCAGATCGCCGTGTCGGTGGCCACCGTGTCGTTGTCGCTGACGCAACGGGCGGTCACCTCGCTCGGCGACGCGGCGTTGTACCAGACCGCGACCAGCGCGACGACGCCGACGGTGACGCCGCTGCCGACCAGGATCCGCCGGCGCGTGCGGGACTTCCGCTCGAGCTCGGCGCTCGCGGCCTCCTGTTCGGCCTCGCGTTCGAGTGCCTTGCGGCGGGCCCGCTGCTCGCCGAGCGTCGCCTCACGCGGCGTGGTCGTCTCGTCCTGGAAGCGCATCCGGCCGCGCTGCGGCTCCGGCTCTTCCTGGCCTTCCGGCTCTTGGTTATCTGTCATGTTCACTCCCGCCGGGGAGAGTACCGTCCCGGCACGGCATTATGGGGGGCGATGGCCGCGAAGCAGACGACGCGTACCCGGCTGGTGATGGCGGGGGCGTTGGTTGGCGCGCTGGGGCTGATGGTGGCGACCCTGCTGTTCTCCTGGCCGGTGGCGGTGAAGGGCTCGGCGAGCAGCGCCGCGGACGAGGCGCTGCTGGCGTTCAACTCGCCCGGCGGCACCTGCCTGGACTGGCCGGCGGACAACCCGCGGGCCATGCGCCCGGTCGACTGCGGGCAGCCGCACGTGTTCGAGGTGACCAGCCAGGTGGACATCTCGCCGGACTACGCGGAGAGCGCACCGCCGCCGGACGAGAAGCGCTGGCAGCAGATCGCGAACGAGAAGTGCACCGAGGGCGTGGCGGTCTACCTCGGCGGCAAGCTGGACCCCACCGGCAAGTACAGCGTGAGCGCGCTGAAGCCGACCGACGACCAGTGGCGCTCCGGCGACCGGAAGCTGCGCTGCGGCGTGCACCGGGTGACCTCTCTGGGCACCCGCCTGCTGACCACCGGCTCGGCCGCCAAGGCGGACCAGTCGAACATCTTCCCGCCCGGCACCTGCTTCGCGCTGACCGAGAACAAGGGCGTCGGCGACCCGGTCGACTGCGAGAAGCAGCACGCCATCGAGGTGGTCGGGAACGCGGACCTGTCGCAGGCGTTCACCGCGGCCTTCCCGCCCGCCGAGGAGCAGGGCAAGAAGCTCGCCGAGCTGTGCGCGCAGCTCGGCGCCGAGTACTCCAACGGGCTGGACCTCGCGTCGAAGAAGCTGTCGCTGACCTGGGACACCCTGCAGGATCCGAGCTGGGCGGCCGGCTCCCGGAAGGTCGACTGCAAGGTGGGCGCCGCGCTGCAGGACGGCAGCGGCCTCTCCCCCGTGGCCGGCACCGTGAAGGGCGCCGGCGGGGTGGCCGCCCCCGCCGAGTCGGCACCCCCGTCCTCCCCACCGCCGTCCCGATGAGCGTGGAGATGTCCCGCCAGCGCTTCGAAGAGCTGGTGTCCGACGCGCTCGACCTGATCCCTCCGGAGTTCGCGGACGCGATGGACAACGTGGCCGTGCTGGTGGAGGACCGAAACCCCGAGATCCCCACGCTCCTCGGCCTCTACCACGGCGTGGCACTGACCGAGCGGACCAGCCACTACAGCGGTGTCCTCCCCGACCGGATCTCCATCTACCGCGAGGCGATCCTCGACATCTGCGACACCGAGGACGACGTCGTGGAAGAGGTCGCGATCACCGTGGTGCACGAGATCGCCCATCATTTCGGTGTGGATGACGCACGGCTCCACGAGCTCGGCTGGGGTTAGAATACAGCCAGCACTGGGGAGCAATCGAAATGATCTCGGCACTCTTCGCCTATTTCCGCCGACGGCGCCCGGCGACCGACTGTGTGATCGCCCTGAACCACCTGTCGTTCCTCGACGGCCCGTACGGCGACCGGTATTACTACTACGTCACGTCGGCATCATTGAAGGAGACGGGCAGAGAACGAACCTTCTGAACAATACGGTCGGACCCGTACTGCCTGGCGGTGGAAAATGCCTCCATCGCCAAGGCACGGGCCTCATCGAGGTGACCGGTGCGAGCGAGCACACCCGCGTGGTGAGCTTGCGCCATCGCGAGCGGCTTCGGCGCCAATCCAGGCGCCGCGGCGGCGAAAGAGGACCGCGCGCCGGTCAGATCGTCCAGTTTCGCCAAGGTGCACGCCTCGTAGTGCGCCACTCCTTCCTCGTACCCCACGACCCAGGGCCAGCGCAGTTCGCCACCGACTCTCGATTCCGCTCGGTGCAACTCGGCGAGGGCCTCTCTCCGGTCTCCCGCCTCCGCATGGGCATCGGCACAGAAGGCCGCGAGCCAGGCATGCGCGGCCCGCGGAGCGCTCGTTTGCTCCAGCCCGCTCCGGGCTTGCTGGTACAGCGCCAACCCAGCTCTGGGGTCGCTGCTCTCCACCGCGAAATGGCCACGGGAAACCAGTATGAAGATCGCCAGGAATGGATGCTGCGCCCGCTCGGCGTAGTGCACGGCTTCGGCGTAGTGCCGGCGCGCTGTTCCCTGATCGTCCCGTTCCCTCGCCACCCATGCCGCGATCATGGCGGCCTCGCTCAGTGCCGCGAAGCCCTCGCGGGTTGGCAGCATGTTCGTCACGACATTGGTTGCCAACCGCAGGTGTGCCTCGACTGCCGGACTCAGCTCGGTGGTCGACACCGCGTCCGACATTCGCCGGTAGTGGCCGGTTGGACCGGCAATCGTTGCCACGAGATCGGTCGAGTCATGATCAGCAAAGTGCCGTGTGACCAGTGCGCCCGCTCCTGCGCCGAGCGCTACCTGCAGAAATGCCTGGCGGTCCACATCCTCAGGTGTAGCACGACTTGAATGATCAAAACCGAGGTCGGCTTCGGTTGTCCCCAATATGGCGCACAGCGCGGCGACGTAGGGCGCACGGGGGCGCTGAACGATTCCGCGCTCGATCTTGCCGAGGTGGTTGGCGTCGAAGGCCACGTCCCGCCCTTTGGGGTCCTGCCGCGCCAGCCACAGGCACACCGCTTCGGCAAGTGCGTTGCGGGACATGCCGCTGCGCTCGCGGGCGGCCCGAAGGAGCCGATTCGGTCGGGGATCAATCATCCCTCACGCCTCCCTTCCGCATCCCGTAGCCAATTGATCACGCTGCGTTCATGCGCATACCCTACGTTGTCTCCTGGAGCGGCGAGGAGCCCAAGCCCGCCACGCTCATCACCATTCCGCGCTCCGGCATCGCCTACACCGACGAATGCCTCCTCGACCGCGACAAACACGGCGTCCTGTGGCCCCGCGTCCCGTCGCTCCCCGGCCGCGGCCGCCCCGAGTTCGGCAAGATCCACCCCCTCCGCCAGCGCCGCGCCATGACCAAGCTCCTGTGCGCCATCTGCGCCGGCCAACCCGACCACAACGACCAGGGCACCCTCTGGCTCGTCCGCGACTTCCGCGACTGGCCGAACTGGCCGGAAGGCATGGCCTGCTCCGAACCCCCGGTCTGCCTCCCCTGCGCCCAGCTCTCCGTCCGCCACTGCCCCAACCTCCGCCAGGGCTACGCCGCCCTCCGCGTCCGCCACTCCGAAGTCGCCGCCGTCTACGGCATCCGCTACCGCCCCACCCTCCCCTTCCCCACCGCGATCGGCGGCGACATCGTCCCCCTCGACGACCCCGCCCTCCGCTGGACCCACGCCGCCCACCTCATCCGCGAACTCCGCGGCTGCACCATCGTGCGCCTTGATCAACACTGCGGGTTGGGGGTGCGATGAAGGGGGCCTTCCTCGCGCTGGGCGTGAGAAAGGCCCCCTTCATCGCATCCCGCTGCCGATCAGATCAGGTGCGCACTCCGCCACAACGCTGTGGAGGGGCCGCCGATCATGCCGACGTCGGTGAGGAAGGCGACGATCTTCTCGGCCATCCAGCGCAGGGTTTCGTGGTGGTGGGGGTTGGCGGCGGCAACGGCGCGGGCCTGCTTGGGGTCGAGGCCGACGGCCGCATACACGCGGGGGTGGACGAGGATGTCGGCGACGGTGTAGGCGACGACCGCGGTCACCGTGCGGTGCAGTTCGAGCATGGGGCGGCTGACGTTCTGCAGCTCGCGGACGAGCTCCTCGCGGGCGTAGCGGACGTGCCGGGCCTCCTCGATCACGTGGATGCGGTTGACCATGCGGATCAACGGTTGCACGGTTTCGTCGTCCACCGTGGAGCGTTGGAGGCGGTCGGTCATCTCCTCGACGACGAGGACCGAGGCAAACATCGAGGCGCCGCCGACCACGGACTTGAAGAGTGGGCTGAGCTTGCGCACCACGCGGGGCGGGCCGTAGGCGGGGACGCCGAAGCGGGTCAGGGCCTTGGCGAACATGATCGAGTGCCGGGTCTCGTCGCCGATCTCGGTGAGCGCGTACTGGGCGTGCGGGCTGCGCGGGTCGAGGCCCTCGGCGTAGCGGGCGAGCAGCTGCATCAGCACGATCTCGGTCCACAGGCCGACGCTGGCCGTGCTGCCGACCTCGTGCTTGGCCAGTTCGATCCGCTGCTCCGCCGACAGCGAGTCCCACAACTCGGTGCCGTACAAGGAAACCCGCTCGGGCGGGAGGTAGCCCTTGTCCGGCTCGACCGGGGCGTCCCAGTCGATGTCGAGCAGCGGGTCGTAGGAATTGCGCACCGACGACTCGAGCAGCCGGGTCGCGGTGAGGTCGCGGTCCTTCGGTTGCAGGGCCCTCGCCATGGCGGTCCTCCCGAGGTGTTACCGGTCGTAACAGTTACCTCAGGTTCCATCAGACCGGGCGAGGCTGTCAAGCGTCCGGCCGCATCAGGTCCCTGATCAGCGCCATAATCTCTCCGGTGACCGGCCGCAGCACCCGCAGCCGGGACAGCCCCACCACCCGGTCCAGCAGCGGCACCGTGCGCTCGACCAGCATCCGGGTCCGGCGGCAGCCCGGCGAGCGGTCGTGCACCCAGAACAGCACCACGCCCATGTGGTAAAGCCACAGCAGCTCCGGCAGGTCGACCCGCAGCGCCGGGTCGATCCGGGTGTCGGAGCCCTCGACCACCGCGCGGTGAATGGCGATCTGGGCGTCCCGGGCGGGGCTGGACTCCGGCGAGAACGGGCTGAGCGGGCTCTCCGGGTCCGCCGCGTTGACGAAGAACTGCCGCCCGAACTCGTGGTACGGCGCGGCCACGTCCAGCCATCCGAGCATCACGCCGCGCAGGCGGCCGGCGAAGTCCCGCTGGACGGCCAGGACATCCGCGCTCTGCCGGCCGTGCAGCTCGGCGATCCGGTCGTAGAAACCCTGGACCAGTTCCTCTTTGGACTTGAAGTAGTAGTACGCGTTGCCGACCGAGACCCCGGCCTCCCGAGCGATCGCACGCATCGTGGTCCGGTCGTAGCCGTTCTCCCCGAACAGGCGCAGCGCGGCCTCGACGATCCGGGTGCGGGTCGCCTCGCTCCTCGGCGTCCGGCCGGCTACGGCCTGTTCCTGGGGCTCTGACACGAGGGTCACGGTATCGCCGTCACGTCAGCGGTGGCGCCGGCTCGACCTGAATCGTGCTCGGCCGCTTGCCCCGGAGGTTCCGCTCATCCATCCGGCGCCGGCGAAACCTGTTGAACACCCAGACGTTGACCAAGTGCACCCCACCGAGCACTAGGGCAACCGTGCCGAGCTTCACCGCGAGCGTCTCCACCACCCGACGCCACCCACACCGTCAGCGCCACGCTGAGCAGCAGGTAGATGACGTACGTCGTCATGACTGGTTCCACAACCTCCTCCCTCCTGTTTTGAACACGTTCAAAAAGAGCGTAGGACAGGAGTTGAACATGTTCAAGTTTCGGGAATCCCTGTCGGTGCTGGTAATCCAGATATGTGACGGAACTGACGGTCGGTGTCGAGGAGGAGTTCTTCCTGGTCGGCGCCGACGGGCGGCTGGTGCAGCAGGCCGGCGGGACGCTCGCCGGCGCGGGCCTGGACGGCGTCCGCATCCAGGCCGAGCTGCTGCGTTGCCAGGTCGAGTCGGCGTCCGCGGTCTGCCGCAACGGCATCGAGCTGCTCGACGACCTGCGCGGATTGCGCAAGCGGCTGGCCGGGAGCGCGGGGGTGCTCGGCGCCCGGCTGGTCGGCACCGGCACCCCGGTCTCCGCCCAGTTCGACCAGTCCGCGATCAGCCCGATCGCCCGGTACCAGCGGATGGCCGAGTACTTCGGCGCGCTGGTGTTCACCGGGACCACCTGCGGCTGCCACGTGCACGTGGGCATCGCCGACCGCGGGCACGCCGTGCGGGTCGGCAACCACCTGCGGCCGTGGCTGCCGGTGTTCCTGGCGCTGTCGGCGAACTCGCCGTTCAACAACGGGCACATCAGCGGGTACGCGAGCTCCCGGTACCTGCTGTGGGCACGCTGGCACACCGCCGGGCCACCGCCGTACCTGGAGTCGGTGTCGGACTACGAGGCCACGGTGCAGGCGATCGTGCGCACCGGGGCGGTCCTGGACAGGAAGATGGTCTACTGGGACGTCCGGCCGTCCGAGCACCAGCCGACCCTGGAGATGCGGGTGTGCGACACCGCCGGCACGGCCGAAGAGGCGGCGCTCTACGGAGTGCTGGTGCGGGCGCTGGCCGGGCAGGCACTCGACTCGACGCACCCGGCGCGCCGGGTGCCGCAGGAGGTGCTGCGGGCCGGGTTGTGGCGGGCGGCTCGGGACGGGCTGGAAGGGCACTGCCCGCATCCGGAGTCCGGGGAACTGTCGCCGGTGCACGAAATTCTTTCGCATTTGCGCGACCGGGTCGCTCGCGAGCTGCGCCAAACCGGCGAACTGTCCTTCGTCGACGACATGCTGGCGTGGCTCCGGGTTCACGGCGGCGGCGCCGCGCGGCAGCGGGCCGCTTACGAACGGCGCCACCGGCTCGATGATGTGATTGACATGCTCGCCAACCAGACCCTTTCCCGCAGTGGGTGACTGTCCGCACACGCCGAGTGCGGAGCGTATGCCCATTGGGGCAGCAGTTTGGTTCGTCCGGGATACAAAATCGCCGTCCAGGTATTTGGCGCCTCCCCACGTGCTCTCTTGGAGCAGTGGAAAACGTTCGGGAGGCGTGCAATGTTGTGCACAGTCGAGCCAGAGGTTGACCTGGCCCAGCTAGAGGCGACCTGGGAGGGTTCCATCCCGGCGCCGCGCCGCGTGGACCGGACCAACCTCGACGACGCGGTGGCCGCCGCGGTCGGCGGCGACGGCGTCGCCGCCGGTGACCTCCTGGCGTTCCTGCGCCCCATCGTCGTGCGCTACTGCCGCACCAAGCTCGGCCGCGTCCAGCGCACCTTCGTCGCCGCCGACGACGTCGCCCAGGAAGTCTGCCTGGCCGTCTTCCGTGCCCTCCCCACGTACAAGCAACTCGGTCGCCCCTTCCTGTCCTTCGTCTACGGCATCGCCGCGCACAAGGTCGCCGACGTTCACCGCGCCGCCGCCCGCGACCGCTCCCAGCCCACCTCCGAAACCCCCGACATCATGGTCGAGGACGAGGATCCCGAGCAGATCACCCTCCGCCGCGAACTCGTCGAACGCACCGGCGGCCTGTTGCGGATGTTGACCCCCCGCCAACGCGACATCCTCATCATGCGCATCGTCCTGGGCCTCTCCGCCCAGGAAACCGCCGACATGGTCGGCACCACCGCCGACGCCGTCCGCGTAGCCCAACACCGCGCCCTCAACCGCCTCCGCCGCACCGTCCAACGCACCCCCGCCCCGCGCCGGGCCAGCTGACGGCATTGGGATCGAGCGGAGTGATCGGGCTGCTCGTTCCCACGAGCACTCAATGGATCAGGAACGTCGTGTCGGGCACAGATATCCATCCACGATGCTCCCGCCCACCGATATCCATCCGTACGAGGGGCTGATATGCGTTGTCGTCGATACCGCTATACCGGTGCCTGACGACCGACTGGAAGATGTGATCCGACACCGCCAATACCAGCGGCGCCGACGTGGATCTCGTCGCTTGCTTGAGTTCCGGTGCGTCGACGAGCCTGCAGGCAATGTCGAGCGCTTCGCCGAACGGTCCGCGGCTGTCGTAGTGAATTTCCCCGGCATGCATTGAAGGCCCGGCTGCGCCAGGTGATGTACAACCTGCTCGATACCGCGTTGACACGGAGCGGCGTTGCTGAACGGCACCGTGACCGGACCGTCGATCGTGGCGACGGTGCGCTGGTGATTGTTCAACCTGTCGACCAGGTACCGAAGACTTTGCTGATCAACACCTTCCACGGCTACGATTGACCGATGGATCGGCGCCGTCTGTGCCGTCGGCGAATCTGACGCAGGGCCGGACAGCACAGGGCGACGGATCATCGACCCGTTTGCACCGCCCCGCCCGGCGTCCGTGCCGACACCATCGATTTCGCCCGTCCCCATGAGGGCCGGGTGATCGCGACACGTGATCTTCGCGGTGAAACCGGAATCGTCCGGATCACCGACCTCACAACCGCGCGTCACCGGCCCTCCGTGCCCGAGAGACACGCGCTGACGCGCGTGGTAGCGGCGTGTGGTGTGGGTACCCCGTAAGCCGGGGAAGTCTCGGGAGGTACTCATGCCTTGGGTTCGTAGGCACTACCGGCTGGGCTTACCAGTGCGCTCTCACCACCGACGGCGGGCGCGGTTGAGGGGATTTCCGCTGCTGGGCGTCATCGTGGTGGTTGTGGTGATTCTGGTGCTTCTTGCCTTGGCGACGGGGTAGCGCGTCCAGCCTGACGATGAGTGGGGTGAGGGCCATCAGAAGGAGGATGGTCAGGCCGAGGACGGCGCCGGTCCAGGTCAGTAGCAGCATCAACATGGGTCCAGCGTCGCTTGTGGACGGTGGGGGGCGGATCGGCCGGACGGGCGGGGTGGGGCGCCGGACGGCCGGGAATGACACGGGGGAAGTGGCCGATCGGCTGAGGTGGGGGCGCCGGTTGGCCGAGGTGGGGTGGGGGTGGGGGCAATAGGTTGAGCTGCTGTGAACGGGCTTACGGAGTCGCGGCGGTGGTTGGTGGGGCTGCTGGGTGCGGCGTTCCTGGTTGATGTGGTGCTGTCGGCGGCGGGGGGGAGCCGGGGGTATGTGTTCGCGTTGCCGGGGGCGGCGGCGCTGCTGGGGTGTGTGTATCTGGGGGTGCGGTGGCCGGGGGTGGCGGCGGCGGGGGCGGGAGCGGTGCTGATCGGGTCGTCGGTGGTGATCAGGGCGACGGGGACGGTGCCGCAGTGGGTGGGGATCGAGAGCTTGCTGCTGTCGGAGGTGCTGGCGGGCGGGGCGCTGGTGGTGCTGGTGGCGTGGCGGGCGCAGGCGGAGGTCGCGGTGCTGGGGGTGGCGGCGCTGGTGATCGCGGCGCTGGGGGCGGTGGGGATTCGGGAGCGTGGGAGGTACGAGTTCGCGTCACTGGGGTTCGGGTTGGCGTTGCTGGTGATCTGTGTGACGGCGGGGTTGTACCTGCGGCGGGAGCAGGGCGGCGGGTCCGAGCTGAACGCGCTGGTGCGGCGGCAGTGGCCGTTGGGGGCGGCGCTGACGGTGTTGCTGCTGTTCGACATCGGTGCGACCGGGGGTGGGTTTTCGGCGTTCGGGCTGGATGTGCACCGTGAGGTGCTGCAGATGCTGGCGGTGGCCGGGGCGATGGTGACCGCGGTGTGTGCGTTTTTCGCGCCGCGGTTTCCGGTGCGGTGTGCGCTGATCGGGGCGGGTGCGACGGCGGTGACGACGCTGCCGGCGCTGGCCTTCGTGAGTTCGTCCAGGGATCTGCCGTTCACGTTGTCGCAGCTCGCCGCCGGGATGGCGCTGGTCGCGTTCGTCACCCGGTACGCCGCGACACGACCGGCGGTGTGGAGCGTGGCGGCGTTGGTGGTGGCGAACCTGGAGCCGGTCGCGCGTCGTAAAGACGCGGTGCTGCCGTTGGGGTTCCTGCTGGTCATCTCCGTGATCGCGGGGCTGTACTTCCGGGCTCGGGACGCGGACCGCGGCCGGACGATGCGGGTGGCGGTGACCGGGGTACGGCAGGCGGAGCGGATGGCGCTGGCGCGGGAGCTGCACGACGTGGTGGCGCACCATGTCACCGGCATGGTGGTGGCGGCGCAGGCGGCGCGGATGGTGGCGGAGCGGGACCCGGCCGTCGCGGTGGGGGCGTTGGAGAAGATCGAGAACAGCGGGACCGAGGCGCTGACGGCGATGCGGATGCTGGTCGGGAGTCTGCGCGGGGCCGAGCCGGCCGGGGAGTCGACGGCGGCGCGGCAGGCGACCAGCGATCTGGCCGCGGACATCCGGGCGCTGGTGGCCGGGTTCACCGGGCCATCTGTCCACTTGGAACTGTCGTTGCCGGAGACGCTGCCGGTCGAGATGGGCCGGTCGGTGCTGCGGCTGGTGCAGGAGTCGCTGACCAACGTGAGCAAGCACGCGGCCGGCGCGACCAGCGTGTTCGTCGGGGTGGCCAAGGGCTACGGCGACTATGGCGACCAGCTCAACGTTTTCGTGAAAGACGACGGCACGGCGCGGCGGAGCGATCCGGCGGGCGGGTCCGGTGGTTACGGTCTGATCGGCATGCGCGAGCGGGTCGAACTGCTCGGTGGCTTCTTCAGCGCCGGCCCGGGCGGCGACGGCGGCTGGGTCGTGAAGGTGGCACTTCCCCTGAGGGGCACGAATTGATCAAAGTGTTGATCGCGGACGACCAGGAGATGGTCCGGGCCGGATTCCGGATGATCCTGGAGACGCAGGACGACATCGAGGTGGTCGCGGACGTTCCGGACGGGGTCGAGGCGGTGCGGCGGGCCCGCGAGCTGCGGCCGGACGTGTGCCTGCTGGACGTGCGGATGCCGGGCATGGACGGGCTCGAGGTGACGAAGGCGCTGGCCGGGCCGGGGGTGGCGGATCCGTTGAAGGTCGTCGTGGTGACCACGTTCGACCTCGACGAGTACGTGCACAGTGCCTTGTCCAACGGCGCCAGCGGGTTCCTGCTCAAGGACGCCGGGCCGGCGCTGCTCATGGAGGCCGTGCGGGCGGCCGCCCGCGGCGACGCGCTGGTGTCGCCGCAGATCACCGTGCGGCTGCTGCGGCACTACGCCAAGCCGCACGCGGCGGACCCGGCGGACACGCCGGCCGAGCCGCTGACCGCGCGGGAACTGGACGTGGCGCGGGCGGCCGCGCGCGGGTTGACCAACACCGAGATCGGCACCGAGCTGTACCTGTCACTGTCGACGGTGAAGACGCATCTGGCCGCGGTCCAGGCGAAGATCGGCGCCCGGAACCGGGTGGAGATCGCCGCCTGGGCCTGGCGCACCGGGCTGATGGACCAGGAATGAATGTCACATTGCTTTCCTTCTAACGCGGCAATGTCACATTCCTTCCCAGACTAGGCCCCCGCTCCACTTTGGACGGTCTTGACCACGAGCTGGTTGCCCGGCGGGTTTCCGGCGCAGCCCGTGCCGTCCATCGGCACGAACATGGCGGCGGTGTCGTGCGGCGGGTACACCCGCAGGCCGTTCACCGCGGTCGGCCGGCACGCGCGGGCGTCGAAGTTGCGCACCTGGGTGAAGCCGACCGGAGCGTTCACGGTCGCACCGGGTGCGAGCGCGATGGCCGGGCCCTTGGTGCCGACCCGGAACGCGGCCGGGCCGACCTGGTGACCGTCCGCACCGGCTACATAGGACACCCCGGGGAAGCCCTGGATGGTGCAGGTGCGGCTGCCCTTGTTGGTGAACCGCAGCGGGCGGTACACCGTGCCCGCGGCTCCTTCGCCGTGTCCCAGGGACAACGTCAGCTCGGCCGCCTTGCAGTCGCTGGACGCCGCGGCCTCGGGCGGTGCGGCGGGCGCGGGCTGCTCGGCCGGCGCGGCCGGTGGCACCGCGCTGGGCGGTTCCGAGGTGGACGGCGCCGGTGAGCTGGCCGTCGACGAACCGACGGTCGGCACCGCCGGCGCGGCCGACCCTCCCGAGACGGCCCCGCTGCACGCGGCGGCGCACAGGGCGACCATCGCGATTCCGGTCACCGAGAGAAGCTTGCTACGTGTCATGGCTACCTCGCCTCCAGCCCCGACTTTCCTGGACGCTCTGGTGAAGGGACGGGTGGGAGCGGGGTCGGGTTGCTCGTCAACGAGACATACCTCGGATCCGCCAAGAATAAACGCGCCCATTCAGCACGCGTTGAGCCACCATCGATCGGGAGTGCACCGCTGCTCGGGACCCTGTCCGGGATGCGGAGGATGCTTATGGCGGTGACGGAGCTTGAGTTCCCCCGGCCGGTCGCGGACATGTGCGCGGACCTCGCCGGCCAGGGATTCGACGTGCTCGAGGAGGGCCGCCGGCACCTGCTGCTGCAGGGGCCGGTGCACACCGAGGGGCACTGGCTCGAGGCGTTTGTGCTGATCACGGTGGAGCGCGGGCAGTGGTCGCTCGCCGCCCGGTTCGAGGGGATGACCGCGCCGATCCCGGTCGCCAGCTGGCAGACCTACCTCGACGGCGAGCCGGACGCCGACCTGTCCGCCCAGGCGTCCTTCGTCCGGTTCCGGCTGGCCGACGCCGCCCGGGTGATCAGCTCCACCCCGGAGGCCGAGCGCGAACTGGCGAGGCTCAGCGGGGCCGGTTGATAGTCCGCCTCCCCGGAATTTTGATGTGTTGGTTGCGTCCCAGCGAGCAGTGCGGACATCCGGTGGATTGTGGCTGAGTACCGCCACGGTCCCCTGAGGTTGCGTTGGTCGCCCACGGACTCCGCTGCGCACAACCCACGTTCCGCATGAGGCACAGTGGGTGGATGGACCATGAGACCGCCGCGGCGTACCTGCGCAGGATCGGGCTACCTGGGCCGGCTGGTGCGCCGAGCCTGGGGTTGTTGCGGGAGCTGCACGAGCGGCACCTGAGCACGGTGCCGTTCGAGAACCTGGGCATCCACCTGGACGAGGCGATCACCCTGGACGAGGCCGCGCTGGTCGACAAGATCGTCCGGCGGCGGCGTGGCGGGTTCTGCTACGAGCTCAACGGCGCGTTCGCGGCTTTGCTTGCCGCGCTGGGGTTTCAGGTCCGCCGGCGGGCGGCGCGGGTGTTCGGCGAGGACGGCACGCTGGGCATCCCGTTCGACCACCTGGCGCTGGTCGTCGAGCTTGACGGTGAGCGGTGGCTCGCCGACGTGGGCTTCGGCAAGCACAGCCGGTACCCGCTCCGGCTCGACTGGCCGGACGCGCAGGACGACCCGGACGGGAAGTTCCTGGTCGTGGACGCCCCGCACGGGGACGTCGAGGTGCTGCGCGACGGGGTGCCGCAGTACCGGATGGAGCAGCGGCCACGAGAACTCGAGGAGTTCGAGGTCGGCTCGTGGTGGCAGCAGACCTCGCCGGCGTCGCACTTCACCCAGAGCCTGATGTGCTCGCTGCGCACGGAGGACGGCCGGATCTCGATCAGTGGCGACCGCCTGATCACCACCGTCGGTGACACCCGCACCGAGACCACGCTCGCCGGCGAGACGGAGATCTTCGACGTCTACCGGACGATCTTCGGCTTCGAGCTGGACCGGCTCCCGGTGGTCCGCCCACGCTCCTGACCGGGCGTGTTGGCGGCCCACGTCGGTGTGTTGGCCCGCGGCGACGGTGTGTTGGCCGATCGTGTCGCCGTGTTGGCTCGTGACGGCGACACCGATCCCGGGCAACCGTCCCCCTCCACTCGTGCCCACCGCACCAGCGGCCAACACGGCGACGCCAGACGCCAACACGGCGACGTCAGGGGCCAACATGGCGACGTCAGGGGCCAACACGCCGGGTCAGCGCGGCGAACCAGGTGTCGGCCATGACGGCGTAGCCGAGATCGTTGGGGTGCAGCCGGTCCGCGGCGTGGGTGCGGGTGAGCCGGGCGGCGATGTCGACGCAGCGGACGTCGAAGCCGGCTCGGACGCGTTCCTTGACCAGGCGGGGGATCTCGGCGTTGAAGGCGTCGACGAGGCGTTGCAGGTCGTCGGTGCCGACCGCGGCGAGGGAGGCGACGTGGAGGGTGACCGTCGGGGCGGTGCGGAGGATCGTGTCGATCAGGGTGCCGAGCCGGGCGGGCGCGCCGGGCAGGTCCAGCGCGCGGCCGAGATCGTTGGTGCCGATGTGCAGCAGCACCGCGTCCGGCCGCGCGCCGGTGAGCCAGCCTTCGACCTGCCCGGTGAGGTCGTCGATCTCCCAGCCGGGATGGCCTTCGTGGTCGAGCCCGGCCACCTCGTCGCGCACCGAGCCGACGAACACCGCGTCGTGTCCGGCCTCGGCCAGCGCCCGGCTCAGCAGCCGCCGGTAACCGCCGCCGTCCGTGCTCCCGTCCCCGTCGGTGATCGAGTCCCCGAGCGGCATGATCCTCATGGCTACTTGCTGGCCACCTTGCGGTACTTGGCGATGGCCAGCGGCATGAAGACGGCGAGCAGGCCGATGCACCAGAGGGTCGCGTAGAGCGGGGCGTGCTGGGCGGGCCAGCTGGTGCCGCGGTCGAGGATGCCGCCGGTGATGCGGTTGTGGAACAGGTCGCGGGCGGAGTCTGCGACCGAGGTGACCGGGTTCCACTCGGCGATGGTCTTCAGCGGGCCGGGCAGCGTGTTCTGCGAGACGAACGCCGACGAGATGAAGGTGACCGGGAACATCCAGATGAACCCGGCGCTCTGCGCCACCTCGACGCTGCCCGAGGCCATCCCGACGATGGCGCCGACCCAGGACATGGCGAACGAGAACAGCAGCAGCACCAGGTAGCCGAGCACGGCGTCACCGACACTGCCCCGGATCCGCCAGCCGACGATCAACCCGCACAGCGACATGATCAGCAGGCCGAGCGCGCTCACCGCCAGGTCGGAGGTGGTCCGGCCGAGCAGCACCGCGCCCCGGGACATGGGCAGCGAGCGGAACCGGTCGATGATCCCCTTCTGCAGGTCCGCGGCGAACCCGATGGTGGTGTACGCCGAGTTGAACGCCACGGTCTGGGCGAAGATCCCGCCCATCAGGAACTCGCGGTAGTTGGCGCCGCCGAAGCTGCCGCCGAACACGTAGGCGAACAGCAGCACGAACATGATCGGCTGCAGTGTGGCGCCGAGCAGCAGGTCGGGCTGGCGCCGGATGTTGGTCAGGTTGCGCCAGGTGATGATCCCGCTGTCCCGGGCGCCAACGGTGATCACGCTCATGCTGTGTCCTTTCGGCTCGCTCCGCTCGCGTGCGCGGGCCTTGACGCGGTGTCTTCCCTCCTGCGCTGCACGGTCGCTCGTTCCTCGCTCCCTGCGCTGCTCGTCAGTCCAGACACCGCCGGCCCGCGCGAGTGGCCCGCCGAGGATTTGATCATGCGGGAACCTCTTCCTTCTGCTTGCGGCGGCGGCTACGGGCCTTGTCGCCGTTGGCCTGGTCCTCGGCGGCGTGGCCGGTGAGGGCCAGGAACACGTCGTCCAGGGTGGGGCGGTGCAGGGCGACGTCGAGCACCGCGACGTCCTGGGCGTCGAGCCGGCGCAGCGCCTCGATGAGCGCCTTGGGGCCGGTGTCGACGTGGACGGAGACCCGTTTGGCCTTCTCGTCGATCACCGGGTCGCTGCTGCCCACCTCGATGAGGACCTTCCTGGCCAGCTCCACCTCGGCGGCCTCGGTGACCACGAGCTCGAGCTGCTCCCGGCCGGCCTGAGCCTTGAGCTGGTCGGCCGTGCCACTGGCGATCACCTTGCCGTGATCGATGACCAGGATGGTGTCGGCGAGCTGGTCGGCCTCCTCGAGGTACTGGGTGGTGAGCAGCACGGTGGCGCCGTCGGCGACCAGCTCACCGATCACCTCCCAGGTCTCCAGCCGGCCGCGCGGGTCCAGCCCGGTGGTCGGCTCGTCGAGCACCACCACGGCCGGCTCGGCCACCAGCGCGCTGGCCAGGTCGAGCCGGCGCCGCATGCCGCCGGAGTACGTCTTCGCCGGGCGCTCGGCGGCCTCGTCCAGGTTGAACCGGCCGAGCAGCGCGCGCGCCCGGGCCGCGGCGTCGGAGCGGTTCATGCCGTAGAGCCGGCCGAACATCCACAGGTTCTCGTAGCCGGTCAGGTTCTCGTCGACCGCGGCGTACTGGCCGGACAGGCCGATCGAGCGGCGCACCGCCTGCGGGTCGGCGAGCACGTCGTGCCCGGCCACCCAGGCCCGGCCGGAGTCCGGTTTGAGCAACGTGGTCAGGATGCGGACGGTGGTCGTCTTCCCGGCGCCGTTCGGCCCGAGCAGGCCGAGCACGGTCCCGGTGGTGATCTCCAGATCGACCCCGTCCAGCGCGCGGGTCGAGCCGAACGTTTTGACCAGCGCCTCCGCGCGGACCGCGACCTCGGACGCGGACATGATCGACCTCCAGTCTGATTGGTGTGATCTCCCCACCCGGGCGCGAGCCTAGACCCGAACCCCGACAAAACGCGCCGGGAATTCACCCGGTCAGCGGTGCCGCAGCCGGTTCAGCCAGTCCGCGGCCGCGGCGTAGTCGGCCGGGGCGTTGCCCTCTGCCACGCTGGACGGCACCCCGTCGGCCTTCGGATAGGACCCGAGAAAGCGCAGCTCGCGGCAGCGCCGGTGGAGCGCGGCGAGCGCGTCACCCACCCGCGGCTCGGCCACGTGACCGTCCATGTCCAGGTAGAAGCGGTACTCGCCGAGCCGGCCCTTGATCGGCCGGGACTCGATCCGGGAGAGGTTGATCCCGCGCACGGCGAGCTCGGTCAACAGCTCGGCGAGCACCCCGGTGCGGTCCGCCTGGGCCACCATGACCACCGACGTCCGGTCCGCCCCGGTCGGCTCCGGGATGCGACCGGGCAGGCTGAGCACGAAGAACCGGGTCACCGCGTCGGCCACGTCGGCGACCCCGGTGGCGAGCTCGTGCAGCGGGTAGTGGCTGGCCGCGACCGGTGCGGTGACCGCCGCGTCGAAGTCCCCGTCGCGCACCCCGACCGCGGCGGCCGCGGTGGACGTCGCGGCGAGTGGCCGGGCGTTCGGCAGGTGCTTCTCGAGCCAGCCCTGGACCTGGGCCAGCGCGTGCGGATGGCTGGCCACGGTGCGCACGTCGGCCGCCGCGGTGCCGGGCCGGACCAGCACGGAGAACCCGACCGGCAGCACGATCTCGGCGACGGCGAGCAGCGGGTCGCCGACCGCGAGCCCGTCCATGGTGGGCCCGACCGCGCCCTCGACCGAGTTCTCCACCGGAACGCAGGCGAGACCGGCCTCGCCGGCCCGGACGGCCCGCAGCGCCGCCGGCACGGTCGGCACCGGCACCAGCTCGTGCCCGCCGCCGTAGGCAAGGGCGGCCTGCTCGGCAAACGTCCCCTGCGGCCCCAGATACGCGATGCTCGACACGGGCGCCACCCTAGAGCTCCAAGACCCGAGCGGGCCGGCGGTGTCTGGACTGACGAGCAGCGCAGGGAGCGAGGAACGAGCGACCGAGCAGCGCAGGAGGGAAGACACCGCATCAAGGCCCGCTCCCGCGAGCGGAGCGAGCCCAATGTCACTGCCCGCTCACGCGAGCGGAGCGAGCCAATTCAACACGACACGCCGGAGCCGGCGAGATGATCACCCGATCGGCTCGCCGGCAATAGGCTGGTGATCCGGTTTCCCAGTTACCAAACGGTTGTCACGCGCGGTATACAGGTGGTGCCGCCCTAGTACGTGATCGCCGATCCGGAGGCTGACACGGCCACGTCCGCAACAGACCTGAATCCTGAGCCCGCGCCGCTCACGCTCGTGCTGTGCGCAGTGAGTGAGCCGCTGGCCCAGGCGTGGGACGCCGCCGCGAACGGCCGTCCCGACATCGTCGTCCACCGGGGATCGGTGCTGGAGGTGCCGGCCCAGGCGGTGGTCAGCCCGGCCAACTCGTTCGGTTGGATGCGCGGCGGGATCGACGCGGTGTACGCGCAGGCCTTCCCGAGCATCGAGCAGCAGGTGCGCAGCGCCGTGCTGGCCTACCACGGCGGCGAGCTCCCGGTCGGCGAGGCGCTGATCGTGCCCACCGGCTCCCCCGCCCCGGAGTGGCTGATCAGCGCGCCCACCATGCGCCAGCCCGGCGAGCTGCTGCCGCCCGACACGGTGCACCCGTACCTGGCCGCCCGTGCGGTGCTGCGGCTCTGGCGGAACGGCACGCTGGAGCACGGCGAGCCGGTCCGGGAGGTGGTCCGCACGATCGCGCTGCCCGGCATGGGCACCGGGGTCGGCGGGGTCGCGCCGGAAACCTGTGCCCGTCAGGTGATCGCGGCCTGGGACGAGGTCATCGGGGACCGGGCTCAGGCCTGAGCGTCGCCCTCCACGACCTTCGGGGTGCCCGCCTCGTCGCCGCTGCGGATCTGGATCCGGCGCGGCTCGACCTTCGGCTTCGCCACGCCGTGGATGCGGATCCGGAGCAGCCCGCGGTCGTAGGACGCCTCGATGTCGTCCGCGGTGATGTGCTCGGGCAGGGCGAACTCGCGGCGGAAGGAGCCGCTGCGGCTCTCCCTGATCAGCACGCCGCCCTCCTCCCGGCTGGTCTCCTCGGCGCGCTCGCCGGTGATCAGCAGGCGCCCGTCCGACACTTCGACGTTGACGTCCTTCGCCACGTCGACACCGGGGAGCTCGACCGTCACCACGACGTCCTCGCCGTCCCGGACCGCGTCGGCGGCGGGCACGAACGCGCCGGCCCGGCCGCCCGAGCGCCGGAACATGTTCTCGAAATCGCTGTCCAGCTGCCGGATGAGCGAGCCGAACGGGTCCCACATGGACCGAACCGTGAGAGCCATCGTCAACCTCCTCATAGGCCTCGCATAGCGGGATTTGCCCGCTGGCGGGATCGTTAATCCTGCTCCGGTTAGATCCGATCTATCACGGCGGTTGACACGGATCTCGGCACTGATAGCGTGGGCTTGCCCTGCAAACATCCCATCTTTAGGGCGGTGTAGCCCAATGATGATGCCCAGAAGAGTCCGCCGTGCCGCGACCGCCGGCCTGGCCGCCCTGTGCCTGGCCCTCGGGATGGCGGCGGTGTCCCCGCCGTCCGCGGCGGCCGAGATGTTCCAGCCGCGCCAGCAGTGGCTGCGCGAGTCGACCAACGGACTGTTCCTGCACTGGGGTATGTGGACCGCCCCCGGCCACACCGACTGCGCGGAGTGGGAGCGCGCGGTCACCGACGGCGGGTGGAACGCGAACTACTGGATCGACGAGGCGCTGAAGCTGCACGCCCGGTACGTCGTGCTCGCCTCGTTCCACAGCCGGCTCGGCTACGCGCGGGCCTGGCCGTCGGCGATCCCCGGCACGTGCTCGACGCAGCGGGACTTCCTCGGCGAGCTGATCGCCGCCGGGAAAGCCCGCGGCGTCAGGACGATCCTCTACATGACCGACGACCCGAAGTGGTACTGGGAGCACCTGCGCCCGCAGCCCACCGACCCGAACGACGCGCTGGACACGACGAAGCCGAGCTGGATGAACTCCGCAGCGTACTCGGCGTACAAGGGCCACGAGGTCAACCTGCAGCTGCGGCCCGGGTTCGGCGAGTTCAGCTACGACAACGTCGTCGAGGTCATGCAGCGCTACCGCGACCTGGCCGGGTTCTGGATCGACAACGACAACGAGTACTGGGAGCAGAACGGGCTCTACGAACGGATCCGCGCGGAGCGGCCGGACCTGACGCTGTCCAACAACAACGAGGACACGCCGGTCATGGACATGGTCAGCCACGAGCAGAAGGTCGGCATGACCCCGGCGTACGACTACCCGCAGGCGGTGTGGACGCCGCTGCCCCGGCTGACCGAGGGCGAGTGGAAGCTGCCGACGCGCGGGAACTGGTGGTACGACGGCACGGACGGGCCGGTGGACTACCCGGTCACGGTCGGCCGGATCATCAGCAACGCCGGCTCCTCGATCCGCTCGCTGATGGCCGAGACCGCGCAGATCAACGGGCGGTTCCCGCCGCTGCAGGAGGAGTTCAACAACTTCGCTGCGGGCTACCTCGGGCCGATCTGGGAGTCGATCTCCGGCGTGGAGGGCGCCGGGTACCTGTACGGCGGCATGGTGCCGGGCTTCTGGAACGACGGCGCGCACGGCGTGATCACGATCAGCCGCGCCGATCCCTCTCTCGAATACGTGCACGTGCTGACCAAGCCGGCGACCGCGACGTCGATCACGTTGCGGGACAACGGGTACCGGGTGTCGCGGGTGCGGAACCTGCGGACCGGGGAGACGATGCGGTTCAGCCAGTCCGGCGGCTCGCTGACGATCGACGGCAGCACGTCGTGGGACACCTACGACACGGTGTTCAAGGTGGAAACGTCAGGGCGGGTCGGGGTGTACCCACTCAGCTCTGTCACCGCGAGCGCATCGTCTACTTTGGACGGATTTCCGGCGTCGAACCTCGTCGACGGCGACTATCTGTCCTACTGGGACAGCAACTCCGCGCTGCCGGTGGCGCTGACGCTCGACCTCGGGCGGCCGCAGAAACCGGTGTACCTGGCGCTCAACCAGCGCGAGTGGTCGCCGACGTACAACCGCAACACGTTCGGCCGGCCGGAGGACTCCGCTCGGATCAAGGACTACCGGCTCGAGGCCAGCACCGACGGGGTTTCCTGGACGGCGGTGAAGTCCGGGGTCATGCCGAGCACCCGCAGCGTGCAGTTCCTCGACGTCACGCTCACTGCGCCCGCCCGGTACTTCCGGCTCAATGTGGACAGCACGTGGGCGCAGGACAACGCGCCGAACTATTTCCACAAGCTGCGCATCGACGAGGTCTGGTTCGGCTCCGGCTACGCGGCATCGGCGCCCGCCGGGTTCACCTGGGAGGCCGAGCAGGGCCTCAAACTCGGCACCGTGCACACGGTCGCCTGCGACGTGTGCTCGGGCGGCCGGAAGGTCACCGGAGTCGGGGGCGCGCGGCTGAACCGGCTCTACCTGCCGGTGTGGTCGTCCGGCTCGGGTGAACAGGTGCTGACCGTGGTCGGTGGCACGGAGGGAACGAAGTCGGTCGCGGTCGAGGTGAACCTCCGCCCCGCCGGCCAGCTCGCGATGACCGGCTGGAGCCCGTCGGCGCCGCTGCTCGGGAAGTCGCTGACCGTGCCGCTGCGTCCGGGCCTGAACCTGATCACGCTGTTCAACGACGGCGCCGCGGCGCCCGATATCGACAAGGTGGTGCTGAGCCCGGTTTAGACCGAGAACTCGAGGTTGATCTCGTCGCGGATCGGGATGCCGTGGTGGCCGATCTCGGGGATCTGCGGTTTGTGGCGGCGGCGCGCCTTGGTCATGGCGTCGGGGCGCACCGCCGTCAGCCGGAAACCGCAGCGCTGGTAGAACCGCAGCGCGTCGGTGTTGTCGTTGGTGGTGGCCACCCGGACCCGCTTGGCGCCCAGCGCGGGCGCGAGCGCGGTGATCTTCTCCACGAGCGCGGTGCCGATGCCGGCGCCGTCGCGGTAGGCGTTGACCGTGACGATGTCCAGCGAGGAGCCGGAGACCCGGTAGGTGAGCAGGCCGAGGACGGCCCGCTCCTGCTCGGCGAGCCACCCGGGCAGCGCGCTGGCGTCCACCAGGCCGCCCAGCTCCACGGCGTAGACGACCGCCGAACCCCACGCCTCGGTCAGCAGGCGCTCGATCACCGGTCGGTCCCGAGGTTCGACCGGGCGCAGGGTGTACAGCGTCACACTGCAAATCTTCCACAAGCGCTTACGTTTGTGCGGTGGGATCGGTAAAGGTCCGGGAGCTCTCGCCGTACGTCGAGCTGCGCCGGGAGCAGTGGCGGGAGCTGCGTCACGCGACGCCGCTGACGCTGACGCTGGCGGAGGTCATCCAGCTGCGCGGCCTGGGCGACCCGGTTGACCTGGCCGAGGTGGAGGACGTCTACCTGCCGCTGTCCCGGTTGATCAACCTTCAGGTGGCCGCCCGGCAGCGGCTCTACGAGGCGACGACCGCGTTTCTGGGCGAGGAGACCGCCGAAAAAGTGCCGTTCGTGATCGGCATCGCGGGCAGCGTCGCGGTCGGCAAGTCCACCACCGCGCGGCTGCTGCGGACGCTGCTGGCCCGCTGGGAGGACCACCCGCGGGTGGACCTGGTGACCACCGACGGGTTCCTCCACCCGCGCGCGGAGCTGATCCGGCGCGGGCTGATGAGCCGCAAGGGTTTCCCGGAGAGCTACGACCGGCGGGCGCTGCTCCGGTTCGTCAGCGAGATCAAGTCCGGCGCCGACGAGGTGCACGCCCCGGTGTACTCGCACCTGGCCTACGACATCGTGCCCGGCGAGACGATCACCGTGCGGCGCCCGGACATCCTCATCGTCGAGGGCCTCAACGTGCTGCAGCCCGGCCCGCGGCTGGCGGTGGCCGACCTGTTCGACTTCTCGATCTACGTGGATGCGCACACCGAGGACATCGCGCGCTGGTACGTCGAACGGTTCCTCGCCCTGCGCGGCACCGCCTTCGCCGACCCGGCCTCGCACTTCCACCACTACGCCGGGCTTTCCGACCCCGACGCCGCGGCCGAGGCGATGCGGCTGTGGCAGCGGATCAACGAGCCCAACCTGATCACGAACATCCTGCCCACCCGCCCGCGGGCGACGCTGGTGCTGCGCAAGGATGCCGACCACCGGATCACCCGGGTGCGGCTCCGTAAGCTGTGAAACCGTGGCCATCCGGGTGCTGCTCGTGGACGATCACGAGATCGTCCGCCGCGGGCTGCGCGACCTGCTCGACGGCGAGCCCGGCATCGAAGTGGTGGCCGAGGCCGCCTCTGCCGCCGAGGGCCTGACCCGCGCCCAGGTGACCTCCCCTGACGTGGCCGTGGTCGACGTCCGCCTCCCCGACGGCGACGGCGTCGCGCTGTGCCGCTCCCTGCGCTCCCTCGACCCGCCACCGGCCTGCCTGGTGCTGACCGCCTTCGACGACGAGCAGGCACTGGTCGAGGCGATCACGGCCGGGGCGTCCGGCTACCTGCTGAAACAGGTCCGCGGCCAGGACGTCGTGCACGCCGTCCGCGAGGTCGCCGCCGGCCGCTCCCTGCTCGACCCGGTGACCACCGCGCGGGTGCTCTCCCGGATGCGCAAGGCCGCCGAAACCGACGAGCTGGCCGCGCTCACCGAGCGGGAGCGGGAGGTGCTCACGCTGATGGGCGAGGGCCTGTCCAACCGGGAGATCGGCGAGCGGCTGTTCCTGGCCGAGAAGACCGTGAAGAACTACGTCACGTCCGTGCTGTCCAAGTTGGGCATGGAACGCCGCACTCAGGCCGTCGCCTGGGTGGCCCGCCGCTCCGGCCGTTCGTAGCGGGCGGCCGCGGCGGCCCGGAGCATCGGCACCGCGAGTGCGGCCGCGATCACCAGGGCGAGGCCGCCGGCCGCGGCGAGGGTCAGCCGGACCGGGAGCACGGTGAGCACCGCGCCGCCGAGCACGAAGCCGATCACGGTGGCGCCGTTGGTGACCGCTCCGTAGAGCGCGTAGGCCCGGCCGCGGACATCGGGGTGGGCGCGGCGCGCGATTAGCACGTTGGCCGCCACGTTCTCGCCTCCGTTGCCCGCCCCGCCGATGACGAACAGTGGGACCAGCCAGCCGACCGCCGGGACCACGGCGCAGCCGACCACCACCAGGCAGCTGGTGGCGAGCAGCACCAGCAGGGCGATGCCGAGCGTGCCGTCGTCCAGATCGCGCCTCGTCACGAGCCAGGCGCCGATCAGCATGGCGCCCAGCCAGGTCGCGCTGAGCAGGCCATACACCGTGGCCGACGAATGCAGCTCGCCGCGTACGAGGAAGACCTCGCCGACATTCACCGCGCTCACCGCGGCGATGACCGCGCCAATGAGCACGAACACGGCCAGCAGCAGGGTGTCAGTGCGCAGCCGGAACTCCCGCGCCGGTGCCGCGTCCGCCGATTCGGCCGGCGTGCCGCGGCGGGTGCGGATCAGCAACCCGGCGGCCACCAGGGCGAGGTAGCTCGCCGCATCGACCAGCAGCGGCACCCGCAACCCGAACTGTCCTACCAGGACACCACCGGCGATCGGTGCGAGCAGCAGGCCGATCGAGTTCGCGGTCTGCCCGATCGCACTGGCCCTGGCCAGGTCCACGGGGCGCACCATGGCCGGCAGCAGCGCGCCGAGCGTGGGTTGGGTGAGGGCCAGGCCCGCACCGAGGAGAGCGATCAGCGCCACGATCGGCCCGGTGTCGGTGGCGTAGGCCAGCGCCACACAGACCGCGGCCTGCGCAAGCCCGGCGCCGACGAGCAGGAGCCGGCTGTCCACCCGGTCGGCAAGCCGGCCGGTCCACCGGGCCAGCACCACCGGCGGCACCGCCGCCGCGATCATGACCGCGGCCACCGCGCCGCTGCCCGCACCGCGCTCCTGCAACGCCAGCACCAATGCGGTCGCCGCCAGAAAGTCGCCGCAGCCGGAGATCGCCCGGGCCCCCGCCGACAGGTACACGTCGGACCACCGAGATGTGAAGGACATACTTCGAAGTATCTACTTCATATCTTCGTCAGGCAAGGGTGGATCCATGGGATACGTCCTGACCAGCGAATACACCGTGCGGGCGCCCGGCGGCCGGTCTTCCCGGACGCGCTTCCGGTACGGGCCGATCAGCTCGAGGATGGCCTTGTTGAGCGAGTCGAGCTCAGTCACGGTCACCAGCAGGACGCTGCTGTTGAACAGGGCGGTCTTGCGCCACTTCTCCGGTTCCTCGTCGAGCCGGGCCAGGTACTGCCGGACCTGGGCCTCCTCCGAGACGAGGAACGTCTCGAGCAGCTCCTGCTGAGCCTCCCGGACATCGGGGTCGGCGTCGGGGTCGTCCTCGACCTGGTAGCTGCCGACCGTGCTGCGCCAGAACCGCTCCCGGCCATCGCCGCGCCCCGGTGCCTCCTCGACCATCCCCACCTTCGCCAGCGCGCGCAGGTGGTAGCTGGTCGCGCTCGGGGTGAGACCCACGACGCCGGCGCATTCCGTGGCCGTCGCCGCACCGGCGCTGGCCAGGTGGGTGATCAAGGCGATCCGCTTCGGATGGGCCAGGGCACGCATGACCGCGACATCGGTGATCGTCGTGGTGTTCTCGGGTTCCGGCGCCATGGGACAACCGTAATCACGTGAGCGGGACCTGCCAGGTCACGGTCGTTCCGCTGCGGGGTGAGGAGTCCACGCGGCAGTGGCCGCCGGCCTGCTCGGCGCGCTCCTCGAGGTGCTGCAGGCCGCGGCGGGTCACGTCGCGCGGGATGCCGCAGCCGTCGTCGGTGACGGTCAGGCGCAGGCCCTCGCGGTCCCGGGTGAGCCGGACGCCGACGGTGTGCGCGCCGGAGTGTCTGACCACATTGGACAGTGCCTCGCGGAGCGCGGCGCGGGCATGGTCGGCGACCGCGACCGGGACCTCGTCCAGCGAGCCGGTCACCGTGAAGGACGGCTCGAAGCCGAGCAGCTCACCGGCCGTGGCGACCTCGCGGCGCGCGGACTCGGCCAGGTCGGCCGGGGTCGCGGCGTCGGGGTCGGGGTTGCGCAGGGCCCGGACCACGGCGCGGACGTCGGCGATCGTGGCGTCGAGCTGGTCGACGGCTTCGGCCAGGCGGGTGGCGTCCCTGCGGGCGAGCTTGCGGCCGGGCCGGCGGGTGAGCAGGTCGAGCTGCATGCCGGCGGCGTAGAGCCGCTGGATGATCACGTCGTGCAGGTCGCGGGCGATCCGCTCGCGCTCCTCGTAGAGGCCGACCCGCTCGCGCGCCGCGGCGCCCTCGGCCAGCACCAGCACCAGGCCGGCCTGCGCGGCGAACGCGGTCAGCACGTCCACCGTGGCCGGGGTGAACGGGCTCGCGCCGCGCCGCCGGTAGACCGTCAGCGCGCCGAGCCGGCGTTCCCGGGTGCCGAACGGGGCGGCCGCGAACGGGCCGTAGCGGCGCAGCTCGGCCGGCACGAACGGGGCCGTGCGCGGGTCGTTCACGATGTCCTCGACCACGATCGGCACCCCGCTGCGGGCCACCCGGCCGGCCGCCGACCGGGCGGTGAGCACGAGGCCGACCGGATCGAAGCTGTTCGGCAGGTTCGGGGCGGCCGGGTTGCCGTGCGCCGCCTCGACGGTGAGCGAGCCGTCCGCGGCGCGGGCCCACACCAGCCCGAGATCGGCCTCGGCCAACTCGGCCGCGGAGCGCACGACCAGGCGCAGCACCGCGTCGGGTTCGTCGCCGGACAGCGCCGCCGTGGCGATCTCGGTCGACGCGACGAGCGTGCGCGCGGCCAGGGTGGGATCCATCGTGAGCATTGTGCTGGCTAGGCGATCTCGAGCACGAGGTCGGCGCCGAGGACCTCCTCGGGGCGGTGCGTCACGTGCACGACGGTCTTGCCGGCGAGCGCCTCGCGGAGGTTGGCGAGGACCTTGCGCGCGGTCGGCTCGTCGAGGTGCGCGGTGGGCTCGTCGAGCAGCACCAGGTCCGCTTGTGGCGCCGCGAGCAGTGCCCGGGCCAGGGCGATGCGCTGCGTCTCGCCGCCGGAGGCCGCGGCACCACCGAAGTCGAGCCGGGTGTCCAGCCGGTCCGCCCAGTGGTCCAGACCGGCTTGGGTCAGCGCCTCAGCGAGCTTGGCGTCGTCGGCGTGCGGATCGCCGACGCGGAGGTTCTCCCGGAGCGTGGTGGAGACGAGTTGCGGCTCCTGCGGGCACCAGGCGACGTTGGCCGGGATGGTGGCGGTACCGCGCTCGGGTTGGAGGAAACCCAGCAGCAGAGCCAGGAGCGTGGACTTGCCCGATCCGGACGGGCCGACCACGGCCACGTGTGCGCCGGGCGGGAGGTAGAGGGTGAGGTCCTGGAGAGCGGGTTCGGCGGCTCCGGGCCAGCGCACCCGCACATGATGCAGGGCCACAGTGCGATGAAGGGGGCCTTTCTCACGCCCAGTGCGAGGAAGGCCCCCTTCATCGCACTCCACCCCCCGCGCCCGCACCTCTTGCAGAGCGCGCACGTGCTGAGCCGCGGGCGGCAGGAGCCCGAGCGCCTCGGCGAGCGCCAGCGGCACCAGGGCGAGCACCGGCAGCAGCACCGGATCGAGGTTTGTCCCCTGTGCGGACCCGACGCTGAGCACGGCGGCGAAACCGGTCGCGAGCGTGATCAACGCGTGGGCGGCTCCGGCGCCGAAGGCCTGGCGGCGAGCCTGGGCGGCGAGTTCGGAGTCGGTGCGGGCGAGCGTGGCGCGGAGACGGGTGTGCGTCCCCATGGCAATCAGGTCGGGGGCGGCCTCGAGGAGGGTGAGCACGCCGGCGGTGACACGGCGCCGGCCGCTGGTGAGCGCGGCGGTGGCCCGGCGGTCGAGCGCGACGGCCAGGGCGGGCGCGGCGAGACCGGCGAGCAGGACGGCCGCGGCGAGGGTGAGGCCGGCGGCGGGGAGGATCGCGAACTGCACCGCGACGGCGACCAGGCAGGCGCCGGCGGCCACGAGCGGCGGGAGCAGCACGCGGGGGGTGAGGTCGCGGACCGTGTCGGCGTCGTCGACGAGGCGCTGCAGGCCCTCGGTGCGGCGCAGGCCGAGGGTGCGGGCCGGGCCGAGGCGGACCAGCGCGGACCAGAGCCGGGCGCGAAGGTCGGCGGCTGCGCGGAACGCGGCGTCGTGGGTGACCAGCCGCTCGGCGTACCGGAGCCCGGCTCGGGCCAGGCCGAACGCGCGCACCCCGACGATGGCCACGGAGAGGGTCAGGATCGGCGGCTGCTGCGCCGCCTTGGCGATCAGCCACGCCGAGGTCGCGGTCAGCGCGACCCCGCAGATCAGCGCCGCCGCGCCCAGGGCCGCACCGGCGACGAGGCGTGGGGTTATGAGCCGTCGCAACGGACTCCGCTCGCCGGGCGCTTCGCCGGTCGTGGGCACAGGGGACGTAACCGGCTGATCGTCCATCCGGGCAACGGGTTCCGCGCTGCGATGGCTGGCGATCACCACGGCCACACCGCCCGCCGCGGCAGCGTGCACGGCGGCCATGACCCGGGCGGCGGTGCCGGCGTCGAGGTGCGCGGTCGGCTCGTCGAGGAGGAGCAGGCGCGCCCCGCGGTGGACCCGGAGCAGTGCCCGGGCGACGGCCACCCGCTGACGCTCCCCTGTGGACAGTTGAAGCACCGGCCGGTCGAGCAGCTGCGCGCACACCGCTTTCCCGGCAACGGTTTCCAGCTCCCCACGGGTCGGCTCGGGCACCGCGAGCGCCAGTTCGTCGGCGACCGTGCCGCCGGTGAACGCGGGGCGCTGGGGCACCCAGGCGATCAGGTCGCGGCCGGGCAGACCTTCGATGTGACCGTGGTCCGGCTGGACGAAGCCGAGCAGCACCCCCATGGCGGTTGACTTGCCCGCACCGCTCGGTCCGTCCAGCCGGACCACCTCCCCCGGTCGTGCCGTGAACGACATGCCATCGGGTGCGAACCGGTCGCGGCGGCGCACCCGAAGATCACGAACAACCAGCTCCTGGAAAGCAACGTCACGTTCCTGCGCGTAGAGCGAAAGCGGGAACGAAGCACAGTCACGTTGCTTCCCCACCTCGGCGACCCGGCGCACCGCTTCGAGGCCGTCCTCGCTGGCGTGGTGCGCGGCCCCGGCGGAGCGCAGCGGCAGGTAGCACTCCGGCGCGAGGATCAGCACGAACAACCCCACGGCCAAGCCGAGATCGCCGGACACCAGGCGCAGCCCGATGATCACCGCGACCAGCGCCACCGACAATGTCGCCACCAGCTCGAGCACCAGCGCCGAGGTGAACGCCACCCGCAGCGTCCCCATGCTGGCCCGCCGGTGCGCATCGGAGACCCGGCGCACCGCCTCGGCCTGCGCCTCCGCCCGGCGGAACGCGGTCAGCACCGGCAGCGCGCGCACCAGCTCCAGCAGGTGCCCGGACAGGCGCCGGGTGGACTCCGCCGAGCGCGCCACCCGGTCCTTCGTGTACAGGCCGATGAGCACGGCGAACACCGGGATCAGCGGCACGG
The DNA here is from genome assembly GCF_036002505.1 of Actinophytocola sp. Classification (GTDB taxonomy): domain Bacteria; phylum Actinomycetota; class Actinomycetes; order Mycobacteriales; family Pseudonocardiaceae; genus DASYTH01. Next base: position 4,256 of record NZ_DASYTH010000493.1, on the reverse strand, counting down.
TCAGGGCGATCACCACGGCCGACGGCCAGTCCGCGAGCAGGATCACCGCACCCACCCCGGCCGGCACGACCGCGGCGTTCACCAGCGCCGGCAGGTAGCTGGTGAAGTAGCCGTCCAGCGCGTCCAAACCCTTGGTGGCCAACGAGGTCAGCTCGGCCGGCCCGCGCGCGGCGATCCACTCCGGACCCAGCGCGAGCGCGCGGTCCAGCAACGTGGCGCGCAGCTCCTCCTTGGCACCGGCCGCGGCCCGGGCGGCCACCACCTGCGTCGCCCAGCCCAGCACCGCGCGGGCCACCACCGCGGCCGCCAGAACCGGCAGGAACCCGTGCCCGGTCAGGGTTTCGGCCAGCGCCCAGGCCTGGGCGACCACCGCGGCGCCGGTCAGCGCGGCGAGGACGCCGCATCCGGCCAACGCCCGGCGCGCTGACGAGGAGAGCCTCGGCAGCGCGCCGAGCGGGCCGCTCCCGGTCCGGTTGGCGGGACGGATCCGGCCGGGAGAGTAGAAGTCACGCATGGCTGATCCGCTTCCGGAACACCCAGTAGGTCCAGCCCTGGTAGACCAGTACGGCCGGGGTGGCGAGCGCGGCCAGCCAGGTCAGCACGGTCAGCGGGTAGTGGCTCGCCGCCGCACCGGCCACCGTCAGCGAGTTCGCGGAGTCCGCTGTGGACGGAAGAACGCCGGGATACAGCGCGCCGAACAGCGCCACCACCGCGCCCGTGATCACCACGCCGAGCGCCGCGAACGCCTGCCCCTCCCGCCCGCGCGCCAACCGGCTCAGCGCCACGACCGCCGCGGCGGCGACCACCCCGACCGGAATCCAGGTCCACGGCGATCCTTCGCGCAGCTGCACCAGCAGCAGAAAACCGTCCAGCGGCAGCAGCGCGAACGGGCCGAACCGCAGCGCCAGCCGGCGCGCCCGTGCCCGCAGCTCGCCCTCGGTCTTCAACGCGACGAACACCGCGCCGTGCACCAGCGCGTACCCGGCGACGGCCAGCGCGCCCAGCCCGGTATCCCAGCGGATCGCGGCCAGCACCGAGCCGGCGCGGTCGCCGTCCGGACCCAGCGGCAGCCCGAGCACCGTCGTCGCCAGCAGCAGCCCGACACCCAGCGCGGGAACCCATGAACCCAAGACGATGAGCGCGTCCCAGATGTGACGCCAGCGCGCCGAGTCGACCTTGCCGCGGTACTCGAACGCCACCCCGCGGCCGATCAGCGCCAGCAGCACCGCGACCACCACCAGGTAGGCGCCGCTGAACAGGGCCGCGTACCACGCCGGGAACGCGGCGAACATCGAGCCGGCCGCGACGATCAGCCAGACCTCGTTGGCGTCCCAGACCGGCCCGATCGTGCCGAGCAGCGCGCGGCGCCGCGGCTCGTCGCGGCCGAGCACCGGCAGCAGCATGCCGACGCCGAAGTCGAAACCCTCGAGGAACAGGTAACCCAGCCAGAACAGCGCGATGATCAGGAACCAGAGCGTTGCGAGATCCATGGTCGGCTCCTAGTAGGCGAACGCCAGCTCGTCGGTGTCCTCGGCCGGCGCGGGTTCGGTGCCGGCGCGGGCCAGGCGCACGATCAGGTACACCTCGACCACGGCGAGCACGGTGTAGGTCGCGGTCAGGGCGATCAGCGAGGCCAGCACCTCACCCGCGGTCAGCCCGGACACGCCCTGGGCGGTCAGCATCCACACACCGTCCACACCGGACGGGTTGGGCGCGACCACGAACGGCTGCCGGCCCATCTCGGTGAAGATCCACCCGAAGCTGTTTCCCAGGAACGGCAACGTGATCGACGCCAACCCGAGCCGCGCCAGCCAGCGCGAGGGTGTCCGGCCGCGACGGGTCAGCCACAGCGCGGTCACCCCGACCAGGGCGCTGATCGCGCCGAAGCCGATCATCAGCCGGAAGCCCCAGTAGGTCACCGGGAGGTTCGGCACATAGTCGACCCCGGCGCCGTACTTGGCTTCATACTCGGGAACCAGCTCCTGAATGCCCTTGACCTCGGTGGACAGGTCGCCGTGCGCCAGGAACGAGAGCAGCGCCGGCACCGTGATCGACTTGACGTTCTCGCAGTCCGGTTTGGCCACGTCGCCGTAGGCGAAGATGGAGAACCCGGCCGGGCTCTCGCTGTGGCACAAGGCTTCCGCGGCCGCCATCTTCATCGGCTGCTGCTCGAACATCAGCTTCGCCTGCCGGTCACCGGTGATCGCCAGCGCGGCGAACGCGACCGCCCCGACCACCGCGCCGAGCTTCAGCGATGCCCGCCAGGCGCCGTCCGTGCTGTTCCGGAGCTTCCACACCGCGATGCCCACCAGGAACGCGCCGGCCACCGCGAACGCCCCGGCGATGGTGTGCGGGATGGCGGCCAGCGCCGTGTTGTTGGTCAGCAAGGCGGAGATCGAGGTGAGCCGCGGCCGCCCGTCCACAAGCGACACCCCGACCGGGTGCTGCATCCAGGAGTTCGCGGCCAGGATGAAATATGCCGAGGCGACCGTGGCCAGCGAGAACGCCCAGGCGCAGGCCAGGTGCACGCGTTTCGGCAACCGGTCCCAGCCGAACATCCACAGCCCGAGGAACGTGGACTCGACGAAGAACGCGACCAGGCCCTCCATCGCCACCGGCGATCCGATCACGTCGCCGACGAACCGGGAGTAGGCGCTCCAGGTCATACCGAACTGGAACTCCTGGACGATCCCGGTGACCACGCCCATCGCGAAGTTGACCAGCAGCAGCTTGCCCCAGAACCGGGTCATCGCCAGGTAGTGTGGCTTCCCGGTGCGCACCCAGGCGGTCTGCATGCCGGCCACCAGGACCGCCAGGCCGATGGTCAGCGGCACCATCAGGAAGTGGTAGACGGTGGTGATCCCGAACTGCCACCGGGCCAGGTTCAGAACGTCCACGATGGTCACTGTCCCGTCTCGTGCGCGGCCGCGGCAGGTCGTGCGGTCCCGCGCACTCAGGACCTAGGTCCCGACCCAAGTGTCCGGTGATCCTGATGCTTTGCCCCGCGCTGGTGATCCACGTGGTCCCTGGCAAGGCGGAGGAAGTCCCCTGTAGCGGAGCCTCTACCGGGGCTGACGACAACGCAGCCAGGGCCCGCGCGGGCGCCAGCGCGGGGTGAATAGATCGGGATCACCGGACACTACAGTCGGGGCATGGCGTCCGCATCTCTGGCCTTCGTCACCGCCTTCGCGCTGGTCCTGGCCGTCGAGCTGCCGGACAAGACGCTGATCGCCACGCTGGTGCTGACCACGAGGTACCGCCCGCTGCCGGTGTTCGTCGGGGCCAGCGTGGCCTTCGCGGTGCAGTGCGTGATCGCCGTCGCGTTCGGCACCGCGCTCACCCTGCTCCCCGACCGGGTGGTCGCCGCGCTCGTCGCGGTGCTGTTCGCGGCCGGCGCGCTCCTGTTGCTGCGTGAGGGTTTCAGCAAGCCGGATGGCGAGTTGGAGGACGCCGCGCAGAGCGGTCCGGCCGAGGTGTCCTTCCGCCGCGCGGCGCTGACGTCGTTCGGCGTGCTGTTCGCCGCGGAGTGGGGCGACGCCTCCCAGCTCGCCACCGCCGGCCTGACCGCCCGGTTCGACTCGCCGGTGTTCGTCGGCCTCGGCGCCTGGCTGGCGCTGGTCGGCGTCGGCGGGATCGCCGTGCTGCTCGGTCGCAAGATCCGCGAACGGCTGCGGCCCCAGCTCATCCAGCGGGTCGCCGGGTTCCTGTTCGCCGGGTTCGCGCTGCTCGCGCTGGGCGAGGCGGCGTTCGGCTGAGTACCGTGGCGGCATGGCGACGGTCCCCGGTCCCCGCGGGCGCGCGACGTTCGCGATCCTGCCGCAGCTCCGCCGGGATCCCCTCGGCCTACTGACCAGCCTGGCCGCAACCTACGGCGAGCGCGTGCGGATCCCGTCCGTCACCGGCCATCCCGTGCTCCTGCTGTCCAACCCGGACGACGTGGCGCACGTCCTGGTGTCCAACCAGAGCGCCTACGGCAAGGCACCCACCTACCGGCCCCTGCGCGAGGTCCTCGGCAACGGCCTGCTCACCAACGAAGGCGAGTCCTGGGCCCGGCAGCGCCGCCTCGTCCAGCCCATGTTCGCCCGCCGGAACCTGCTCGGTTTCGGTCCCGCCATGGTCTCCGCCGCCACCCGCCTCGCCGACTCCTGGTCCACCCGGCCCGACGGCACGGTCGTCGACGTCGCCGCCGAGATGAGCGCGCTGACCCTCGACGTGGTCGGCCACGCCCTGTTCAGCACCGACCTCAGCGGCGAAGC
>NZ_DASYTH010000492.1:0-13953 GCF_036002505.1 Actinophytocola sp. | reverse complement strand
GGCCGCTCAGCGCCCTTCGCCGACCGCGGCCAGCAGCGCACCGAACGCGGCCCGGCCGAAGGTCAACTGGCCGCCGCCCGGGTTCTTGGAATCCCGCACACCCGTTGCGGTGTCGGTGATCCGCACTTGGACGCAGTTGTCGCTGCCTGAGGTGCTCCGGCTGCTCTTGAACCATCCGGTGTCACGCATGGTCAGTCTCCTTGTCGATCTGGCGGATCAGCCGCGCCGACTCCCTCGGGTTGAGCGCCAGCCCTTGGATCCGTTGGAATCCGCGAAGCAGCGCCGCCGTGTCGGGTTCCTGATCGAAGTAGGTCGATGGTCCATAGACCACCGTTGAGAACCCGATCGGCGACCCCTTGCCTCCGAAGAGAAGAACGGTCAATCCGCTGCCTCGCGCCGGGTTGCCGTAGGTCTCACTGCGCAGGACCTGCACGACCAGATTCGGGTTGTTTGCCAGTAGGCCAAGGATATGCCGGCGTTGCTCGCGCATGACCTCCGGACTCCCGACGGCCCCGCGCAGGGCGTCCTCGGTGATCACGAACCGCAAGGTCTTGGGTTCGGGCGCCTCCAGCGTCTTCGCCTGCCGTTCGAGCCGGAAGCGAATTCGCTGCTCCTGCGACGCATGCGAGGACTCCCACCAGATTCCATCGCCGTCGTCGATGCTTGCCCGAACGTAGCCCAGTGACTGCAGCAGCCCGGGGACGATCCCGAACTCGTAGCAGTTGATCTCCGTCGCGCTCGCCTCCAGGTCGGCGAACCGTTGGAAGGAACCGGGCAGCAGGTCGGTGTGGGCCCGCTTCTTCTGGCGCTCCCGTGCAAGTGCGCCGAGATCCAGCACGGTCTGCCGTTCCTCACCGGCGACCCCGTAGAAGTCGAGCAACCTCAACAGCTCGTCCGGGTTGAGCCTGGTCCTGCCGTCCTCCAGCTCCACGATCCTGGTGCGAGCCTTGCCCACGACGTCGCCGGCCGCCTGCTGCGACCTACCGGCCTGCTCCCGGAGGCGTCGCAGGGTGAGCCCCAGCTGTCGCCGTTCGAACGTCTGGCGAGCATGGGCCATCCGCGACTCCTCCGACATTCACTCGTTCGCGCCTCGCCTCAACTCGTGCTGTACGGCTACATTACCCGTACAGCACGAGTGATCGGAGAATCATGAGCATCAACCTGTACACGCAGCCGGGTGTCTACCAGATGACGTGGATCGAGATGAAACCGGACGTCGCCATGCGGTACGAAGTGGACCATCGCAACGAGGCCGTCGCGTTGTACTTCGGCAGCAACGACGAGTGGGTCATCAACATCGGCCACGACAACCTGGACCAACTCCTGCAACTGGCCACCGCCGCGAAGCGCGAGCTGTCCAACCCGCCGCCCGACCGTCACGGACCGCAGGCCGAGCGCCCCTGAGGCGTGTGTCAGAAGTGGTGGGGCGACCGGAGTTTGGCGTGGCGGTTTCGGCCGTGGCTGGCTGGGTCATGATGGCATCCCATGGAATGAGCCGTTTGGCGTAACTGCGCGGACAATCGGCGGATTCGCTCTTTCTCTCTGTGTTGCCGTGTGGTTACAGTGAGGGCTGGGAGCGCTCCCAGAAGATCCCGCCGGAGGGCGCGCTGGGCGGGCGACGTGTAGATGTCCACAGGAGAACGAGGGGCCCACGTGGTGTCGGATCGGATGGCGTCGCTGCGGCGGTGCCGGACGAAAGGGCGCGATGCGGCTTCGCTGGTGGCCTCAACATTATCCAACCCCCACAAGGAGTTGACATGATGTTGGCACGACGCTTGAGTATCGGCTTGCTCGTGGCGTTTTTTGTTTTTGGGGTTGTTCCGGCCGCACAGAGCGGTGCCGTGACGGCCGCGGTAGACGCTGCCGGAGTGAAGGTTCAGGACCGGTCGCATGACAACGAGAATCCCGACAACACGTTGTACGCGCTTTACCAGAACATCAACACCGGCACGACCACCATTCCGCTGAGCACCCTGACGATGCGGTACTGGTTCACCAACGGGACTCCCGCGGACCCGCTGGTTTTCGAGTGTGACTGGGCCCAGGTGAGCTGCGGCAACATCACGTCCAAGTTCGTGGTCCTGCCTACGCCGGTGACGAAGGCGAACACGTACCTCGAGCTCGGCTTCACGGCCGCGGCCGGATCGCTGGCTCCCGGCCAGAACAGCGGAGAGATCCAGACGCGGATCCATCACGTCAACTGGTCGGAGTTCATCACGACCGACAGCTACTCGTTCATCTCGGACGAGAGCTTCGTGTACAAGGACACGCAAACGGTCACCTTGTACCTCAACGGAGCCCTGATCTGGGGTGTCGAGCCGACACAGTGAGCGGTTGATGCCACGAAGGGTCCCTCGGAGTCGTTGAGCGTCCCCAAGGGACCCTTCAGGGCATCCCCGGCCCCGGGTGTGAGCCGTGGAATTGCGTGGTGACACCCTCGTAGCGGAGCCGCAGCATCATTCCCTGGTGTGCATGGGGCAGGTTGTGGCAGTGGTTCATCCAGATTCCGGGATTCGCAGCGCGAAATGCGACCTCCCATACCTCTCCCGGCCGGACGTCGAATGTGTCCATCCACAGTGGACTGCCGGATGACGGCGTCCCGTCCCTGGACAGGATCAGCACGGAATGGCCGTGCAGATGCCAGGGGTGCGTCTCCAGGCTTCGGTTGACCACGGTGAACCGGACGGTCTCGCCCTCCGCGACGAGCTGGTCGGGGATCGACGGGTGGCCACGGCCGTTGACGGTCTGGGCGAACGCCGGCGAACCGTCCACCATGGCCACCCCGCGGTCCAGGACCATGGTGAAGTGCCGATCGGCGGCGTCGGCGTCGAACGGCGCCGCGGCCGGGGTTCCGTACCGCAGTAGATCGAGCTCCGGCCAGCTGGCGATGTCCTGGTCGGGTGGCTCGCCCCCGGAGCGCAGCCACAGTCCGCGGGCATTGTCGAGCATCAGCGCCACGGACCTGTCCGGCATGGCGAACACCAGGTCGTACCGCCCGCCGGCCGGCAGGCGGAGCCCGACGCCGCTGACCTCGCCCGGCTGGTGGAGATCCCGGCCGTCGACGGCCGCCACCCGGAACGGCGCGCCGGCCAGCGCGAACCGGTGCGGATCCGAATCGGTGTTGATCAGCCGCAGCCGCACCCGAGTGCCAGCCGCCACGGTGTGCTCGTCGCTGCCGGCGATCACCACGGTGCCGTCGAACGTGTGCACCGGCAGAGTCAGATCCACCTGTTCCGCGGCGTCGCGCGGGGTCACGACGAGGGTTCCGTACAGTCCTTTGTAGACGCCGACGTGGGACGCGTGGTGGGTGTGATACCAGTAGGTTCCCACCTGGTCGGCGCGGAACCGGTAGCCGAATTCCTGACCGGGTGCCACGACGTCCTGGGTCACGCCCGGCGCACCGTCCTCACCGCACGGCACGTCGTAGCCGTGCCAGTGCAGCGTCACGCCGTCGTCGATGTCGGTGTTGCGCAGCTTCACCTCGATCAGGTCGCCCTGGATTGCGGTGATCGCCGGACCCGGTACCTCGCCGTTGAAGGCCCACGCGTCGACGTCCCGCCCGGACGGGAGCCGTACGGTGGCCTTCTTCGCGGCGAGCACGTGCCGCCGCACGGTGCCGCCCGGTGCCGGTGCGCCGGCACCCCGCAGATCGGCCACCGATCGTCCGGGGCCGCCGCCCATGGTCACCGGTTCGGCGGGGAGGAACGACAGCCCGACGCCGGTACCGGCGGTACTCACCACGACCGCACCACCGGCCAGACCGATGAAGCGGCGGCGCGAGATCCCAAGAGGACTGTCCGGGTTCCCGACCGGCGGCGCGAGCACCCGCGCGGTCAGCAGCGCGCCGGCGCCCACCAGCGAGACCGCGATCAGCGCCGTGCTCAGCCTCAGCGGGTACCCGGCCAGGAACGTCACCCCGAGACCGGCCAGCGCCGCGTAGGCCGCGGTGAGCAGCGAGACGATGACGATGCCGCCTGCCGGCTGATCTTCGCCGGACGACCGCCGTGCCGCGAGCAGGCGCGGGCCGGCGACGAGCACCGCGGTCAGCCCGGCGGCTCCCAGCATCGGCAGCCCCAGCAGCACCTTCTCCTGCACGAACCACCAGCCGCGACCGGCCAGCACCACCACCGAGGCCACCCGGGTCAGCGTCACCAGCACGGCCACCACGAGGAGGGCAAGCGCCAGCCGGGTGCGCCGCAGCGCCAGGGTCACACCGGCCGCGAACCACGTGGCGATGCTCAGCAGCGCGACGGCATGGTCCACGATGATCAATTGCCCCGTGGTCATGACACCGGTTGAGCGGGTGCGGCGGGCCTCGACAGTCCTCGCGCCTGCCGGACGATCCTGCCGAGCACCGCCACCATGACCAGACCGTTGACCGCGTGCAGGCCGAAGACGATCTGGCCGGCGTCGCCGAAAGCGTCGGCGAGAACCCGGATCACGCTCTGGATCAACGCCAGCCCGGCGACCAGGCCGGTCATCCCGATGAGTCGTCCCGGCATCCGGGCCACCGCGGCGACGATCGTCACCACGACCGCGAGCAGGATGATCCCGTACCCCAGCGCCCGGTGCGGCTGGAAGGACTCGTCGTTGGGTGCCGTGTCGTCGAACGCACCACTCGCGGCCAGGAAGAACTGTCCGATGAGGACCAGCAGCAGCAGGGTCACCAGACCGGTGAAGGCTTTGCGCATGGCGACGATCGTCGCGTCGCCGGGGCGGTCTCGGCCTCCGGCAGCGGATGGCGGCGGCTACGCAATCGGGCGCGGATGATGTCGTGTCCGACTACGCCCGTCGTCGTAGCCGGCCGCGCGCCTGGGCGGAGGGTTTACCCGCGTGCGAACCGTACGATCACGGCATGGGACACCGCGCGGCGTCGTTGCGCCTGCCCGCCCTGGCGCAGGATTCGCTGCTCGCGCTCTTCGTCACCGTGATGCAGGTTCAGGGCACCGTCGTCCGCAATGCCGGCGAGGTCGCGCCGAAGTCCCTCACCGACCTCGGATACCTGGGATACGTCCTGCTGATCGTGAGCGGCGTGGCCGTTGCCGCGCGTCGCACCTGGCCGGTGCCCGTGTTCGTCACCACCGCGCTCGCCAGCGGTGTGTACTACGGCGCCGGCTTCCCGGACGGGCCCGGCTGGCTCGGGCTCTTCGTCGCGCTGTACACGCTCGCCGCCTACGGTGACGGACGCCGGTCGCTGGTGATCGCCGGCGTTGGGGTCACGGTGCTCACCGCCGTCTGGCTGGCCGCCGCGGCCGACATCGAGCCGCGCGCCGCCATCGGCTGGGTGTTCTTCCGGATCGGCGCGTCGGTCATGAGCGCCGCACTCGGCGAGTCCGTCCGGTCCAGACGGGTCATCGCGGCCGAGGCCGTGGCGCGTGCCGAGCTGGCGGAACGGACGCGCGAGGAGGAGGCGCGGGCCCGGGTCGACGCCGAACGGCTCCGGATCGCCCGCGAGGTCCACGACACGGTCGCGCACGCCATCGCGATCATCAACGTCCAGTCCGGGGTCACCGCCCACGTGCTCGACAAGAGACCGGACCGGGCCCGCGAGGCGCTGCGGGCCATCGAGCAGACCAGTTCCCGGGCGCTGCGGGAGATGCGCGCCATCCTCGGCGTGCTCCGGGACGACAGCGACGGCCGCGGGCCGCACCCCGGCCTGGACCAGATCGACGAGCTCACCGCCAAGGCCCGCGACGCCGGACTGGACGTCACGCTCGAAGCGACCTCGCCCGCGACGCCGCTGCCGAGCGCGGTGGGCAGTGCCGCCTACCGGATCCTGCAGGAGTCGATCACCAACGTGATCCGGCACGTCGGCCCGACCCGGGTGACGGTCGCGGTCAGCCCCGGTGTCGACGCCCTGGAGATCCGGGTGACCGACGCGGGCAACGGCACCGGCAACGGCACCGGAGCCCTACCCGGCCGCGGGATCCTCGGCATGCGCGAGCGGTGTCAACTGCTGGGCGGAGAACTCGACGCCGGGCCGGTTCCGGGCGGCGGTTTCGAAGTCACGGCACGGCTGCCGCTCGCACCGACCGGGTCGCCCCGATGAACGCGCCGATCAAGGTGCTGCTCGCCGACGACGAGGGGCTCGTGCGATCCGGGTTCAAACTGCTGCTCGACACCGAAGACGACATCGCCGTGGTCGGCGAAGCGACCAACGGTGCCGAAGCCGTCGAGCGTGCCCGCGCCGCGCGCCCCGACGTCGTCCTGATGGACATCCGCATGCCGAAGCTGGACGGAATCCAGGCCACGACCCGGATCACCGGGATGCGCGGGCTGGAACGCGTCCGGATTCTCATCCTCACCACCTACGACACCGACGCCTACGTCTTCGAAGCACTGCAAGCCGGTGCCAGCGGCTTTCTGCTCAAGGACGCCGGACCGGCCGAGCTCCTGCATGCCATCCGGGTGGTCGCCGCCGGCGAAGCCCTGCTCGCGCCGCGCATCACCAGGCGTCTCATCAGCCAGTTCACCGCGCGGCGAACGGCGGCCAACGCCGCGGCGGACCGGCTCGCGGTGCTCACCGAGCGCGAGCGGGAGGTGCTGACCCTGGTGGGGCGGGGCCTGAGCAACGCCGAGATCGGCGCCGAACTGTTCCTCAGCCCGGCCACCGCGCGCACCCACGTCAGCCACGCGATGGCGAAGCTGGGTGCGCGTGACCGCGCCCAACTGGTGGTCATCGCCTACCAGACGGGACTGGTCAGCCCGGACGCGTGACCGCGTGGCCTCCTGGAATGTGGGCGGCGGGGGGATGGTTGCAGCGGGCATGACGACTGTGGGTTTCATCGGGAGCGGCAATATCGGCGCGACGGTGGCGCGGCTGGCGGTTGCCGCCGGGTACGAGGTGGTGCTGAGCAACTCGCGGGGGCCGGAGACGTTGGCCGGTCTGGCCGGCGAGCTGGGTTCGCGGGCGCGGGCGGCCACGGCGGCGGAGGCCGCGGCGGCCGGGGACCTGGTCGTGGTGAGCGTGCCGTTCAAGGCGCACCGGGACCTGCCGGTCAGCGAGCTGGCGGGCAAGGTGGTGCTGGACACGAACAACTACTACCCGCAGCGCGACGGGCACGTCGCCGAGATCGACGACGGTTCGCTCACCAGTGCCGAGTACGAGCAGCGGCATCTGGGTGGTGCGCGGCTGGTGAAGGTGTTCAACAACATCTATTTCCGCCATCTTGCGGCCCTTGCCCGGCCGGCGGGCGCCGCGGACCGGACCGCGCTGACCATCGCGGGGGACGACCCGGCGGCCAACCGGGCGGTGACGGAGTTCCTGGACGCGACCGGGTACGACACGGTGGAGGTCGGCCCGCTGGCCGAGAGCTGGCGGGTGCAACCGGACGAGCCTGCCTACGGAGCGCCCTTCGGTGCCTTTGACAATCCGGACGGAACGCCGGCGAGCGCCGAGACGATTCGCGCCGCCGTGGCGGCGGCTCAACGATCCACCTAACTGGGAAAGCAACATCACGTTCATGCCGTAGAGGGCAAGGAACGTCACGTTCACTCCCTCGAAGGAAAGTACATGGCGTGCATGGTGCGGCTCATGAAGCCGATCACGAGGCGGCGCGGGAGCAGGGCGAGCACGACGCCGGAGATCTTGTTGGCCCGGCCCGGGATCACCCACGGGCGGCGGCCGAGGGCGCGGAGCGCGGCGGCGACGACGGGACGGACCGGCATCGGGGCGCGGGTCGTGCGCGGGGCGCTGGCGCGGTAGCCCGGGGTGTCGGTCGACCCGGCGACCACGGCGGTCACGTCCACGCCGCGGGGACGCCACTCCGCCCACAGTGACTCGGCCAGGTTGAGGGTGAACGCCTTGGTGGCGGCATAGGTGGCGAGCAGGGGTGTGCCCTGCAGGCCGGACATCGAGCTGAGCAGGATCACTCCCCCGCGCCCGCGCGCCGCCATGGCCGGTGCGAACCGGCCGATCAGCCGCAGCGGTCCCCGGACGTTGACCTCGATCATGGCCAGGTGGCGCTCGACCGGGGTGGCCAGCCACTCGGCCAGGACGGCGAGACCGGCGTTGTAGACCAGCAGGCCGACCTCGAGCGCCGCGGTCGTCTCATCCAGGCGGGCGAGGACCACCGGCTCGGTGATGTCACCGGGCACCGTCCGGGTCGCGACGCCGTGCTCCCGCTCCAGATCCCGGGCCAGGCTGCGAAGTTCGGCGTCCTCCAGAGCAACCATGACCAGGTTGATGCCGTACGCGGCCAGCTGGCGGCAGAACTCGGCGCCGATGCCCTGTGCCGCACCGACGACGACCGCCCACGGACCGTGCCGGCGCAACGAGAGGCTCACCGCGCCAGCGTAGAGCTACGATGATCTCTGTTCGAGATACCGAACCGTGTTCGACAATTCGTCCCGAGAATCTTACCCTGCCGATCTGGGAGCGCTCCCAGACTGGCCAGGGAAAGGAAGTGGACCAGCAATGGCACCCCTGCTTGCCAGCATGTTGCTCGCCGCGGCCGTCGGATTGTCCTCTGTGGACATCGCGGGCGCCGCCCCGGAACAGAGTGCCCCGGTCGGTGGTGTCGTACCAGGACTCACCGGTGCGGCGGCGCAGGAGGCGGCCGGTGAGGCGGCCGTGCGGTTCAAGGAGCTCACCCCGGCCCGGGTCGCCCGCGCCGAGGCCGATCTGCACACGGCCTGGGGAATCTTCTTCAACGACAACGCATCCACGGGACTGCAGGCCACCCACACGGTCCTCAACATCACGACCACCGGAGGGGACTTCGTCTACGCGCCGACCGCGCTGCCGCCGGGTGGCGCCTGCACCGAGATGACCACGGCCTACACGCCCACCGGACCCAAGCTGTGGGCATGGGACTGGTGCGACGGCCGCGACACCATCGGCAAGATCGTCAACATGGACGCGGCGTTCCTGAACACCTACACCACCACCGTCAACGGCCACCGTGCGTACACGATGGACGAGCACCGGACCTCGGTCAGCGGCAACGTGTGGAGCGTGTTCCTGTTCAACTACCAGACAAACGCCTGGGACCTGTTCTACAGCAGCGGTGGCACCAAGGACATTCCCGGTTCGACGTGGGACTTCTTCGAGATCTACACGACCGTGAACCCCGCGACCGGCGCCGGCTTCTACTGCCAGAACCTTGCCGGCCTGACGCTCGAGGCCAGCGCCGTGAAGGTGATGCAGAACGGCACCTGGGTGCCCGCGAGCTCCTCGAACTCCTCGCTGTCCAGCCCGCCGGCCGGGAGCCGATTCGACTGCCCGTCCCTGACGTTCACCATCGTCCACGCCAACGACGACTGGATCGCCCGAATCGGACCGCCCGCGCAGGGGACCTCGTTCGAGGCGGAGGCCAGCGGTAACACCCGAGGCGGCCAGGCCGCGGTGCGCAGCTCCTCCGGTGCCTCCGGCGGGGCGCTGGTCGGCTGGATCGGCAACGGCACGGCGAACTTCCTGCAGTTCAACAACATCACCGGCACAGCCGGCGCGCACCAGATCACGATCTTCTACGCCTCCGGCGCGAACCGCTCGCTGACCATCAGTGCCAACGGCGGCGCGGCAACCAGCGTCAACACCCCCACCACCGGCGGCTGGGACACAGTCGGCTCGGTGACCACGACCGTGAACCTCAACGCCGGCACCAACATCCTCCGCATCGGCAACCCCACCGGCTGGGCCCCCGACATCGACCGCATCATGGTCTTGTAGGGAGTGAATGTGACACTGCTTGCCCTCTGGCGCATGAATGTCACATTGCTTTCCCACCGGAGCACGGGCGAGCCTCAGGTCCGCCGGTCGGAGCCGGGGGTGGTGCCGGTCCAGCGTAGGTAGGCGCGGTGGAAGGAGCGGGTGTCGGCGAAGCCGAGGTTGGACGCGATCTCCTTGAAGGGCCGGGGGCTGTCGCGGACCAGGTCCACGGCGAGCTGGCGGCGGGTGGATTCGCGGACGCCGCGGAACGTGGCGCCCTCGGCGGCGAGGCGGCGGTGCAGGGTGCGCTCGCTGAGGGTGAGGGCCTTGGCGGCCGCGGCGGCGGTGGGTTGCTCGCCGGTGAGGAACCGGCTGAGCAGCCACTCCCGGACGCGCAGCCCGTAGGAGGCCGGGATGTCGTGTGCGGCGCGGAGCCCCGCGACGTGGCCGGCGAGCACACCCGCCAGCCCGGCTTGGGCGGTGGGCACCGGCAGGTCCAGCACCGCGTCCGGCAAGGTGATCTCGGTGTGGGCGGCGCGGAACTCCAGGCCTGGACCGAAATACTCGCGGTGCGTGCGGGTGTCGCGCGGCGCCGGGTGGGTGAAGGCGACCCGGCCCGGTGCGAAGTCGGGGATCGCGGAGCGGATGCTGGAGAGGATGTCGGCGAGCTGGAACTCGGCCTCGCACCGGGCGCCGAGCCGGCCCGGGTCGAGGCCGTCCAGCACCAGGCTCATCCCGCCCCGCCAGGGCGTGGCGGTGATCGTGTACGCGGTGGTCCACGCGCTGACGTTCGCGACCGAACTGGCGATGCCCTCCCGGATGTCGCGGCAGGAGGCGGCCAGGTAGTAGACGGCGCTCCGGGCGTCCTGGATGGCGTTGCGCGCCGCGCGCACCGGAAAGCCGGGATCGTCCAACCGGCGCATCACCGTCTCCCACACCGAGAACAGCCGCTCGACCGGCACCCGCCGGGAGAAGTCGGTCAGGTCGTCGGGATCGAGCCCGGTCAGCACCCGGAGCTCGGTGCGGCCGATCCCAGCGCGTATGGCTTCCTGAAAGACCTGGTGGACGGTGACGACGGTGTGGGAGGCGGCGCCGTGGCGGGACCGGTCCATGAATTGGCAGATTAGACCCTTGGGTGTCCGGTCCGGCGCTGATTGGTTGGTCCCTTCCTTATCGAGTGCGGGGAAAGGACACGTGATGACGCGCGGCTTTGTTGGCAGGGTGGTGATCGGGACGCTGGTATGGGCGCCCATCATGGCGGGATGCGGCTCCTCGGCGGGATCGCCGAGCGCGGCCCCGCCCCCGGCCGGCACCCCGGCTGAGGCGGCGCCCGCCGGGCTCAGCCTGCCCTGTCAGCCGGGTTCCGGGCGGCAGGTCACCAGCCCCGGACCGATGAACCTGACCGACCTGTCCGGGCAGGATCTTTCCTGCGCGGTGTTCGACCACCTGACGATGAACCAGGTGAAACTGCGGGAGGCCAAGCTCCCCGGCGCGGCGTTCCAGGCGGCCAACCTCAACCAGGTCAACTTCACCGGCGCCAGCCTGGTCGGCGCGGTGTTCGACGGCAGCACGCTGAACTTTCCCGATTTCACCAACACCGACCTGCGCGGCGCGAAGCTGACCGGCGCGCACCTGAACAATCCGGTGTGGACCGGCGCCACCTGCCCGGACGGCGCGACCGGGGCGAGTTGCGACGGTCATCTCACCCCGCTGCCCGCCACGGCCGGGCCGGCGACCCCGGCGCCCACCACGACGACCACCACGACCGCGGCACCGCCGCCCCCGCCGCCCGCCGGGACCCAGAAGCCACCGGCGAACGTGCCCACGGCACCGGCCGTCTTCAACGGCCCCACGGACGGGACCTACGCCTGCACCGGCGGCAACGTGGCGATCAACGGCCTGGAGAGCGACATCCACCTCGTCGGCCAGTGCGAGCTGGTCACCGTCAACGGCGCCAAGAGCCACGTCGAGATCGACAACGCCCACCGGATCGTGGTCAACGGCGCCAACGCCGACGTCATCTACCACAACCAGGCCCAGGTGTCCGTCAACGGCCGCGGCGCCACCGCACGCCGCGCCTGAGCCGGATCGGGGTCACCGGTTCTCGGCGGCGTCGAGTGCGGGTGTGAGTGGAGCGAGCGCGGTGCGGAGCAGGTCGGGTAGCGAGCCGGACGGGACGACGAGCCCGCCGGTCGAGGTCGGCTGCACCCAGCGTTGGAGGGCGATCCGAACCGCGGCGGCCACGCTCGCGGCGAGCACGTGGGCGGTGTGCGGGTCGGGGTCGCCGAGGCGCTGGGCGATCGCGGCGGCGAGGGGGTGCTCGAGTGTGCCGGCGGTGTCGACGAACGCCGCGCGCAGCGTGGGCCGGGTGGTGATCAGGAGCAGCACGTCGCGGCGCTGCTCGCCGGGGTCGGTGTACTGCTCCACGATCGCCTCGACCACGGCGTCGGCGAGGCGGACGGAGGCGGGTCGGGCGGCCACCGCGGCGGCGACCCGCGCCTCGCGCTCGGCGGTGACGGCGGCGACGATGGCCTGCTCGCGGCTGGCGAAGTAGTTGTTGTAGGTCCTGGTCGAGACACCGGCGGCGGCGGCGATGTCGTCGACGCGCACGTTGTCCGGTCCGTGCTCGAGGGCCAGCCGCAGGGCCGCGGCCCGCAACGCCTCCCGGGTGGCCTGCTTCTTTCGCTCGCGCAGCCCCGTCCGTCGTGCCGTCACGGTCTCAGCATCCCACTCGGAGTGCGTACACGCAAACTTGCGCACACGCACTTTTTGTGCCTAGCCTGTGTCCATGCGAGCCAAGGGAATCAGTTACGACACCGGCTTCGTCCGCAACGGTGCCATCTCCCGGGAGCACTTCGCCCCGGACGTGGTCAAGCGCGAGCTGGCCATCATCCGCGACGACCTGCACTGCACCGCGGTCCGCGTCATCGGCGGTGATCCGCACCGGTTGGAGCTGGCCGCGAGTTGCGCCGCCGACCTCGGCCTGGAGGTCTGGTTCTCGCCCTACCCGCTCGAGCTGACCGCCGAGGAGACGCTCGCGCTGTTCGCCGACTGCGCCGAGCGGGCGGAGCGGATCCGGCGGCGGGGAGCCGAGGTCGTGTTCGTGGCCGGGGCCGAGCTGAGCATCATGATCAGGGGTTTCCTGCCGGGCGACACCCAGCACGCCCGGCTCCGGCGGCTCCTCGACCCGGCCGGCCGGGAACGGCTGCGCGCGTTGATCGGCGACCTTTCCGGACGGGTCAACGAATTCCTCGGCAAGGCCGCGGCGCTCGTCCGCGAACGGTTCGCCGGCCGGATCACCTACGCCGCCATCCCGCTCGAGCGGGTCGACTGGGCGCCCTTCGACATCGTCGGCGTCGACCTCTACCGGTCCGCCGAGGTCGCCGGCCAGTTCCGTGCGGGCGTGCACACCCTGGTCGCACGGGGAAAGCCGGTCGCCATCACCGAGTTCGGCACCGCCGCCTACCGTGGCGCGGGCGACCGGGGCGGCCGGGCGATGGAGATCGTGGAGTTCGACGAAAAAACCGGCCGGCCGACCCGTCTGGACGGTGAATACGTCCGAGACGAGGCCGGCCAGGCCAGCTACCTCAGCGAACTCCTGGAGATATTCGACAGCGAAGGCGTCGACAGCACCTTCGTGTTCCTCCTTTCCCTCGACGGTTTCGCCTATCGCCCCGACGGGGATCCGCGCGACGACCTCGACCTGGCCAGCCCGGGCATCGTCAAGGTCCTCGACGACCGCCATGGCGACACGTATCCCGACCTGCTCTGGGAACCCAAGGCCGCGTTCACCGCCCTCGCCGAGTACTACCGCGGCTGACGGCGCGACCAGGACTCAGAGCGCCTGGAGGGCCAGGCTGATGCCCGGTGCGCCGGCCACCGGTCCGATGTAGGAGATGCCGAAGCTGGTGCTGTCCGTGTAGGTGACCTTGAGGACCAGGTCTTCCCGGACCAGTACGAAGTGGGCATTGGGGTTTTCCTTGTCCGCTAGTACGCCGTAGTGGTGGCCCACCGATCCGTCGGTTACCGCGAAGAGGGCCTTGTAGACCTGGTTCTTCTGGGCCTGGCGAGCGTTGTCGGCCCATTCCTCGAGCTGCTGCAACCCGCTGTCCAGCTTGAGGTTCTTGTCGCCGTTCAACATTCTCGCCTCCGGTAGTTGGTTTTTTGAAGCTACTAATAGATTAGGCCGGTTGGTTTCGTCACGCAACCCTTGCGCTTCTTCCATTGTGCCCCGTTCCGGCACGAGTAGCGCAATCAGCAAGATGCCGCGGGCCCTCCGGTGTGCAGGCGGAGTGGGGGGGGGG
>NZ_DASYTH010000491.1:0-9102 GCF_036002505.1 Actinophytocola sp. | reverse complement strand
GCGATGAAGGGGGCCTTCCTCACCCTCCAGCGTGAGGAAGGCCCCCTTCATCGCACCCGGCCCGGACTGTCGGTGCCATGCGTCAAGATGTGAGTGTGGGCGACATCCTCGACCTCTTTACGCCGGCGACCAGACAGTGGTTCGCCGGTGCCTTCGTCGCGCCCACCGACGCGCAGACCGGCGCCTGGCGGGCCGCCGCGGCCGGTGAGCACGCGCTGGTGGTGGCGCCGACCGGCTCCGGCAAGACGCTGGCCGCGTTCCTCTGGGCGCTGGACCGGTTGGCCGCGGCACCCCCACCCGAGGAGAAGCTGCACCGCTGCCGGGTGCTCTACGTGTCGCCGCTGAAGGCCCTGGCCGTGGACGTGCAGCGGAACCTCCGCGCCCCGCTGGCCGGTATCCGCCAGGCCGCGCACCGGCTGGGCCTCCCGGAGCCAGCGATCACGGTGGGCATGCGCACCGGCGACACCCCGGCCGAGGAGCGCCGCTCGTTCGCCCGCACCCCGCCGGACGTGCTGGTGACCACGCCGGAGTCGCTGTTCCTCATCCTCACCTCGGCGGCCCGGGCGTCGCTGCACGGCGTCGAGACCGTGATCGTCGACGAGGTGCACGCGGTCGCCGGCACCAAGCGCGGCTCACATCTCGCGCTGTCCCTGGAACGACTGGACGCGATGCTGCCCAGGCCGGCCCAGCGGATCGGGCTGTCCGCGACGGTCCGGCCGGTCGACGAGGTGAGCGCGTTCCTGGCCGGCGGGCGCCCGGTCACCGTGGTCCAGCCGAAGATCGCCAAGACGATCGAGATGCAGGTCGAGGTCCCGGTCGAGGACATGTCCGCGATCACCGAGCAGGAGCCCGAAGCGGGCCAGCAGTCCCAGCGCCCGTCCATCTGGCCCGCGGTCGAGCAGCGCATCCTCGACCTGGTCCGGCAGCACCGGTCGACGATCGTGTTCGCCAACGCCCGCCGCCAGGCCGAGCGGCTGACGTCCAAGCTGAACGAGCTGGCCGCCGAGAACCCCGTCTACCCCAAGGATGTCGGGCACTTCCCGGCCGAGGTGATCGCCGAGTCCGGCTGGGCGGCCGGGGTGGAGCACCCGGTCATCGCCCGGGCTCACCACGGATCCATGGCCAAGGAGAAGCGGAGCCAGGTCGAGGAGGAGCTGAAATCCGGCCGGCTGCCGTGCGTGGTGGCCACCTCGTCGCTGGAGCTGGGTATCGACATGGGCGCGGTGGACCTGGTGATCCAGGTCGAGGCGCCGCCCACGGTCGCTTCCGGCATGCAGCGCATCGGCCGGGCGGGGCACCAGGTGGGCGCGGTCTCGCGGGGCGTGATGTTCCCGAAGTTCCGCGGCGACCTGGTGTCCTGCGCGGTGGTCGCGGAGCGGATGGCGGCCGGCGCGATCGAGGCGGTGCGCTACCCGCGCAACCCGCTGGACGTGCTGGCGCAGCACATCGTGGCGATGACCGCGCTGGAGCCGTGGACGGTGGAACAGGTGGCCGCCCTGGTCCGGCGCGCGGCCCCGTTCGCCTCGCTGCCGGACTCGGCGCTGCACGCGGTGCTGGACATGCTGGCCGGGCGCTACCCCAGCGAGGAGTTCGGCGAGCTGCGCCCGCGGATCACCTGGGACCGGGTGAACGGCGAGCTGCGCGGCCGGCCCGGCGCGCAACGACTCGCGGTGACCTCGGGCGGCACGATCCCGGACCGCGGCCTGTTCACCGTGATGACGCCCGGGTCGGAGGGCTCGGCCGGCTCCCGGGTCGGTGAGCTGGACGAGGAGATGGTGTACGAGTCGCGGGTCGGCGACACGTTCCTGCTCGGCACGTCCGCCTGGCGGGTGGAGGACATCACGCATGATCGGGTGATCGTGGTGCCGGCGCCGGGTGAGCCCGCGCGGATGCCGTTCTGGAAGGGCGACGCCCCGGGCCGGCCGCTGGAGCTCGGCCGGGCGTATGGGAAGTTCGTCCGCGAAATGTCCACAATGGACGAAGAGAAGGCACGTGAGCGGGTGGCCGGGGCCGGGCTGGACGCCTGGGCGGTGGACAACCTGGTCGCCTACCTGGCCGAGCAGCGGGAGGCCACCCGGCACGTGCCGGACGACCGGACCATGCTCCTCGAGCGGTTCCGCGACGAGCTGGGCGACTGGCGGCTGGTGCTGCACTCGCCGTTCGGGGCGCAGGTGAACGCGCCGTGGGCGCTGGCGATCGCGGCCCGGTTGCGCGAGCGGCGCGGCATCGAGACCCAGATCGTGCACTCCGACGACGGCATCGTGATCCGGCTGCCGGACATCATGGACGACACCGGCGCGCAGATCGTGGCCGGCGCCGAGGACGTCCTGCTCGATCCCGACGAGGTGGAGCAGATCGTGGTGGCCGAGGTGGGCGGCTCGGCGCTGTTCGCCGCGCGGTTCCGGGAGTGCGCGGCCCGCTCGCTGCTGCTCCCCCGGCGCAACCCGACCAAGCGCACCCCGCTGTGGCAGCAGCGCCAGCGCTCGGCTCAACTGCTCTCGGTGGCGGCGAAGTACGAGCGGTTCCCGGTGGTGCTCGAGGCGATGCGGGAGTGCCTGCAGGACGTCTACGACGTGGCCGGGCTGAAGGAGCTCATGTCCGACGTGCGGGCCCGGCGGGTGCGGGTGGTCGAGGTGGAGACGCAGTCCGCGTCGCCGTTCGCCCGCAGCATGATGTTCGGCTACGCGGGGCTCTTCCTGTACGAGCCGGACATGCCGCTGGCCGAGCGGCGGGCGGCGGCGCTTTCGCTCGACTCGGCGCTGCTGGCCGAACTCCTTGGCTCCGAGGCGATCCGGGAGCTGCTGGACGCCGACGTGGTGGCCGAGGTGGAGCGCTCGCTGCAGCGGCTGGACCCGTCCCGGCACGCGCGGCACGCCGAGGATGCCGCGGACCTGTTGCGGTTCCTGGGTGATCTGTCGGTCGACGAGGCCGCGGAGCGCGGGGTCCGGCCGGAGTGGCTGGCCGAGCTGGAGTCGGCGCGGCGGGCCATCCGGGTGCGGATCGCCGGCGACGAGCGGTATCTGGCGATCGAGGACGCCGGCCGGGTGCGCGACGCCCTGGGCGTGGCGCTGCCGGTGGGCGTGCCGGAGGCGTTCACCGAGCCGGTCGCGGATCCGTTGGGAGACCTGCTGGGACGCTATGCCCGCACGCACGGCCCGTTCCCGGCGTCCGAGGTGGCCGCCCGGTTCGGGCTCGGCGTCTCGGTGGTCACCGGCGTGCTCGACCGGCTGGTCGGCACCGGCCGGCTGGTCCGCGGCGAGCTCCGTCCGAACGGGACACAAACGGAATACTGCGACGCGGATGTGTTGCGGCGCCTGCGAAGGGCGTCGCTGGCCCGGCTGCGGGCCGAGGTCGAGCCGGTCGAGCCGGCCGCGCTCGGGCGGTTCCTGCCGGTCTGGCACGGCGTCGGCAAACGCGTGCGCACCGCACCGACCCCGGACGACGTACTGAGCGTGGTCGAGCAGCTCGCCGGGGCGCCGCTGCCGGCCAGCGGGTTCGAGTCGCTGATCCTGCCGTCCCGGCTGCCCGGCTACTCGCCCGCGCTGCTGGACGAGCTGACCACGGCCGGCGAGGTGACCTGGTGCGGCTGCGGGCCCTTGGCCGGCGGAGACGGCTGGATCGCCGTCGCCCCAACGGATGTGGCCGACCTGCTGCTGCCGGACGTGGAGGAGGCGGTTCCGGAGACTCCGCTGCACGGCGCCGTCCTGTCCGCCATGACTGGCGATACGCCATCGATCCATAATTATGGCAGCGGCGCGCTGTTCTTCCGCCAGCTCGCCGACCGGACCGCGGCCATGCTCCTCGACGGCGGCGCGCCCGCACCCGAGGACGGCGATGTCGTTGCGGCGCTGTGGGATCTGGTCTGGGCGGGCCTGGTCACCAACGACACCCTGGGACCGCTCCGGGCCCTGGTCTCCGGCCGGGGCGCCGCGCACAAACCCCGCCGCACCGCGCCCCGCGGCCGCTACGCCCGGCTGCGCACCGCCCGCCCGGCCATGCCCACCCGCACCGGCCCACCCACGGTCGCCGGCCGCTGGTCACTCGTCACCCCGCGCGAGGCCGACCCGACCCGCCGCGCGCACGCCCGGGCCGAGGCGTTCCTGGAGCGGCACGGCGTGCTGACCCGCGGCGCGCTGGACACCGAGCGGGTCACCGGCGGGTTCAGCGCCGTGTACCGGGTGCTGCGCGCTCAGGAGGAGTCCGGCCAGATCATCCGCGGCTACGTGGTGGAGGGTCTGGGTGCCTCCCAGTTCGCCGCCCGCGGCGCGGTCGACCGCCTCCGCGCACTGTCCCGGACGGACACCTCGGCCCCGCCCAAGGAGGCCGGCGCCGTCATCCTCGCCGCCGCCGACCCCGCCCAGCCGTACGGCGCCGCCCTCGGCTGGCCCGACCCCGTCGGCACCGGAAAGCACCGCCCGGCAAGGAAAGCCGGTGCCCTCGCGGTCCTCGTCGACGGCACCCCGGTGCTCTACGTCGAACGCGGCGGCCGCAGCCTGCTCTCCTTCACCGAGGACGAGACCGCCCTCCGCACCGCCGCCGAGGCCCTCTCCCGCGCCGTCCGCGAAGGCTGGCTCGGCCAGCTCGCCGTCCAGAAAGCCGACGGCGAAACCGCCCTCACCTCCCACCTCGCCGAGATCCTCCGCGAGGTCGGCTTCCGCGCCACCCCCAGCGGCCTCCGCCTCCGCGCCTGAGCCAGGCCCATGTCGAGGCATGTTGGCCTCTGGCGTCGCCATGTTTGCGCGTGGCGTCGTTGTGTTGGCCTGTGGCGTCGTTGTGTTGGCAGTCGGCGTCCGGATGGGCTCGCGCCCTTCGCGCCACACACCTACACGGCTACGTCAGGTGCCAACACGGCGACGTGAAACGCCAACACACCAACGCAGCGGGCCAACATGACGACGTGAGACGCCAACACATGGTCAGGGCGTGCCTGACCGGAGCGGGACGACGCTGGGCAGGATGGCGACGGCCGCGCCCGCCATCAGGAGGAGATGCAGGCTCGGGTAGACGCTGGCCGAGCGGCTGAGTGGGGAGTCGTCGTCGATGATCGAGTTGATGCCGATGATCCCCAGGATGGCCAGCAGCGTGGTGAGCCCGCCAGACAGCCGGCAGAGCCCCTTGCCGCCGGGGGTCAGCGGCTCGGTGCGGCGGACGGCCACCATGCCGATGAGCACCGCCGCGCAACACACCAGCGTGATCCAGCGCAGGTTCGCCAGCTCGTCGCCGCCGGCGGCGTTCAGCCAGCGCGGGCTCGCCCACGGCGTGAGCGAGCAGATCGTGCCGATCCCCGCGGCAATCGCGACGGCGATACGTTGCTGGTGCATTCCCATCCTCTCCACCGGCGAACCGTGATCTGCACCCTGGCAGTGATCACCGCTACCGGAGAAAGGGCGATGCACGCACGTCCACAGCGACTGCACAGCCAAGCAAAAAGCCGGGCACGTGGCCGCCTCCGAGGCGATCGGCCACGTGCCCGAGCGGTTCTCCGGTTGCTATCGCTTCCAGATCACGGCGTGCTCCTTCGGGTCGAAGCCGCGGCTCGTCGAGCTGCCGCCGACGATGAGGCCGTGGTCGTTGATGTCGTGTGCGACCGAGCTGGCGAGCAGGGTCGGCAGCGTGGTGAGCTGGCCGCTTTGCCAGACGAAGGCGTCGGGGTTGGTGTTACCGACGATCTGCAGGCGGTTGTTGATCCCGAGCGGTTGGAGGCCCGGGAAGAGCGGGGCCGGTGGGGCCGGAATCTCGGTGAACTCGCCTTGGTGCAGGACGAAACCGTGGACGGTGCTGCCGGAGACGATCCCGGTGACGTCACCGAAATCGTTGAGCGCGGTGGCGGAGGTCTCCGTCGTCGTGGTCAGGGACTGGATTTCGCCGTTGCGCGTCCACCGGACGGCCACCCGGTTGAAACCGTTGATGTCGCTGTCGCCGACGATCACGCCGAACCGGTTGATGTCCCGGGCGATCGAGATGTTCCCCCCGGGCCGGACACCGAGGTCGGTCGGCACCCCGTCCTGCCATCGGACGGCGTGCAGGCTCCCACCGGACACCTCGCTGGTGCCGGCGACGACCCCGCGGTCGTTGATGGCCGACGCGAAGCTGGTGGCCCCGCCCGGAAGCGGCCCCAGGTCTGTGACGACCCCTGCGCGCCACAGGAAACCGTGGGTAGACCCGTTCACGGGACGCGTTCCGACAATCTCGTCGCGATTGTTGATGTCGAAGACGTCGCCGAACTCACCGTTCGGGAAAAGGTCGGTGATCTGCCCGTTCCGCCACAGGAACGGGTGGCCCTGGCGGTCACCGGTGACGTGGCCGCGATCGTTGACCGCGGTCGCCACGCTGTTGTCGCCCAGGCCCAGATCGATGATCTGGTACGCCGGCGAGGCGTCCGCGACGGCTGGCAGTGCGGCGGCCCCGGCCACCGCACTCAGCAGGGCACCGAGCAGAAGAACTCGCCGTCTGCCCAGCATGGATCTTGCAGACATAGTCGTCCCCTCAAACGATAATTGGATTACGAGCCCCCTGGAGACGCGCACTTCGTATGGGTCACCGGGTCCAGAGCACGGCGTGGTAGTTCAGGCCGTCCGTGCGGACCGAGCTGAAGCCGACGATCTGGCCGCGGTCGTTGATGTCCTGCGCGCCGGAGGTGCTGACCAGCTGCGGCAGCAGGGTCAGCTGGCCGCGCTGCCACAGGAAGGCCTCGGCGTCGGTGCCACCCACGATCTGCCTTCGGTCGTTCATCGCCTTCGGCCGGAAGAACATCACTCCCGGCGGACCCGGAATCTCAGTGAGCTCGCCGCGATGCCACAGGAAACCGCGGGGAATTCCCGCCTGGTAGTATCCGGCGATGTCACCGTGATCGTTGATCGTCACGGCCGTGGTGAACTGATCGGTCAACGGCTGAATGGCGTCGTTGCGCCACCGCACGGCGACGGTGTTGAAGAAGCCGCTCTCGCCTACGACGACACCGAACTTGTTGATATCGTAGGCCCGCGAGTAGTTGAACTCGCCAGGGATGATGCCGAGATCGGTCAGCACGCCGTCGCGCCAGCGGAACGCTCGCGGCCCGAGGGCCGTGTTGCTCGACCCGACGATGTCCCCGCGGTCGTTGATGGCCGTCGCGAAGCTGTTGGATCCGCCGGGAAGCGTTCCCAGATCGGTCAGGACACCACGACGCCAGAGGAAAGCACGACCGTTGCGGTCGCCGACCACTTCATCGTTGTTGTTGATATCGGTGGCATTGCCGAACTCGCCAGCCGGCAGAAGATCGGTGACCTGACCGTCGCGCCACAGGAATGGACGGCTGTCGCGCTGTCCCACCACATGGCCCCGGTCGTTGATCGCGTGCGCCTCGCTGTTGTCACCCAAGCCGAGATCGACAACCCGGAACCCCGGCGAGGCGTCGGCGATGGCCGGTACCGCGGAGGCCCCGGCCACCGCGGTCATTAACGCACCGAGCAGAAGAACCCGCCGTCTGCCCAGCATGGATCTCCCAGACATAGTATTCCCCTCAGTTGATAATGGAGTACGAGCCATTGACCCAGGCTCGATATTTCAGAAGACGCCTGCCGGTGCGGGAGGTTGCCTACGGTTTTTCGGTATGCCGTTCGAGGGCGGCTAGGCGGAGCTCGAGTTGGTCGACGCGGTTGCGGAGGAGGGCGACCTGGGCTTCGAGGCTGAGCTCGCGTTCGGCGCGGCGTTGGATGCGGGGGGACTGGGCGGCGCGCTGGATGACGGCTTCGAGGGGGACCAGGCGCTGTGGGCCGTTGGGGCCGTCGACGAGGCGGGACTCGATCTCGCCGTTGCGGTACCAGGCGCGCAGGGCGGAGCGGGAGACGCCGGTCTCGACCTCGGCCTGGGCGAGGGGGACCCAGGGGGTGTCGTCGAGTTGCTTGAAGAGCTCGAGCTCGTCCTGCCACTTCGCGAGGCGGTCCTCCCATTCTGACATAGGGTCACCCTATCATTGATAGAGCATTGACAGGGTTGTCATCATGGAAGCATGTTCGAGAGATTCACCGCGAAGGCTCGTCAGGTTGTGGTGGGGGCGCAGGAAGAGGCCCGGTCACTGCAGCACAACTACATCGGGACCGAGCACCTGCTGCTCGGTCTGCTGTCGGTGCCGGACAGCATCGGGGCGCGGGCGCTCCGGCAGCTCGGGGTGACCCGGGACCAGGTGCGCGCCGACGTCGAGTCGATGATCGGCCAAGGCAAGGAGGCGCCCTCCGGGCACATCCCGTTCACGCCGCGCGCCAAGAAATGCCTGGAGCTGGCGCTGCGCGAGGCGATGCAGCTCAGCCACAACTACATCGGCACGGAGCACATCCTGCTGGCCTTCATCCGCGAGGGCGAGGGCGTCGCGGCCCAGATCCTGGCCAGCCGGATCGACGACCTGCGGACCGTGCGGGCCGAGGTTCTGGCTCTGTTGAGCGGAACAGGCGGAACTGAGCCCAGCCGGCCGAAGGCGACCACCGCGGCCGAGGAGGTCACGGCCACGGCCGAGGCGCTGGCCGGGGGCGCTCCGATCGGCAGCCACCACATCCTGGAGGCGCTGGTGCACGCCGAGGGCAGCATGGCGGCGCGGGTGCTGGCGGAACTCGGGGTGGATGCCGAGACGATCGCCGCGAAGATCGACGAGCTGGACCCCGAGGGCACCACCGACGCCACCCCGGCCGAGTCCGCGGCACGCAAGATGGAGCTGCGGCTGGCCGAGAACGACGAGGTGCAACTGGTGTTCCGCGACGAGGGCACCGTGGAGCTCGCGAAGAAGGTCACCGCGCTCACCGGCGGGCCGATCCAGGGCACCGGACCGATCGCCGGAGCTTTCGTTCCGCTGTGGAACTCCACGAACGAGCTGCTGCTCAAATTCCTCCAGTTCATGGAGGCTCCCGAGCCCGAGCCCAAGGGTGAGCTGAGCAAGACCGTGATGCTGCTGCGTCGCGTCATTCGCGACCGGCTGCAGCGGCGCCGGCCCCCGGAATCGGCCGCGGAATAAATTGGCCCCCTGTCCCGGTCATGGTGAACGGGTGAATGTTCCGGCGTGTCGCTGCGGGCGGGACAGGGGTAGATCTAGCGTGATTCTCCATGAGTAACCCACGGCCAACGGCCCGCGCC
>NZ_DASYTH010000490.1:0-2754 GCF_036002505.1 Actinophytocola sp. | reverse complement strand
TGCGTCCACGCTCATCGAGCGGCGGGCCGAGACCGCTGTCGATGTCGACCTCTCCGTGGTCAACTCCGGCGCCTCCCGCGTCCGTGCCGACGGCGCCTGAGCTTGCTCTCTAACTTTTGCGGTTGCGGTGGCTTCGAGAGTGAGTTCGTGTTTCACGGTCTGCCGCCGACATGACGGGGTGCGATCGGGGGAACGCAGGTCATAGCGTCGGAAAAGGAGGTGTGGGTGCCTCGCTCGGCGTTCCCGCTCGGCGCTGCTCCTAGCATCGGGGATTCCGGCCTGCACCTGCCGGTTGGCCGGACCGAGCGAAGGGGATGGCAATGAAGGCATGCGGAGTGTCCGGGGCGGATGAGGACGTGGTCCTGCTGGAGCTGCCCGATCCACCGTTTCCCGGTCCGGGTCAGATCCTGGTGGCGGTCGAGGCGGCCGGAGTCGGAGCGTGGGATCGGCTGCTCAACGGCGCCGGCTGGGACGTCGGGCTGCGCCCCCCGGCGGCGCTGGGAGTGGAGGGTGCGGGCCGGGTGCGGGCGGTCGGCTTCAATGTCGATGAGTTCGCCATCGGCGACCGGGTGCTCGCGCACGAGGCACCGCTGCCCGGTGCAAGCGGCTTCTGGGCCGAACGCGTCCTGCTCACCGCGGCTCATGCGGCGCCGTGCCCGTCCGGGCTGCAGCCGGTGGAAGCGGCGGCACTGCCGGTCAACGGCCTCACCGCGTGGCAGGCCCTGGCGATGCTGGGACTCGGTCGAGGGCAACGGCTGCTGATCACCAACGGAGCCGGCAACACCGGTTCCCTGGCCATTCAGCTCGCCGCGGCCATGGGCGTCGAGGTGACCGCGACCGCATCCGCTTCCGCCACCGACCGCCTGCGCGGCCTCGGCGCGGCGCAGGTCGTCGACTACCACGACCCGAACTGGCCCGATCAGGTCCGCGGACGGTTCGACGCTGCGCTGATCGCCGCCAGCGGCACCGCGGGGGCCGCCCTGCCCCTGGTACGGGACGGCGGTCGGCTGTGCTCCCTGACCTCGGACGCGCCCCCACCGGAGCGGGGCATCACCAGCACGAACCTGTACGTGCGACCCGACGCCGCACAGCTCGCCCGGCTGGCGGCGCAGCTCAACGAGGGGACATTGCGCCTGGCGCCAGAACCTCTCCCGCTACGCGAAGGGCCAGCCGCTTTCGCCCGCGTGGCCGCCGGACGGACCGGCGGCACGAAGATCGTGCTCATCCCCTGAGTCTTCACTCGGGCATTGGCTGGACCGCGGTCACCGCGCTGGTGATGTTCGCCCTCGCCCTTCGGCAAGGCCCGCACCGGTGCCGCGCTCGACCCGCGCCGAACACGACCTGTTCCACCGGTTCCACCGAATCCGGGCGCGCAGCGGGCTCGCCAACGCACCCGGGATGCCACCGGCGGCCACATCCGCGACCGGACGCACATCCACCACGAGGGCACCGTTGGTGAGCAGCCGCCGGACCTGGTCGACGTCCAGGGTGGGCAGACCTGGCTCGCCCTCGGCGACGTCGAGGCCGCGTCGGTTGGCCTCCGCCAGCACGCGAAGGTACGCCGGGTGCGAGCCGAGCGAGGCGAGCGGCCGGTCGACGAACGCGTCGACGTCTGCGGCGGCCGGCAAAGGGTTGGTGACCTTCTGGGCGCAGACAGTGTCGGGGCCGCCCGCCGCCTCGTCGACGGGATGCTCGAGTGGCGGCTGGCCGGGCTGCCGGTGGCCACCGGAGCCGCATGAAGGCCACGTAGGTGCCCGAGCCGGTCGGCACGGCGGGCCGGGACCAACGTCCCTGGCCCCGGAGCAGCGTCGCCAGCCACGGTCGTATTAGGCGGCCTGACCGACCCCGAGGGAGTGACCCGCGATGATGTACGGCTACGGAATCGGCTGGGGCTGGATGATGCTGATGCCACTGGTCTGGATCGTCCTGCTCGCGGTGATCGTCTGGGCCGTCGTGCGGCTGGTGCAGCGCCCCGGCGACCGGACCCCGCCGCAGCGCAGGGAGACGGCGCAGGAGATCCTCGACCGCCGGTTCGCCTCCGGCGAGATCGACGCCGACACCTACGCCGACGCCCGGGCCCGCATGGCCGGCCGGGAACCCAGCCCGCGATGAGCTGGCTACGCCGCCGCTGGCTGCCGCTGACGGTGCTGGTCGCCGCGACCACCATGCTGGTCACATCGATCATGTGGGCCGTCGCCGCCCTCGGCTGGTCTCCGGTGGGCGGCATGATGGGCCCCGCGGTACGCGGCGACGCGCCGGTGCGGAACCTGGCAGCCGCCGACCGTGCCGCCGCACGGTTCGCCCAATCGTGGGGGCTGACCGTCGGTGAGGTGATGCAGTTCGACAATGGCTTCTACGCCGAACTGGTCGACCCCGCCGGAAACAGGGCCACCGAGGTCCTCATCGACTGGGCCACCGGCACCGTCGGCCTCGAGTGGGGGCCGGCGATGATGTGGAACACCGCCTACGGCATGCACCCCGGCCCAGCCGGCCGGCAGCCGCCGGTCGGCCTGGACCAGGCCCGCCGCCTCGCCGACGCGTGGCTGTCGGCCAACCGGCCCGGTGAGCACGCCGACGAGCCCGAGGCGTTCCCGGGCTACTACACCCTGCACACCCTGCGCGGCGACCGGATCGTCGGCATGCTCTCCGTGCACGCCACCACCGGCGCGGTCTGGTACCACACCTGGCACGGGCGGTACATCGCGATGAGTGAACAGTGAGCGCACATGTGGGGTGATGGTGCGGGGACGGGCG
>NZ_DASYTH010000489.1:0-20804 GCF_036002505.1 Actinophytocola sp. | reverse complement strand
CAGCAGGTGTTTGTTCTCACCGCCGATACGTATCGCCGCCGCCCGGTCGGCTTCGGACAGGGTCTTCTGGTTCGCCTCCGCGATGAGGTAGACACGTGGTTGGAGATACATTCGACGCAGTGCCTCGTCGACGTCATGTCGAGGTAGCTCGGAGAGTGTGGCGCGCAATCGGGTCAAGCTGACCCATGCACCGGGTCGCACAGCCAGGGTTTGATATGCAGCACGAATCCGCTCTTCGACGTCCGGCATCCCAGGTGGGCTCGTGCTGGAATGATCGTCGCCTGCGATGAGGAAGACGTCGGACATTTTCAGTCCCGACTTTGTCATGTATATGTCCATGCAGCGCAGCACGCCGTAGAGCACGCGGTATCCTCTGTTGGCACCTTGCGGTGCTGCCTCGGCCAACTCCTCGCGGCATCGACGCCAGCCCTCGTCCGTCAGCTCAAACTGGAACGACCGGTGTGGCCCCGTTTGAGCAGCGATGATGTAGCCCAGCTCAAACAGCCGTTCGCGCACGTGCTTTTCGATCGTGAACCCGTATCGGGCTTTGAGATCAGGGTTGGATGCCTCCTGCACGAGTGTCATCAGCGCCAGCAGCGCTGTTCGTTCCGGAATGCTGAGCTGATCATTCGCCATTACCGAATCTCCGTGCTTTGCGAGGAGTCAGCAACTGACACTATCTGCTCGAGCGCCCCTCGCGGAAGGCAATGCCGACGTGGCGGACGCAGGCCGCGCAGTACGGTCCGCGCGCGCCCTGTGTGTTGATCACCACTGGGGCGCCGCAGACCGACCAGGTCAGCGGCACGCCGCGGAAGACCAGGGCGGTCCGCCGGTCGAGCACGGCATGCAGGCGTCCGGTGAAGAATCCCAGCAGCCATACGGGTTCGGCCACTGTGCGGATCAGTCGTCGGATTCGTCCGGCCATTGTTCGGGTTCGGGGTCGACCCAGATCACCCGGGCATCCGTGTCGGGGCGGAGCAGCCGGATGAGATCGTCGGCGGTGCGGAACGTGCCGGTGAGGTTGAGCGCGGGCAGGTGCGTCACCACGTGGTCGGGCAACGCGAGACCCCAGCCGAGCGTCGAGGCGTTGGAGCCGTCCGGCTCGATGGCGATCACCACGAACCGGGCGCTGGGGTAGTGGCCGGCCCATTCGGTGAACACGGCCAGGCACTGGTCCACGGTGAACGGCCGGAGGTGACCATGTTCGTCGAACTCGAGCCGGGTTGCGTTTGTCATGCGAGCAATGTCGCACTTGCCGGGCAAGTCTCCGAACCTGATACATGCCACCCGATTGTGCGATTTCGGGCCGGGCGGTGTTACTGCTGGGATTCCAGCATGACCGACAAGCACAGCGCGTCGCGGGCCCGAGCCCTCGCCGCGGAGCTCCGGGACCTCCGGCGCCAAGCGAAGCTGAACACCCGCGAGGCCGCCAAGCGTATCGGAGTCTCCTCGGCCAGCCTCAACCGTTCCGAGCTCGGCACCAGAATGCCGCCACCGGAAGAGGTCTCCGCGCTGATGGCCATCTACGGCGTGACCGGCCTCGCCAAGGAACGCGTCCTGGCACTGGCCAGATCCGCCAATCCCACCGGCTGGTGGGAGATCGGCAACAACGCGCTGCCCAGGCAACTCCCCACCCTGATCACCTTCGAATCCCAGGCCACCTGGATAACCCACTTCGAGCCGCTGTTCGTGCCGGGTCTGCTGCAGACCCATGCGTATACGCGCGCGGTCATGGAAGCGTCCGGCGTACCCGAGGCCGACACTGAACCACGGGTCGCCGCCCGTGCCGGCCGGCAAACGGGGCTCACCCGGAAGAATCCACCTCGTTACACCGCGATCATCGACGAGGCGGCATTGCGCCGCCCATTCGGCGGCCGGGCCGTGATGGCGGCGCAGATCCGGCGGATCATCGAACTGGCCGAGTTGCCGAACGTCACCGTGCAGGTGATCCCGTTCGAACGCGGTGGCTACCCGCTCTACGGTCCTTTCCTGCTACTTCAGTTCGCCAAGGCACTGGACATCGTGCACTTGGAGCACAAGCAGGCGTCCGGGTTCCTGGACGACCCGGACGACACCACTCCGTTTCAGCAACTGGCCGATACGCTGAAAGCTGTGGCCCTCGGACCCGCCGACACCAGCGAGTTCCTGGCCGCCGTAGCAGCCGACTACGACAGGAAGTGAGACACCACGTGGAGTTCAGTTACGCAGTGTGGCGCAAGTCGAGCTTCAGCGGCAGCGAAACGGCGTGCGTCGAGATCGCCTACATCGCTGAGGCGCCGACGGTGAGCATCCGTGACTCGAAGAACCCGGCCGGTGGTGTGCTTCGTGGCGACCTCGCCGGGCTCCTTGACTTCGTCAGGCGCGATACCGGAAGTCGTCGGTGGCTTGGATGAGGGCGTCCAGCATGCCGAGGTCGGTGACGGCGTGGCCGGCTTGGGGGAGGAGGGTGAGGGTGGAGTCGGGCCAGGACTGGTGGAGGTCGTAGGCGGTGCGGGGTGGGGTGACGGTGTCGTAGCGGCCCTGGACGATTTTGCCGGGGATGCCGGTGAGTTTGCCGGCGTCGCGCAACAACTGGTCGGGGTCCAGCCAGCCGGCGTTGACGAAGTAGTGCAGAGCGATGCGGGCGAAGGGGACGGCGAACGACGGATCCGCGTACTGGGCGGCGAGTTGGGGGTTGGGGAGCAGGGAGACCGTGGCGCCTTCCCAGTTGCTCCACGCCAGGGCTGCGCGGGCGCGGGCGGCGGGGTCGGGGGAGTTGATCAGGCGGTGGTAGGCCGTCAGGAGATCGCCGTCGGAATCGGGGACGGTGGCGACGAAGCGGGCCCAGGCGTCGGGGAAGAGCATGCCGGCGCCGCCGCCGTACATCCAGTCGAGCTCGAGCCGGCGGAGCAGGAACACGCCGCGGAGGATGATCTCGGTGACACGTTCGGGGTGGGTTTCGGCGTAGGCCACGGCCAGGGTCGCGCCCCAGGAGCCGCCGAAGAGTTGCCAGGCCTCGATGCCGAGGTGCTCGCGGAGGCGTTCCAGGTCGGCGACGAGGTGCCAGGTGGTGTTGTCCGCCAGGCCGGCGCCGGTGCGCACGTGCGGGGTGCTCTGGCCGCAGCCGCGCTGGTCGAAGAGGACGATCCGGTAGGCGGCGGGGTCGAACATCCTGCGCTGCAAGGGATGCGTGCCGCTACCCGGGCCGCCGTGCAGGAAGACGGCCGGCTTCCCGGAAGGGTTGCCGCTGACCTCCCAGTAGATCCGGTGCCCGTCGCCGACGTCGAGCAGGCCGCGGTCGTGCGCCTCGATCGCGGGATACAAACCACGCATGGGCCACACTCTGCCGTAGTGCCTAGGCTCGACGTATGACCACCGCGCAGTTCGGCAAGGAGACGTCCACCCGCGGCGAGTTCGTGCGCCAGCCCAACCGGTTCACCGGCCGGATCACCGCGGACGGCTCGTCGGGCTGGAAGGCCGAGCCGGGCCGCTACCGGCTGGTGGTGAGCCTGGCGTGCCCGTGGGCGCACCGCTCGATCATCGTGCGCCGCCTGCTCGGTCTGGAGGACGCCATCTCCTTCGCCGTCGTCGACCCGATCCGCGACGAGAAGGGCTGGCGATTCACCCTCGACCCCGACGACCGCGACCCGGTCCTCAAGATCCGGTACCTGTCCGAGGCCTACCTCGCCACCGACGCGGGCTACGCCGGGCGCGTCACCGTCCCGGCCATTGTGGACATCGAGACCGGCCAGGTGGTGACCAACGACTACCCACGGATCACGCTCGATCTGTCCGCCGAGTGGCGCGCCTTCCACAAGCTGGACGCCCCCGAACTCTACCCGGAGCGGCTCCGCGCGCGGATCGACGAGGTCGTCGAGCCGATTTTCCGCAACGTCAACAACGGCGTCTACCGCTGCGGGTTCGCCACCAGCCAGGAGGCCTACGAGAAGGCCTTCCGCGACCTGTTCGCCGAGCTGGACCGCCTCGAGGAGCGCCTGGCCGACCAGCGCTACCTGGTCGGCGACACGATCACCGAAGCGGACGTCCGGCTGTTCACCACCCTGGTCCGGTTCGACGCCGTCTACCACGGCCACTTCAAGTGCAACCGCAACAAGCTCACGGAACTGCCCAACCTCTGGGGCTACGCCCGCGACCTCTACCAGACGCCCGGCTTCGGCGACACGGTCGACTTCGACCACATCAAGCGGCACTACTACGTGACACACCACCAGATCAACCCGACCGGGATCGTCCCGCTCGGGCCCGACCCGGCCGGCTGGGACGCCCCGCACGGCCGGGGGTGAAGTGCTATGAATGCCACATTTAGGGCGCTCAATGCCCCAAATGTGGCATTCATGGCATTCGGCCTAATGGAAGACGTGCTCCGGCGCCGGGAACTCCCGGCCCCGGACGTCGGCGGCGAACTGCTGCGCGGCGCCGAGCAGCACCCCGGCCATGTCGGCGTAGCGCTTGACGAACCGCGGCGCCCTGCCCCGGCGCAGCCCGGCCATGTCCTGCCAGACCAGCACCTGGGCGTCGCAGTCCGGACCGGCGCCGATGCCGACCGTCGGGATGTGCAGCTCGTGGGTGACCCTCTTGGCCACCTCGCCCGGCACCATCTCCATGACCACCGCGAACGCCCCGGCTTCCTGCAGCGCCAGCGCGT
This sequence comes from Actinophytocola sp., assembly GCF_036002505.1. GTDB lineage: Bacteria > Actinomycetota > Actinomycetes > Mycobacteriales > Pseudonocardiaceae > DASYTH01. The sequence goes on along the minus strand of NZ_DASYTH010000489.1, from coordinate 16,159 downwards.
CGGCCAGCACGTCCTCGCCGGCGTCGCCACGGCCCTGCACCCGGTAGCCACCCAGGTTGTGCTCACTCTGCGGGGTGAACCCGATATGCCCCATCACGGGGACGCCGGCCGTGGTGATCGCGCGAACGTGCGGCGCGAACGCCCGGCCGCCCTCGAGCTTCACCGCGTGCGCCCGGCCCTCCTTCATGAACCGGACCGAGGTGGCCAGCGCCTGCTCGGGGGACAGCTGGTAGGAGCCGAACGGCAGGTCGGCCACCACCAGCGCGCGCTTCACCGAGCGGGTCACCGCCCGCACAAGCGGCACCAGCTCGTCCACCGTCACCGGCAGCGAGGTGTCGTAGCCGTACACGTTGTTCGAGGCGGAGTCGCCGACCAGCAGCACCGGAATCCCGGCCTCGTCGAACAGCTCCGCGGTGTACATGTCGTAGGCGGTGAGCATGGGCCACGGCTCGCCGCGCTCCTTGAGCTCCCGCAGATGATGGATGCGTACCCGCTTGGCGGGCTTCGCCGGATCACCGGCCGATGGGCCGTTGCCGTACGGAGCAACCAGCTCGGTTGACATCTTTGTCGACCTTCCTTCCCCTCGAAGCCCGCAGCTCTCGCGGGTCCCCGGGTTCGTGCGGAGGGTTTACGAACAAAGCGTCGCACCACCCCCTCCACCCTCGCTGGTCCTTGCGACGAGACTCACACGCGCACCGCTGGCAGAGTGGGGTCGTGGATCTTGACCTGGAGACCGTGGACCGCCTGCTGACCACGACGCGGGCGGTGCGCAAGCGGCTGGACCTGGCCCGGCCGGTGCCGCCCGAGGTGATCACCGAGTGCGTCCGGCTCGCGACGCAGGCACCGAGCGCGGCCGACATGCAGAACTGGCGCTGGGTGGCGGTCACCGACGAACGGAAGCGCGCGGCGATCGGCGACATCCACCGTGCCGGCGGCGACGCCACGTACGTTCGCGGCCTGCTGGCCGAGGCGGTCGGTGCCGAGCGCCGAAGGCTGGAGTCGGCGCTCTACCTGACCGATCACCTGCACGAGGCCCCGGTGATCATGCTCGTCTACGCGCTCGAACCCGACGGCCAGCAGCTCCCGCCACCGGTCCTCTACGGGTCGGTCTTCCCCGCGATGTGGAGCTTCCAGCTGGCGCTGCGCTCCCGCGGGCTCGGCTCGACGCCGATGTGGGTGGAGAACGAGAAGGCGGTCAACGAGGTGGTCGGGGCCCCGGCCACGGCCCGCGCCGCGGCGATGCTCCCGGTGGCGTACTACACCGGCGAGACGTTCAAGCCGGCCGTCCGCCGCCCGGTCGACGAGGTGCTCTTCTGGGACGGCTGGTCGTAGTCACGATGCGTAACCGTCCGGGTCGCGAGAGGTATGACTCGGTGCGACGATCCGAGCCATGCGAGCCCTCGTGCTGTCCACCGTCACCGCCGCCACGCTGATTCTCCTGGCCGGCTGCGGTGGCTCCAACCAATCGGCCGGAAGCAGCAGCTCGGCCGCCCCGACGACCACGACCACCTCAGCCCCCGCGACCACCCACACCACGTCGGCCAGCCACCAGGCCGGGGCCACCGCGGCGTCGTTCAAGGCGGACCTCACCGTCCAGGGGGAGGGCTCGGCGCTGCTGACCCTGACCAACAGCGGATCGCAGAGCGTCACGATCCAGGGCTGGCCGACGCTGAAGTTCCTGGGCGCCAACAACGGCGCGCTCGCCGTGCCGGAGCAGAAGGTCGAGAAGCCCGGCGCCGGCCCACAGGTCACCTTGGCACCGGGCCGGACCGCGTTCGCCGGCATCAAATGGGTGCTCGGCGACAAGGCGGACACCAGCACGTTCGTTGCGACCTCGGTGACCGTCACCCCGCCGAACCACACCGCGGTGAAGGCGAACCTGATCGGCACGGACGGCAAGGTGGCCGGCTACCTCGAGCTGCCGCTGAAATCCGTCCAGGTCGGCACCCTGCAGCCGAGCTCCCAGGGCGTGCTCTTCTAGGCATGTTTTAGGGGTAGGTCGGTGTGGGGATGTCCGCTGGGAGCCCCGCGACGTTGACGGGTGGCGGTTGGTGGGGTCGCCGTGGCACGAGTGGGTGACAAGTGGGTTCTTGACCCAAATCGCTGTTTCGGGTTGCCTGGCCGGGCCTGGCGCGGTTAACCCGCCCCGAACAGCGATCATGGCCCACTCAGCCCACACCCAGAAGATCAACAGGGCCGCCGCCGGACCCTTCTGAACGCCTCAGCCCTCGCGCCACTTGTTGGTGATCGGCAGCCGGCGGTCACGGCCGAACGCCTTCCAAGTGACCTTGGTGCCCGGCGGGTACTGGCGACGCTTGAACTCGGCGCGGTCGACCATGCGCAGCACCTGCTGTACCAGCTCGGGTTCGTACCCGGCGGCGATCAGGTCGTGGTAGCCGCGGTCGCCCTCCACGTAGTCGTCGACGATCTTGTCGAGCAGCGCGTAGTCGGGTAGCGAGTCGGTGTCGAGCTGCCCGGGCCGCAGCTCCGCGGACGGCGGCTTGGCGATCGAGTTCTCCGGGATCGGCGGCGTCTCTCCGCGCTTGTCCGCCTCGGCGTTGCGCCACCGGGCCAGCTCCCAGACCAGCGTCTTCGGCACGTCCTTGATCGGCGCGAACCCGCCGACCGCGTCGCCGTAGATCGTCGAGTAGCCGACCGCCAGCTCGGTCTTGTTGCCGGTGGCCAAAACCAGGTGCCCGTGCTGGTTGGACAGCCCCATCAGGGTCACCCCCCGGCAGCGTGCCTGCACGTTCTCCTCGGCCAGTCCGGTCAGCCCGAGCGGCCCGACGAACGCCGCCACCATGTCCGCGATCGGCGCCACCGAGAAATGCAGCCCGGTCCGCGTGGCCAACTCCTCCGCATCGGAGCGCGAGTGCGAGGAGGAGTACACCGACGGCATCGACACCCCGTACACCGCGTCCGGCCCGAGCGCGTCCACCGCGAGCGCCGCCACCACCGCGGAGTCGATCCCGCCGGACAGGCCCAGCACCACCGAGCGGAACCCGTTCTTGTGCGTGTAGTCCCGCAGGCACGTGACCAGCGCCGACCACACTTCGGCCTCGTCGGACAGCGGCTCGGCGACGGAAGCCGGATACCCGGCCGGGTACGCCGGCAGCACCTCGTCGGACAGCACCCGGCGGCGCACGGCGAACTCGCCGACCGCACCGGAGGTCCGCGCCGCCCCGCCCGGCAGGTCGAGGTCGAGCACGGTCAGGTGCTCCACGAACTGGGGAGAACGGGCGATCAGCGTGCCGTCCGCGCCCACCACCAGCGAGTCCCCGTCGAACACCAGCTCGTCCTGCCCGCCGACCAGGTTCACGTAGACCAGCGGCGCGCCCGCCTCCCGCGCGCGCCGGGCCACGAGCGGCAGCCGCACGTCGTCCTTGTTGCGCTCGTACGGCGAGGCGTTCGGGGCCACCACGAGATCGACGCCGGCCTGGCCCAGAGCCGCGATCGGCCCGCCGTCCTGCCAGATGTCCTCGCAGATCACCATGCCGACCTCGAGCCCGTGCACGCGCAGGATGTCCAGGCTCTCCCCGGGCTTGAAGTACCGCCGCTCGTCGAACACGCCGTAGTTGGGCAGGTGGTGCTTGAACTGCGTGGCCGCGACCTCCCCGCGGTACAGCGCGGCGGCCGCGTCCCGGGCCCCGACCTCGTCCCGGTCCAGGTAGCTCACGTAGCAGACGACCTCACCGCAGCCCGCGTCGGCCAGCCGAACCGCAAGCGCGGCAAGGGTTTTCTTCGACGCCTCGGCGAAGGACGCGCGCAGCGCCAGGTCTTCGACGGGGTATCCGGTGAGCACCATCTCCGGGAACACCGCCACGTGCGCGCCCGCCTCGGCCGCCTTGCGGGTCCACTCCAGGACCAGCGAGGCGTTCCCGGCGAGATCCCCGACGGTGGCGTTGACCTGGGCCAGAGCAAGCCGTAGTTGAGGCATGCCGCCATCCTCCCACTGGGCGTGAGGAAGGCCCCCTTCATCGCACTCCGGACCGCCCGGTCAGCGCCGCTTGGCGCCGCGGACCTTCTTGAGCATCGCCCGCACCCGCTGCAGCGCCTGCTCGGCGTCGGTGTCGAACGGGTTGTCGTGCACCAGGTAGGTCCAGGTCGAGGTGGGCCGCTGCAGCCCGGCCTCCGCCAGGTCGACGCCGTCATCGGTGATCGTGGCCGTGCCGAACGTCTCCGCCGAGCGCTCGCCGATCTCGTCCATGATCTTGCGAAAGGCCGGGATGGCGGCCCGGTGGAACTCGTCGATCGGCGTCTCCCGGGCCAGCGCCCGCAGGTGGATGGTCTCCCGCACGTCGGTCAGGTACGCCAGGTGCTCGGTCCAGCAGCGGTCCAGGTGGTAGAGCATGATCTGCCGGGCCGCCTCGGTGAGCACGTCCTCGTCGATCGTGTCGTCCAGCTCCCGCCACCGCTCGCCGCACAGCGCCGCGAGCTCGGTGGCCGCGAGGTCGGTGGTCAGCAGCTCGTCGCGGTGCTCGAGCAGCACGCCGCGCTGGTGCTCGATGAGCCGGGTGTACCGCCAGGTGTTGCGGTGGATCTCCAGGTGCACGCCCTCGGCGACGCGCTGGGCGTGGTCGATGAAGCGCTGCGAGGTGGCGTCCTCGACCCGGCCCTTGCCGTCCGGCTTGCTCCCCGCGGCGACGTCCGGCGCGTACACCTGCACCAGCTCGTCCTGGAAGCTGGCGAACATCACCGAGCCGCCCGGGTCGCCCTGCCGCCCGGCCCGCCCGCGCAGCTGGTCGTCCAGCCGGCTCGACGGGTACCGCCCGGTGCCGATCACGTACAGGCCCCCCAGCTCGGCGATCTTCTCCCGCTGAACGGAGTCCTTGCCGCCCAAGCGAATGTCCGTGCCGCGGCCGGCCATCTGGGTGGACACGGTGACCGCGCCGAGCGTGCCCGCCTCCGCGATGATCGCGGCCTCCTGCGCGTCGTTCTTGGCGTTGAGCACCACGCACGGCACGTTCGCCGTCGCCAGCTTGTTCGCCAGCCGCTCCGACTCGGCCACGTCCAGCGTGCCGATCAGGATGGGCCGGCCGCTCTCGTGCGTGGCCACGATCTCGGCGATGATCGCGGCCTCCTTGTCCTCCTCGGTGACGTGGATCCGGTCCGGCTCGTCCTCGCGGACGCACGGCGTGTTCGGCGGGATCACCGCGACCCGCAGCTGGTAGAACTCGCGGAGCTGCTCGGCCACCGCGACCGCCGTGCCGGTCATGCCGCACACCGTGGGGTAGCGCCCGATCAGGCCCTGCACGGTGATCGAGTCGAGCACCTCGCCGCTCTCCGTCGGCGCCAGCCGCTCCTTGGCCTCCACCGCCGCCTGCAGCCCGTCCGGCCACCGCTGCAGCAACGCGATCCGGCCGCGCGAGGTGTTGATCAGGTGCACCTTGCCGTCGCGGACGATGTAGTCGATGTCCCGCTCCAGCAGCGCGTGCGCGTGCAGCGCGGCGTTCACCGCGGCCAGCCGGTCGCTGTGCTCACCGGAGTAGAGGTCGATGCCGCCGAGGGCCCGCTCCACGATCTGCGCGCCGCGGTCGGTGAGCCAGGCGTTGCGGCCCTCCTCGTCGCGCTGGAAGTGCGTGCCCGGCTGGAGCACCCGGACGACCTTGGCCACCTCCGGATCGGCCTGGTTGTCCTCGGACGAGCCGGCCATCACCAGCGGCACCTTGGCCTCGTCGACCAGCACCGAGTCGGCCTCGTCCACCAGCACCACGCCGGGTGCCCGCTGCACCGGCCCCTCCGGGCCCTCGGCCTCGGTGCACAGCCGGTCGCGCAGCACGTCGAAGCCGATCTCGCTGACCGAGCCGTAGCAGACGTCCGCCGCGTAGGCCGCCCGGCGCTCCTCCCGCGTCGACGTCTGGCTCACGTGGCCGACCGAGACCCCGAGCAGCCGGTACACCGGCCCCATCCACTCGGCGTCGCGCTGGGCCAGGTAGTCGTTGACGGTCATCACGTGCACCGGGTTGCCCTGCAGGGCGTACCCGGCCGCGGCCAGCGCGCCGGCCAGCGTCTTGCCCTCACCGGTGGCCATCTGCACCACGTGCCCGGCCAGCAGCTCCATCGTGCCGATGAGCTGCACGTCGAACGGCCGCTCGGACAGCGCCCGCCGGGCGGCTTCCCGGCCGAGCGCGCACAGCTCGGTCAGCTCGTGGTCGTCGAACGGCTCACCCTCGTCGTCCGCCGCCCGCCGGAGCTTGGCCGCGGCCTCGACCAGCTCGTCGTCGGTGAGCTTCTCCATCCGGCTCTCGTGCCAGCCGATGGACTTGAGAACCTTCTCGTAGTGCGAGAGGTCCACGGTGGCCGGACGCTCAAGGAAACGTTGGAACCCGCCCTTGACCCGCCGCAGAAACGCAGCCACTCCTCAGGCCTCCTCGCGTGAAAAGAATGTGCCCCATGCACGGTAACGGTGCAGCACGGTAGATGAGTTCCGACCCGGGGTGATGGCACTATCACGAACGTGACTCGGTCTCCGCGCGCCGCTCTCTCCCTAGGGGCCATGGTGCTCGCGCTCGTGGCATCGTGCACGACGAGCCTGGCCGGCACGGCGGTGGCGCCGGTGATCGAGCAGCGCGGGCCGACCGGCCCGGTCCCCGACGGCCTGGCCAGGTTCTACGGGCAGGCGCTGAGCTGGGGCGACTGCAAGTCCTACGCCACGACCGAGCAGGACGCGTCGGCCATGCGCGGCCGGGACCTGCAGTGCACCCGGCTGCTCGTGCCGCTGGACTACGGCCGGCCGGACGCCGACACGATCACGATCGGCGTGCTCCGGCACCCGGCCGCCCGCAAGGACCAGCGGATCGGCTCGCTGGTGATCAACCCCGGCGGCCCGGGCGCGTCCGGGATGTCCACCGCCGCCCTGCTCGTCACGAAGGCCAAGGGCACCCTCGTCGACCGGTTCGACTTCGTCGGCTTCGACCCACGCGGGGTGGGGGCCAGCGAGCCGACGATCCACTGCCTCACCGACAAGGAGCGGGACCAGGAGCGCGCCGAAGACGACGAGCTGGACGCCTCGCCGGCGGGGGTGGCCAAGGTCGAGGCCGACATGAAGGACTACGCGGCGAAGTGCGCCGAGCGCACCGGCAAGGGCCCGGCGATGCTGGCCAACCTGGGCACCCGGGACGTGGTCAAGGACCTGGACGTGCTGCGCTCCGCGCTCGGTGACGAGAAGCTGACCTACCTCGGCTACTCCTACGGCACCCGGATCGGCAGCACCTACGCCGAGACGTTCGCGAAGAACGTCCGGGCCCTGGTCCTGGACGGCGCGCTGGACCCGAACCAGAACGCCGTGGACGAGCTGGTCGCGCAGGGCGCGGGGTTCCAGAAGGCGTTCGACAACTGGGTGCAGTGGTGCGTCAAGCGGCAGGACTGCGCGCTCGGCCAGGACCCGGTCAAGGCGCTGACCACGTACCTGGGTCTGGTCCGCCCGCTGGCCCAGCGCCCGATCGACGTGGACGACGGCCGGAAGCTCTCCTACTCCGACGCCACCACCGCCGTGGTCCAGGCGCTCTACTCGCAGGACCTGTGGGAGTACCTCAACACCGGGCTGACCGAGCTGAAGAACAACCGCGCCAGCACGCTGATGCTGCTCGCCGACGCCTACCTGGAGCGCGGCCAGGACGGCCGCTACTCGACCACCCAGGACGCCTTCACCGCGATCCGCTGCGTGGACGACCCGCGGGTCACCGACCACACCGTGGTGCTGGAGGCGCAGCGGCGGTACAAGGAGGTGGCGCCGTTCCTGGACGACGGCAACCCGCCGAGCGCCGCGCTGGACGCCTGCGCGTTCTGGCCGGTGCCGAACACCGGGCAGCCGCACCTGCCGAGCATCACCGGGCTCCCGGCGGTGCTGGTGGTCTCCACGACCAACGACCCGGCGACGCCGTACGCGGCCGGGGTGAACCTGGCCAAGGCGCTCGGCGGCGGGTTGCTGACCTTCGAGGGCACCCAGCACACCGCGTTCCTGCAGGGCGACAAGTGCGTGGACGACGCCGGCACGAAGTATCTCGTCGATCTTCAGCTACCGCCGGCCGACACCCGCTGCAGCTGAGGTTCGGCCGCCGCGGTGGCCCGGCGCCCGATCAGCAGGGCGAGCAGTGCCGCGGCCACGCAGACCACGGCGGTGATCAGGAAGATCCCGTGGTACTCGGTGAGCAGCGCCTCGTCGACCGCCCGCCGGTAGACCGCGACCTCCTGGTCGTACTGCTCCTTGGGCTTGCCGAACGGCAGCGGGCTGGGCAGGTTCGCGGTGAGCGCGTGGAACCGGCGCAGCCCCCACGCGGAGAGCGCGGCCACGCCGACCAGCATGCCGGTCATCCGGGCCACCACCACACCGGCCGAGGCCACACCGTGCTGCGCGGCGGGCACCACGCGGAGCACCGCGGCGGACAGCGGCGCGATCACCAGCCCGAGGCCCAGCCCGGCCACGGCCAGGTCGACGTCCAGCCTCGGCAGCAGCACCGGCCCGATGTCGTGCGGGGTGGCCAGCACCTCGATCGGCCACCGGGAGATCAGCAGGTAGCCCACGCCGGCCACGAGCATGCCGGCGGCCGCCACCCAGCGGTCCCCGATCCGCGCGGCGAGCCAGCCACCGAGCAGGGCGCCGACCGGGAGCGCGACGAGGAACCGCAACAGCAGCAGCACGCTGCCCCGGTCGTTCTGGTGCAGCAGGCTCTGCCCGAACAGGTCGATGTCCACCAGCGTGATCATCAGCGCGGCGCCGGCGGCCAGGCTGACCCCGAGCGCGGCCAGGAACAGGCCCATCCGCACGCCGGCGGTGTCGATCAGCCGGGTCCGGGCGCGCAGCTCCCACAGCACGAACGCGACCAGCGCGACGCCGGCGCCGGCCAGCACCGGCCCGCCCCACGGCGGCATCGCCCGGGTCTGCGGATCCGGGTTGTACAGCCCGACCACGGTCAGCCCGAGCACCACCGCGAGCAGCGCGCCGCCCGTGACGTCCACTTTGGACGGTGCGGTGGCGTGCCGGTTCGGCAGCGTGAACTGGACCGCGACCATGGCCAGCAGGGCGAGCGGCACGTTCACCCAGAACACCCCGCGCCAGCCGGCGACCGCCGCGACCGCGATCCCGAACAGCGGTCCGAGCACGCTGCCCAGCTCCTGTGCCGCGCCGACCGCGCCGAGCACGGTGGACCGCCGGTGCTCCGCCCAGAGGTCCGCGGCCAGCGCCATGGTCACCGGCAGCAGCGCGCCGCCGGCCACGCCCTGGATGACCCGCCCGGTGACCAGCACGGGCAACGCGTCCGAAAGCGCCGTGACGACCGACCCGGCGATGAACAGCGCCAGGCACACCTGCAGGACGGCCTTCCGCCCGAAGCGGTCCGAGGCCTGCCCGAGCAGCGGCATCGCGGCCACGTAGCCGAGCAGGTACCCGGTGACAACCGGCGTGATCCGCTCCAGATGGTTCACCGGGATCTCGAGGTCGTCGATGATCTGCCGGAACACGCTGACCACGACGTAGGTGTCCAGCGCGCCGAGGAGAACCGCCAGGCCACCGGCCGTGATCGCGATCGACCGGGATCGGTTCATGTCAGACCGGCGGCGTGATCGAGACCGGCTTGTCCACATTGGACAGAGTGACGTCGACGGTGGCCGAGTTCGGCAGCTTGACCGACGCCTTCACCGGCTGCTTGCTGTCCTCGCGCAGCCAGAACGTGATGTCCACGTCCGAGTCGACGCCCGGGACGAGGCCGGACACCACGTCCTTCGCCACCCGCCCGCTGACCTTGTAGGCCGAGGTGCCGTCCACCGTCTCCTTGGCCTCGGTCCGCGGGTTCTGCACGCTGACGAGCACCTTGGCGATGCCCCGGTCGGCGTTGAGTATCGCCGCCGGGTCGTACAGGTTCGAGATCAGCGCCGCCGGCAGCTGCTGGTACCCGCCGGTCGCGCCCTTGATGTAGATCGTGCCGTTGACCAGCACGAACTCACCCTCGAACAGGTTCCCCAGCAAGGTCATGTTGATCGTGCCCTTGGCCGCGCCCTCCCGGCTGAGGTCGCCCTCCGCGCTGTGCACCGGAATGCTCGGGATCTCCCCGTTCGCGGTCAGCGTGAAGTGCGCGGTCTTGATGTCCTTGGTGGCCGCCGCCGCGTCCTTCAGCAGCGTCGCGCCGTCCGGCAACGACCCCTGGTCCGCCGGTTTGTCGTTGGAGCAGCCGCTGGCGGCCACGGCGACGAGGGCAAGCGTGCCAAGCAGGATCCGGCGCACAACCATGTCCGAATCGTAGGACCCCGTCCCTGAGAACCCGCTGGCAGCTCAGCGCCGGTCGGTGTGTTGGCCCCTCACGTCGTTGTGTTGGCCCCTGACGATGCCATGTTGGCGCGTGGCGTCGGTGTGTTGGCCGCTGGCGGGTTGGCCACGCCCAGGGGACGGGCGCCGGTAGATCCCCGAGGGCGGTCTGACAGCAACCTCGCTGCGCGTCTATGGCCAACACACCCACGCGAGAAGCCAACACGCCGATGGCACCGGCAAACATGCCGCCTCAGAGTCCGGGGGTCCCGTTGATCTTCTCGGATGTGGGGCTGGGGTGGGCCATGATCGCCGGTGGGCTGTTTACTCGCGCCTGGCGCCGTTAGCGAGCCCGAATCGCCGATCTTTGACAGCAAGATCACCGTGATCATGGATCCTCCTGTCACCCACTTGTGCCACGGTGGCCCCACCAGCCCCACCCAGCCGCGAAGCGACCTCGCCTTGGTTCTCGCCCCTGCCGCCCGGCCACCGCAGCCCCGCCCGGTCCCCCGTTCCTGCCGTCTTTTCCCCGACCACCCCACCCAACTGCCACCCTGCAACGCCACCCGACCTATCAACCAACCCGGCATGGCCACCCACCGGCACCCCCAAGGGCCACATCCGACGTACCTCCCAAGCACGCCGTAACCCTCAGGATGCCCGGAACGTCTTGCGGTAGGCCAGCGGCGACACCCCGATCGACGCGCGCAGATGCTGGCGCAGCGAGGCCGCCGTGCCCAGGCCGGACTCGGTGGCGACGCGGTCCACCGGGAGGTCCGTGGTCTCCAGCAGGCGCCGGGCGTGCCGGACCCGTTGCTGGATCAGCCAGGTGCCCGGGGACATCCCGGTCTCCTCCCGGAACCGGCGGCTGAACGTGCGCACGCTCATCCGCGCGTGCCCGGCCAGGGCGGCCAGGTCGAGGGGCTGGTGCAGCCGGCGCAGCGCCCAGGCCCGGGCCGGTGCGGTCCCGTCGGTGCCGGGCTCCGGCACCTGCCGCTCGATGTACTGCGACTGGCCGCCGTCCCGCCAGGGCGGTACGACGCAGTACCGGGCCGCCCGGTTCGCCACCTCGTGGCCGTGGTCGCGGCGCACCACGTGCAGGCACAGGTCCACGCCGGCGCCAAGTCCGGCCGAGGTGAGCACGTCGCCGTCGTCGACGAACAGCACATCCTCGTCCAGCCGCACCTCGGGGTAGAGCCGGCGGAACTGCTCGGCGTAGGCCCAGTGCGTGGTGGCCGGCCGCCCGTCCAGGATGCCGGCCGCGCCCAGCACGAACGCGCCGGTGCAGATCGACATGATCCGCGCGCCGGGCGGGATCAGCTCCAGCGCCCCGGCCACCTCCGGCGGCAGCGTGCCGTGCCGCCGCGGCCCCTCGATCCGGGTGCCGGGGATGATCACCGTGTCCGCGCCGGCCAGCGCCTCCCGGCCGTGGTCGGGGACCATGGCGTACCCGGAGTGGACCCGCAGCGGCGACCGGTCCAGGCCACAGATCCGCACGTCGTAGCGGCTTTCGCCGTGCTCGTCGGTGGCCGCGTTGAAGATCTGCGGCGGGATGGACATGTCGTAGCCGATCACCTCGTCCAGCGCGAGCACGGCCACCCGGTGCGGGGTCATGGCCAGATCCTTGCACATATTGGCAATCCGGCCACTGGTTCTGTCCGACCTGGTCACCGAGGCTGCTCTCCGTGACCCAACTGCAGGTACGGACCCGTGTGTTGCACCGCGCCTGGCTCGTCGCCGGGGTGGCGTTCGTGACGCTGATCGGCGCCGCCGGCTTCCGGGCCGTGCCCAGCGTGCTCATCGACCCGCTGCACGAGGAGTTCGGCTGGTCCCGGGCCACGATCGCGGCCGCGGTGTCGATCAACCTGGTGCTGTTCGGCCTGTTCTCCCCATTCGCCGCGGCGCTGATGGACCGGGTCGGCATGCGCCGCGTGGTGTCCGGCGCGCTGGTCCTGGTGGCCGCCGGCTCCGGGCTCACCGTGTTCATGACCGAGAGCTGGCAGTTGCTGCTGTGCTGGGGCGTGCTGGTGGGGCTGGGCACAGGCTCGATGGCCATGACGTTCGTGGCCACCGTCACCGGCCGCTGGTTCGTTCGGCACCGCGGCCTGGTCAGCGGCATCCTCACCGCCGCCGGCGCCACCGGCCAGCTGATCTTCCTACCGCTGGTCGCGGCGCTGGCCACCGCGCACGGCTGGCGCACGCCCGCGCTGGTCGTCGCCGTCGCCGCGCTCGCCGTCGTGCCGCTGGTCCTGCTGATGCTCCGGGACTACCCGGCCGACGTCGGCACCACGGCCTACGGCGCGAGCCCGGACGAGCCGGCCGCGGTCACCGGTCCGGCGTCCGGCAGCAGCGTGGCCCGGGCCCTGCGGATGCTCCGCGACGCCAGCCGCACGTCCACGTTCTGGCTGCTCGCCGGTGGGTTCGCCATCTGCGGCATGTCCACCAACGGTCTGATCGGCACGCACTTCGTCTCCGCCGCGCACGACCACGGCATGCCGCCCACCACCGCCGCCTCACTGCTCGCCCTGATCGGCGTCTTCGACGTGGCCGGCACGGTCCTCTCCGGCTGGCTCACCGACCGGATCGACCCCCGCGCGCTGCTCGGCGCCTACTACACGCTGCGCGGCCTGTCCCTGCTGATCCTGCCGTCCCTGCTCGCCCCGCACACCGAGCCCAGCACCTGGGTGTTCATCGTGTTCTACGGCCTGGACTGGATCGCCACCGTGCCACCGACCGTCGCCCTCTGCCGCGAGCAGTTCGGCGCCGACGGCCCCGTCGTGTTCGGCTGGGTGTTCGCCGCCCACCAGCTCGGCGCCGCCCTCGCCGCGACCGGCGCCGGCGCCATCCGTGACTCGCTCGGCGACTACCGCCTCGCGTTCTACCTCGCCGGCGGCCTGTGCGTGCTGGCCGCCCTGTTCTCTATCAGCATCAGGGGCCGAAACATCGCGTTAACACGATCTACCTAGGCTGCCCGCATGGATCGGCAGCAAGAGTTCGTCCTGCGCACATTGGAAGAGCGCGACATCCGGTTTGTCCGGTTGTGGTTCACCGACGTGCAGGGGTTCCTCAAGTCGGTGGCCATCGCCCCGGCCGAGCTCGAGGGAGCGTTCGCCGAGGGCATCGGCTTCGACGGCTCCGCCATCGAGGGTTTCGCCCGGGTCTACGAGTCCGACATGGTGGCCCGGCCCGACCCGGCCACCTTCCAGGTGCTGCCGTGGGAGACCCCGGAGGGGCACCACTACTCGGCCCGGATGTTCTGCGACATCGCCATGCCGGACGGCTCCCCGTCCTGGGCCGATCCCCGGCACGTGCTGCGCCGGACCCTGTCCAGAGCCAGCGAGGCCGGGTTCACCTGCTACGTGCACCCGGAGATCGAGTTCTTCCTGCTCACCGACCTCCCCACGGACGGGCAGGAGCCGGTGCCCGCGGACAACGGCGGGTACTTCGACCAGTCCGCGCACGCCACCGCGGCGCACTTCCGCCGGCACGCCATCGAGACGCTCGAGGCGATGGGGATCTCGGTGGAGTTCAGCCACCACGAGGGCGCCCCCGGCCAGCAGGAGATCGACCTGCGCTACGCCGACGCCCTGACCATGGCGGACAACGTGATGACGTTCCGGTACGTGGTCAAGGAGGTGGCGATCACCCAGGGCGTGCGGGCCTCGTTCATGCCCAAGCCGTTCTCCGACCAGCCCGGCTCCGGCATGCACACCCACCTGAGCCTGTTCGAGGGCGACCGGAACTCCTTCTACGACGCCGCGGACCCCTACGAGCTCTCCGGCACCGGCAAGGCGTTCGTGGCCGGGCTGCTCCGGCACGCCCGGGAGATCTCCGCGGTGACCAACCAATGGGTGAACTCCTACAAGCGGCTGATCGTCGGCGGGGAGGCGCCGACCGCGGTCTGCTGGGGCCACGCGAACCGGTCCGCGCTGGTCCGGGTGCCGATGTACTCGCCGGGCAAGGCGTCCTCCCGCCGGGTGGAGATCCGCAGCCTGGACTCGGCGTGCAACCCGTACCTGGCTTTCGCGGTGATCCTGGCCGCCGGGCTGAAGGGCATCGCCGAAGGCTACGAGCTGACGCCGGCCGCCGAGGACGACGTGTGGTCGCTCACCGACGCCGAGCGCCGGGCCGCCGGCTACGACAACCTGCCGCAGAACCTGGGCGAGGCGCTCGCCGAGATGGAGCGCTCGGAGCTGCTCGCGGAGACCCTCGGCGAGCATGTCTTCGACTTCTTCCTGCGCAACAAGCGCACCGAGTGGGACGCCTACCGGCGCAGCGTCACCCCCTATGAGCTGCGCACCCTCCTGCCCGTGCTGTAACTCGCGCTACGCGATCGAGCCGAGAATCAGAAACTGTCGGTGGCCCGGTCTAGCGTCCGGGGCATGTCGGAGCTAGCCCGTCGGGTCGCTGCCAGGTACGTCGAGGTGAACGGGAACCACCTCATGACGCCGGTCGACGACGTCTACGTCGACCGGCACTTCGTGACGCTGGATGAGTTGTGCGTCGGCCGGGACGAGACGCCCGACCAGGTCCGCGCGCACATGCTGGCCGGGCGGTTACCGCTGCCCGGCTACCTGCGTTCGGACGGGGTCGAGATGGTGCCGGCCGACCTGCTCGACCTGGCCGGCCGCGCGGGTGGGATCGAGCGGTTACCGGCGTGGTTCCGCTCCTGGTGGGCCGACCAGGGCAAGGCTGCCGAGGAGTGGCGGTCGTACCTGAGCGGCCAGTACGTGTGCCTGCGCTCGGTGCGGCCGGGACACAGTCACACTCATTGGCTCGATGGCGTAGCGCCAGTACCCCCAAGGACCGGCTGACCTCCGCGATCCGGGATGCGCTGGCCGAGCCGAAGCCCGGGTCCGCGCTGTGGCTCGCCCGGCTGCACATCCTGGTGGACGAGCTGGAGTCGGTGGAGCTCCCGTTCACCGGGTACGACCGGCTCCGCTTCGGCGGCCCAACGTCCCGGGACACCCTTATTGACGCCATTCGCGCGCGCTTTCCGTTCGGCAACACACCCGATCTCACCGCCGATCCGATGGCTGCCGCATGCTGACCCGGTGCGCGGACACCCCCTCTGACCAGCCGATTTGACTTCGTCACGGTCCGTGCCCTAACTTTTCCGCAGCCAAGAACCGCGCTGAACCCGCTGGGAGTAGCGACCCCGGCCCGTTCAGTGGGAAGCCAGGCCTCTGATACACTAATCAGTGGCTCGGCTCCTCCCGGGCCAGAGGGGTTGACACCCCGAAGCGGACCGGGTAGAGTGAACGGGTTGCCTGAGCAGAGGCACCACCCTTCGAAGGGTGGGACCGGCTCGGCGTAAGATCAGGAACTACGAGATACCAGCCCTTTGATCACGTCTACGAACGTGGGCGTGTGATGGGTGTGCGTGTGTTGTTTGAGAACTCAACAGTGTGTCGATAGATTAAGCCAGTAGAGCTTATATGAAGGATCCCTCGTTTGGGGTTTCTTTGAGTTGGGCTGACCTGTGGGTTGGTCTTTGATGGAGTCAGGTTTTTTTGGAGAGTTTGATCCTGGCTCAGGACGAACGCTGGCGGCGTGCTTAACACATGCAAGTCGAACGGGCTCATCGCTTCGGTGGTGGGTTAGTGGCGAACGGGTGAGTAACACGTGGGTAATCTGTCCTGTACTCTGGGATAAGCCTGGGAAACTGGGTCTAATACCGGATATGACCTTTCGCCGCATGGTGGGGGGTGGAAAGTTTTGGCGGTATGGGGTGGGCCCGCGGCCTATCAGCTTGACGGTGGGGTGATGGCCTACCGTGGCGACGACGGGTAGCCGGCCTGAGAGGGCGACCGGCCACACTGGGACTGAGACACGGCCCAGACTCCTACGGGAGGCAGCAGTGGGGAATATTGCACAATGGGCGCAAGCCTGATGCAGCGACGCCGCGTGAGGGATGAC
>NZ_DASYTH010000488.1:0-17171 GCF_036002505.1 Actinophytocola sp. | reverse complement strand
ACCGGCAACAGCAACGGGCACAGCACTTCTGACTGCCTGTGAGCCTTCGAGGCTTGCTTGAGCCGGTTGCTCGGAAACGGGCATGGCCGGTTCTGAGGGGGCGGGGGCGCGGCAACGCGTCCTCGCTACCCGACGAGATCTACTTCTCGGTTGTGCAACGAAAAGTGGTGTCTCCCAACGACTTCACCAACCTGGACGAAGTCGAGCAGCAGCTCGCCGCGTTCGAGCAACGCTACAACGCCACCGCAAAACCGTTCCGGTGGAAGTTCACCCGCACCGACCTACACGACCTCCTCATCCGGATCAGCCAGCACGAACAACAGCAGGGCAGCGCCGACCTTCCATCCGCCGCATGATCAACCCACGAAGAACTTCCGAAACCGACCACTTAGGCGACAAACGTCAGGCGCAGGACACTAGATCGCCTTGCGGGGGTGGTCGGTGCCGTGCAGGGCGGCGATGAGGTCGTCGCGGGCGCGGGCCACCCGGGAGCGGATGGTGCCGACCGGGCAGCGGCAGATGGCGGCGGCGTCGGCGTAGGGGAGGCCGAAGGTCTGGGTGAGCAGGAAGGCCTCGCGGCGGTCGGGGTCGAGGGTGTTGATGAGCTGGTCGAGGGCGACGGCGTCGTCGATGCCGGGGGTGTTGGCGGGCTGGGTGTGCTCGGCGGCGGTCTGCCAGTCGGCGGTGTCGGCGTGCCGGGGGCGGGTCCGGGTGGTGCGGATGTGGTCGACGACGACGCGGCGGGCGATGGCGAGCAGCCACGTGCGGGCGGTGGAGCGGCCCTGGAACCGGGGCAGGCTGCCGAGGGCCCGCAGGTAGGTCTCCTGGGTGAGGTCGTCGGCGAGCCGGGTGTGCGCCAGGTGCGCCACGAACCGCCACACGTCGCGCTGGGTGGCCTGGACGAACCGTTCGAGGGCGGGGCGGTCGCCGCGGCCGGCCGCCAGTGCCCACTGGGTGATGTCGGCGTCGGTCGGTGCGAGGCTGCTCATAGTGACGACAACGTAACGGACCCCGGTGTGGTTCAGGAAACCCGTGTTACTCCTAGGAACCAGAATCCTCCTAAAGTGCGACTGCCTCAGTGTGCGGTTCTGCCCGGTACCGTGTGGCCCCTCCTCGCCCGAAGTGGAAGGCATGCTGATGGCCGTCCGTGTGATCCGTGCCGGTGGCATCCTGCTCGCCGTCGTGCTCGGCGTGCTGCTGGCCGGCGCTCTGCCCGCCGCGGCGCACAACGAGCTCAAGTCCAGCAACCCGGCCGGCGGCGCCACGCTCGACACCGCGCCGGCCGCGGTGGTGCTGACCTTCGCCGAGGCGCTCATCCAGGGGAAGACGACGATCACGGTCACCGGCCCGGACGGGGCGAACGCCGCCGCCGGCCCGGCGCAGCTGAACGGCCCGACCGCGACCGTTCCGCTCAAGCCCACCGCGGCCGGTGCCTACACCGTGGCCTACCGGGTGGTCGCCGACGACGGCGACGTGACCAACAGCAACCTGAAGTTCACGCTGACCGCCGCGGCCGTGGCCCCACCGGTCACCACGACCACTGCGCCGCCCACCACGACCACGACGACGACCACCACGGCACCGACGACCACGACCCAGGCCGGCACCACGGCGGCCGCGGGCACCAGTTCCGGCACGGTCTGGTGGCCCTGGGTGGTCGGCGCGCTCGTACTGATCCTGATCGTGGTGCTGGTCCTGCTGCTCCGCCGCCGCCGCGCGGGGCAGGCCATCCCCTAAGTAGTGATCATGCCGGGAACCGTGCGGCGGTCCGGCCCGACCACTGTGGTGTAGGGCCGACAGCGCCGAGTTCACAATGGAGGGTTGGCATGCCGGAGCGGGCGGGCGCCGCCGTGGTCGAGCTGGCCATCGGCGGGATGACCTGCGGGTCGTGCTCGGCGAAGGTGGAGCGGCGGCTGAACCGGATCGACGGGGTGCAGGCGACGGTCAACCTGGCCACCGAGCGGGCCTCGGTGGCACTGTCCGGCCAGTTGGGTCCGGATGAGCTGATCACCGCCGTGCGGGAGCTGGGGTTCAGCGCCGAGCTGCCCGCCGCGGAGCCCACCACCCCGGTAGAGCCGGAGCCGGATCCGCACGAGGCGGTGACCGCGGCCCTGCGGTCGCGGTTGCTGGTCAGCCTGGTGCTGTCGGTGCCGGTGATCGTGCTGGCGATGGTGCCGGCGCTGCAGTTCCGGAACTGGCAGTGGCTGTCGCTGACGCTGGCGGCGCCGGTCGTGGTGTGGGCGGGGTTGCCGTTCCACCGCGCCGCGCTGCGGAACCTGCGGCACGCCACGGCGAGCATGGACACGCTGGTGTCGCTGGGCATGCTGGCCTCGTTCGGGTGGTCGCTGAACGCGCTGTTCTTCGGGCGCGCGGGTTTCCCGGGCCTGACGCACACGTTCTCGCTGACCGGCCACGGTGACGGAGCCGGCAGCATCTACCTCGAGGTGGCCGCCGGGGTCACCACGGCGGTGCTGGCCGGCCGGTACGTCGAGGCGCGGGCCAGGCGTTCGGCCGGCGCGGCGCTGCGGGCGCTGCTCGAGCTCGGCGTCAAGGACGTCGCGGTGCTGCGGCACGGGGTCGAGCGGCGGATCCCGGTGGAGCGGCTCGCCGTCGGCGAGGTGTTCGTGGTGCGGCCCGGCGAGAAGATCGCCACCGACGGGGTGGTCGAGGAGGGTTCCTCGGCGGTGGACGCCTCGATGCTCACCGGTGAGCCGGTGCCGGTCGAGGTCACCCCGGGCGATCCGGTGGCCGGCGCGACGGTGAACGCCGGCGGCCGGTTGCTGGTGCGGGCCACCCGGGTCGTCGCCGACACGCAGCTGGCGCAGCTGACCCGGCTGGTGGAGCAGGCACAGGCGGGGAAGGCGGCGATGCAGCGGCTGGCCGACCGGATCTCGGCCGTGTTCGTGCCGGTGGTCATCGCGCTCGCGGTGGGCACGCTGGGTTTCTGGCTGGGTGTCGAGTCCAATGTGGACAGTGCACTGGTGGCCGCGGTGGCGGTGCTGATCTGCGCCTGCCCGTGTGCGCTGGGCCTGGCCACGCCGACCGCGTTGCTGGTGGGCACCGGCCGCGGCGCACAGCTCGGGATCGTGATCAAGGGCGTGGAGGTGCTGGAGTCCACCCGGCGCATCGACACCGTCGTGCTGGACAAGACCGGCACGGTGACCACCGGGCAGATGCGGCTGCGCGACGTCGCGGTGGCCGACGGGACCGACGCCGGCCTGGCGCTGCGGCTGGCCGCGGCCGTGGAGGACGCCACCGCGCACCCGATCGCGGTGGCGATCGTGGCCGCGGCCCGGCAGCGGCTCGGCGCCGTGCCCAGGGCCGAGGACGTCCGGGTGGTCGACGGGCTCGGCGTGCTGGGCCGGGTCGAGGGGCACGCGGTGGCCGTGGGCCGCGCCGAACTGGTGGCGCGCAAGCGAAACCGGCGGGTCACCCTGCCCCCTGTGCTGCGCCGGGCCAAGGACGCGGCGGAGAACGCCGGGCACACCGCGGTGGTGGTGGCCTGGGACGGGCAGCCCCGGGCCGTACTCGTCGTGGTGGACTCGGTGAAGCCCACCTCCGCCCAGGCCGTGCGCGAACTCCGTGCCCTGGGCCTGGATCCGGTGCTACTCACCGGAGACAACGAGGCGGTGGCCCGGTCGGTGGCGGCCGAGGTCGGTATCGACACCGTGATCGCCGAGGTGTTGCCGAAGGACAAGGTGGACGCGGTGGCCGGACTGCAGGCGCGGGGCCGGGTGGTCGCGATGGTCGGCGACGGGGTCAACGACGCCGCCGCGCTCGCCACGGCGGACCTGGGGGTGGCCATGGGCACCGGCAGCGACATCGCCATTCACGCCGGCGACCTCACCCTGGTGCGGGGCGACCTGCGGGCGGCGGCGCAGGCGATCCGGCTGTCCCGGCGGACCGTGGGCATCATCAAGGGCAACCTGTTCTGGGCGTTCGTCTACAACGTCGGCATGCTGCCGCTGGCCGCCGCCGGGCTGCTCAACCCGATGATCGCCGGCGCGGCGATGGCCGTCTCCAGCGTGTTCGTGGTGTCCAACAGCCTGCGGCTGCGCCGTTTTCGGTGAGTGCTCGAGGCCGGCTGGAGGCCCGGCCGGGTGCTCACGACGATCTTGTTCGGTCGGCTATCGTCCGGAGTCATGCGTGCCGGGGCCTCAGACGACGCCGAGACCACGCGGTTGGCGCTGGCCGCCCGCGGCGGGGATCCGGTGGCGCGGGACCGGTTCGTCCGGGCCACGCAGCGGGACGTGTGGCGGTTCGTGGCCTATCTCGCCGGGGTCCAGGCGGCCGACGACCTGACCCAGGAGACCTACCTGCGGGCACTGGGCAGCCTGCCGCGGTTCTCCGGCAAGTCCTCGGCGCGCACCTGGCTGCTGTCCATCGCGCGGCGGGTGGCCGTCGACGACTACCGGGCCGCGCGGGTCCGCCCCCGGCGGGCGGACGTCGAGGACTGGCAGGACGCGGCCGACCGTGCCCATCGGCCTGGCCCGGGATTCGACGACGGTGTGGCGCTGGCCGGCCTGCTGGACGGGCTGGCCGAGGAGCGGCGCACGGCGTTCGTGCTGACCCAGGTGTTCGGGTTGACCTACGGCGAGGCCGCGCAGGTGTGCCGGTGCCCGGTCGGGACCATCCGCTCCCGGGTCGCGCGTGCCCGGGAGGACCTGGCCACCCTGCTGCGTGCGGCCGAATCCGGGAGGCGCCAAGGTCGCTCGACCGCCTGACCGCGGCCGGGTGCGGGGTCGCGGTCAGGCGGTCGTGCTCACCCCGGTGCATCGGTTGATGGCCTCGAGCAGGGTGTGGGGTCGTCGTCGGACTCCCAGTAGCCGACGTGGATGTTGCCGCCCCATTATCTCGACCGGTTCGGCCATTTCGTCGTAGACCTCACCAACCTGGTCAGACCAGGAATGTCTCGCTGGTGGACATCAACGATTCCCCACAGCTGAGAGTTGGCCGCGGACGGCTCCGTTGGGGAATGCGGTTGTGTGGACTTCGACGTAATAGTTCTGCGGGTTGGCGATGATGGCGCTGGCGTCGGCGGGGTCGATCAGCACGGTGCCGCTGACGAAGCCGTTCACCGGGTTCTCGAGGTCGAATACGTCTTCTCCACGTTGGCCTCGTGGCGCTGACCAGTCTGCTCGACGAACTGGCCGATGAGCGGCGCACGGCGTTCGTGTCGACCCAGGTGTTCGGGTTGACCTACGAGGAGGCGGCGCAGGTCTGTCGCGGGGTCGCGCGGGCGCGGGAGGACCTGGTGACGCTGGTGCGGGACGCCGAGGCCGAGGGACACGAGGGCCGCTCGACCGGCTGACCGGCGTCAGGCCACGCGGTGCCGCCCGACCGGCCGCAGCGGCGGGTTCTGCTGGTCCGGTCCGGCGTTCCGGCGGGTGGCGGTATCCGGTGGTGCCGGTATCTCGGTCGGGTCCGAATCGGGGATGGCGTCGGCCCGGCCGGGTGCGGGGTCGCGATGTTGGTGGCGCACGATGACCAGCAGGATCAGGCCGGCGATGAGCACGGCGTGCTCGGCGATGCGGGATGCCGGGGCGCTGCCGGTGATCAGGTCGTGGGTGGAGAAGCCGACCAGCACCAGGACGAAGCCGCCGAGCACGGGGATGAGGCCGGTGGCGGTCGAGGCGCGGAAGACGACCCAGAACAGGCCGATGCCCAGGGCCAGGTTCCAGGCGGTGCTCTCGTTGAACAGGTGACCGGCCTGCAGGGTGCCGGGATGACCGGTGTGCTGGCCCGGATTGTCGACGCCGAGGACCTGGGACAGGCCGATGCTGAGCTGGGCCAGCGCCACCACGCCCAGGGCCGCGCGGGCCCACCAGCCCCGGCTGCTGACCAGGACGGGAGCGCGGTCGAGGATGTGCTCGGCCAGGTCCGGGGTCGGCGTCACCTCGCGGACCCGCACCAGTCGGGTCACCTCGATGGCGCGGGCCTGCCAGGATCGGCACGCGGCGCAGCCGGCCAGGTGCCGGTTGGTGTCGCCGGCCGGCACCGGCTCGTGCTCCCCGTCCATCCGGGCGGAGAGCGCCTCGCGGCATGTCTGACATTCCACGTAGAGATTGTCGCGCTGACGTGCTCGGGAGTTCCCGGCGCCATCCTCCAAGTCCGCGGGAACTCTTGGCTTGTCCCGGTCGACAAACTCGTCATGGACCGCAGAGGGAGCGGGGCCACCGAGGCGCCGGTGGCCAGATGCCCGTCCCGGGCCCTACGGGCGCCGTTGCGGTCGCGACGCGGGATTCGCCATGAAGGCCTGGCGCAACCCCGGGCTGGTGGCTGCCCGTTTGACGTTTTCGGACGCTGTCGGATGGTCTCAGGTCAACTCGACGACATCGGCTATTTCCTTGACCGCGCTCCCCGGCCCGGGCAATATCGAAGCCGTTGCGAGGTCAGGGGAGAGACTCGATCATATGCCAGGGGATATTCTGTTGCGTCCGCGACGATCTTATGTGGTGTGGGTGGATATGTGCCGGCTTCGGTGGTGACGAATGCCGATCTCACCGAACGATTTGATACGTCCGACGAGTGGATTCGCACTCGTACCGGAATTCGGCAGCGATATGTGGTGCACAGCGGTCGAGGTGAACATCTGCTACAACCAGATGCTCTACTTCGCCGTCGCGGAATCGGTTCGGGACCGGCTGCACCCGGTTTTCGCCGGCTGGACCATGGACGACTACTGGCGCCGGCGGCTACCCGACGTCCTCATCTCCCGGTTGACCAGCAGATTCCACCGCCCGATCGGTTCGCGGCGATTCTTCGGTGAGTTCGAGCCGGGTGATGTTCTGGCTGCTCGGCAGTGTCGCCGGGGCGCAGTGGGACCAGCTCGGCGTCGTGCTCGCCACGACCGGGGTGCTGCTGCTGTACGGGCGGCGGCTCAACGCCCTGGTCACCGGCGAGGAAACCGCCACCGCCCTCGGTGTCAACGTCCGCCGGCTGCGGATCGGGCTCCTTGCCCTGGCCTCGCTGCTCACCGGCACGCTCATCGGGGTCGCCGGCGGCATCGGCTTCGTCGGCCTGATGATCCCGCACCTGGTCCGCCTCGCCGCCGGCGTCGACCACCGCCGCGTGTTGCCGCTGTCGGCCCTGGTCGGCGGTGCCTATCTGGTCTTGGTCGACCTGCTCTCCCGCACCGTCGACAGTCCCAACGAGCTGCCGGTCGGGATCTTCACTGCCGCCTTCGGCGCCCCGTTCTTCCTGTGGCTGTTGCGGCACAATCACACCCTGGCGGTCGAACCATGAGACTCGACATCACCACCGTCAGTGTCACCCTCGGAACCACGTGCATACTGCGTGACGCCTGCCTGGAAGTGGCGCCCGGCGACCTCGTCGGGCTCGTGGGTCCCAACGGCAGCGGCAAAACCACCCTGCTGCGCACCGTCTACCGCTCCCTGCGCCCCGACGCCGGCGCCATTCTGGTGGGCGGCGACGACGTCTGGACCCTGTCCGCCCGCACCGCCGCCCAACGCACCGCCGCGGTGCTGCAATCCGGCCCCACCCCGTCCGGGCTCACCGTCGCCGAAGTCGTCGCCCTCGGCCGCACCCCGCACCACGGCCTGCTCGACCGGGAGTCCGCACAGGACCGCGACGCTATCCAGGACGCTCTGAAACAAACCGGAATGCACCCCCACGCCGACCGCCCCTACACCTCGTTGTCCGGCGGCGAACGTCAATGCGTCCTCCTCGCCCGCGCCCTGGCCCAACAATCCCGCCTGCTCGTCCTCGACGAACCCACCAACCACCTCGACATCCGTGCCCGCTTCGAACTGCTCGACCTCATCCGCGCCACCGGCATCACCACCCTCGCCGTCCTGCACGACCTCGATCTCGCCGTCCGCTGCTGCGACCACCTCGTCGTCCTGCACCACGGCCGCATCACCGCCGCCGGCCCCCGTCCTTGACGTCCTTACCCCCGCCCTGCTGCGCGACGTCTTCGGCGTCCACGCCACCACCGACCGCCACCCCGACGGCGTCATCCGCATCACCTACCACGCTGAACCCCTGGCCTGAAAAGAGATCCGCACGCCGATGAGGACCGCCCGCGCCAAGCTCCTCGCCTACGCCCTTGCCCTGGCCGTCGTCTTCGCCGCGGCCTGGACGCTCGGCGCCGTGATCGGACCCGGCACCTCAGTCCCCACCCCGACCGCACCCGCCGGCAATCCGCACGGCCATTAGGGTTCGCGGATCAATGGCACGCTGAGTTGATCTTGATCTGGGTTCAGGTGGGAAGCAACGTGACGTTGCTTGCCCGCTACGGCATCAACGTGACGTTGCTTCCCTGTCACATGACCACCCAGACGCGAGACACATCGCGCCGGCACCCCGGGATCACGCTCCACCAGCCGCGTCCATTTGGATCTACAGATCGGTCGGTGGCCGGCGTAGGGTCCGCGCGTCAGAAGCGTTCACAGCCGATCGCGAAGGAACGTTGTATGAGAAACCGATTTGGAGCGGTGGCGACCGTTATCGTGGTCACTGGGGCAATACTCACCTTTACCGGCGCGCCGTCGCAGGCGGGCCCGCGGGGGCGGTTCGGGATCGACGCGAAACCCGGCCGGCCGCACCTGTCCGGCGCGGCGGACGCCAAGTTCATGAACGCGACCGGGGGAGTGACGGCCACCCAGCAGCTGGCCGGGACCGCCGCCGCGGGTCCCTCCGACGACGTGCAGGCCAACGGGGACAACAAGGCCAACCCGTTCGACCGGTTCGGCAACGGCGCGGGCATGCCGCAGAACGAGACCTCGATCGCGATCAACCCGACCAACCCGAAGAACGTGATCGCCAGCGCCAACGACTACGAGCGCGGCGTGGACTCGACCATGGGCCTCTACGTGTCGTTCGACGGCGGGAAGACGTTCCCGTTCTCCCGGCAGGCCCGCAACGTCATCACCCCGGACCGGGCCATGCTCGGCAGCGGCGACCCGGTGGTCACCTTCGACCGCGACGGCGTGGCCTACGCGGTGTTCATCTCCTTCGCCCGGGCCACCTTCGACTCCTACATCGCGGTGAGCCGGTCCACCGACGGCGGGCTGACCTGGTCGGTGCCGCTGGACGGCCCGGCGCCGGGCGGCTCGCTGATGACGCCCGGGGACGGGATCGCCGCGCACAACGGCGGCCCGGACGACGCGGAGATCTTCCACGACAAGGAGTGGGCGGTCACCGGGCCGCGTCCGGCCGGTGTGCCGCTGGTGCCGGGCACCGACCAGGGCCACGTCAGCCCCGACCGGCTCTACGTCACCTGGACGAAGTTCGTCTCCGCCCCGGACGGCTCCGTCGTCGAGTCCCCGATCGTGATCAGCTACTCCGACGACCAGGGCCGGCACTGGTCGCCGATGCACGAGATCTCCGGCAGCGCGCCGTTCTGCACCGTCCAGAACGGCGACCAGGACGGCACGGCGTGCGACGAGGACCAGTTCTCCGTTCCGGTGGTCGACCACCGCACCGGCACGGTGTACGTGGCGTTCGAGAATGCCAACACCGACGGCCAGCTCAAGAACCGCTACGCCGTGGTCGCCTCCACCGACGGCGGCGCCACGTTCAGCGCGCCGACCTTCGTCAGCGACGTGTTCGACGGTGCCACCAAGTACCCGATCTGCCAGGGCAGCCAGACGCTCGACCTGATGTGCGGGCGGATCAACGCGGCCGGCAACCTCGACATCGACCAGCGCACCGGGCGGCTCTACGTCTCCTTCGCCGACAACCGCAACGGCACCGCCGCCGACACCAACAACGACGTGTTCGTGACGTCCTCCGGCGACGGCGGGCGGACCTGGAGCCAGCCGGTCAACCTCACCGCCGACTCGATCGACGACCAGATCTACCCGTGGCTGTCGGTCACCCCGGACGGGGTGGTCGCGGTGGCCTACTTCGACCGCCGCTACAGCGGGCCGAAGCTGATGGACACGTCGCTTTCGGTGTCCACGAACGACGGCCGCACGTTCAGCACCCGCCGGGTCTCCGACCGCTCCTGGAACCCCGACCTGGCGTTCCGGCTCGGCTTCTTCTTCGGCGACTACAACGGCCTGGCCACGGTTCGAGGCGTCGCTATTCCACTGTGGACCGATGCCCGCTTCGCCGAGCCCAACGTCACCGACAACAACCCGCCGAACCAGCAGTCCGACGTCATGATCGACGTCGAGCAGATCCCCACCCGCCGCTGAATTCATAGCAGCATGGCAGCAAGGCATTCGACTGTCCGAATGCCTTGCTGCCAAGTATCGCACCCAAATGGTCGCTGTTCGCAATTATGAAGGCCTGGTATCGTGACGAACTCCTTTGGCATTTAGGCCAATCAATAGGAGAAGATACTGTTGCGAGCACGGCGATTAATGGCAGGAATTGCGATCATGACGCTGGCGGGTGGAATTCTCGCTGGCGCCCAGACCGCCTCGGCGGCCGCACCCGTGTCCACCGACGTCGCGATCACGGCGAACGGGCACGGCTCGGCCACCCCGCGGTTCATCGACCAGCGGACCAACCCACAGGCCCCGGAGATCGCCGGGCAGGAGGCCCCGGCTCCGCTGGGCATCGACGGCAAGCCGACCGGCTCCAGCCTGCCCACCGGCACCTCGAAGGGCAGCAAGCCGGCAGGTAGCGCCGGGACCACGGGCGCGGGCGGCGCGAACAGCGCGACCACGCCACGCCCGAACATCCCCGCACCGACCACGGTCAACGCCAACTTCGACGGCATCAACCAGGCCGCCGGCGGCGGCGCGCAGCCCTCGGACATCAACGCAAGCGTCGGCCCGACGCAGATCCTCGAGACGGTCAACCGCCGGGTCACGGTGTTCAACAAGGTCGGCGGGCAGCTGTGCACGAACACCCTGGCCGGGTTCCTGGGCCTGGGCGCGCTGAACGTGTTCGACCCGCGCACCCTGTACGACAACCTGAACAACCGGTTCATCATCGTCGTCAGCACCCCCGGTGTGGCCGGCCAGGCGCCGCGGCTGTTCCTGGCCGCCAGCACCACCGGCAACGCCTGTGGCGGGTACTTCGTCTACGGCCTGTCCTTCAACGGCGGGCTCTACCCCCTCGGCGCCCTGCTCGACTACCCGATGCTGGGTCAGGACCGCCAGGCCATCCTGGTCTCCACCAACAACTTCAACCCCGGCTACATCAACACCGCGGCGTGGTCGGTGTCCAAGGCATTGGTCTACGCCGGTGCCGCGGTCAACTTCCCGGCGTTCGGCGTGGCGTTCTCCACCGAGCCGACCACGGTCACCGGCATTCCGCTCGGTGCGACCGCCAACACGTTCTGGGTGGCCGGAGTGCCGGGCACCGGCTACAACCTCTACCGGATGACCAACAGTGCGGGACCGGGCACGACGCTGGTGCTGCAGGCCACCATCGCCTCCGCCTACGCCGCTCCGCCGCGTCGGGTCAACCAGTGCCCGGTCGCCGGCGCCACCACGCTCGACCCGCTCGACGGGCGCATCGTGTGGGCCCCGGTTCAGGCGGCAGGCTCGACGTTCGTCTGGCTCACCCACGGCAACAACATCGCCGGCTTCCCCGGCGTGCAGTACGGCGCGATCAACACCGCGAACAACACGGTGCAGGTCGCCAACGTGTTCCACAGCGGCACGAGTGACGACTTCAACCCGTCGCTCGCGGCGTTCGAGGTGGCGCCGAACTCGCTCAACATCTTCGTCCAGTGGGCGTACACCGACCCGGGCGCGAGCCCGTGCCGCAACACTTCGACCACGGTCAACGGTGTCGCTCCCGGCGGCGGAATACCCGCCCTGATCGCCACCGACCTGACGCTCGCCATCGGCACGGTCACCACCAACAACACCCGGTTCGGTGACTACTCCAGCGCGCACATCGACCCCGTGGCGGCGAGTGCCACCTGCCCGGCCGGCAGCACCGCCCTGGTCGCGCAGCAGTACTTCGACGCGGCGGGCTGGAAGACCCGGCTCGCCCGGGTCAGCTTCGGCCCCGGCTGCTGATCAGTTCCGGCATCGTCCGGGTGTCCCGTGTGGACACCCGGACGATCTGCTCAGTCCTGGTTGATCGCGGCCTTCCGCAACGCATCCACGCACCAGGCCTGGAGGCTGGTGTTCATCCGGCGCGCCGCGCGGTACACCATGTCGTAGTCGCCCGGATCGAAGCGCAGGGTGATCCGCCGCAGGGTGGCCTTGCCCGCGGGCATGTCCTCCCAGCGGATCACCGGAGCGTCCTCGACGCCGGTCGTACCTTCGGGCAGTTGCCGGTCCGGCCGGACCTCATGGTTGCCCCAGGCCATGCCGCCGTCGGCGAAATCCGTTGCCTTGCCGGCACGTTCCAGGGCCAGCATGACCGTGCCCACGTCGGTCTGCTCGGGAACATCAGTTATCACCAGTCTTGCCTGACGGTAGGAACGCAGCCCCACCTTGACCGTGCGGACGACGACGAAACGCACCCCTCGCTCCCATCCTGTACGCACCAACCGGTCCGGACGGACGAACCACGTTACTAATATGCATCGTTGATGAATGACCAAACGTGTCGCCACCGAGGCGATGCCACCCGTTCAGGTCAGCGAACGGGGAACTCGGGGGAGTAGGCGGTGAACGGATCCGCGCCGGTGATCTCCGGCTCCGTGCGGTAGGTGAACTTCACCCGGTAGGTGCCCGCGGTGACCGCCGGCCCGCTCTTGAGGTGGAAGCTGGCCGGGTCGAGCTCGATCGGGTCGGCGCTCCCCGGCTGGATCGTGACGGTCATGGTCGGCCGGCCCAGCGCGCACCCGGTGATGTCGGCCCACCCGCCGTTGTCCTTGCGCTGCAGGATGACAATGGAGCACGCGGTCTTGAAGTCCTCGGTGTAGGCGGGCCGGTCGTTCCCGTTGTGCACGGTGACGCGGATCTTCTGGCCCATCGCGTACCCGTCCGTGTCCAGCACCACGGTCACCTCGCCCTCCACGATCGGCGCGGGGACGCCCGACGGCTCGGGTGTCGGCGTGGGCGTGCTCGCCGTGGGATCGACCGAGGTCGCCGACCCGGATCCGCCGCCGGAGGCCGGAGCGGACCCGCCGGAGCCGGTCTCGGCGCCGCACCCGGACATCGCGGTCAGCACACCCAGCACGAGCAGCGCGGTCCAGCGCTTCATCGTCTCCGTCCCACCTCTCATCGGCGGTCAACCCTAGGACGGGGTTGACCGCCGATGAGGTTGCGGCGATTCAGAACGCCGTCGCGGGGCCGAGCGCCTCGCTGCCTGCCTGTGTCTCGACCGGCGTGCCGGTCGAGCGGAGTGCGCCACCGGTGACCGGCATGCCACCGGTGGGCACGAAGTGGCCCATGTTGAACGTCGTGCCGCTGGGCGCCGACGCGATCGGGATGACCGGGAAGGCGTTGCCGCCGGGGCGGACCGAGGTGGAGATGTAGTCGCCGAACATGCGGCCCTGCGAGGTGTTGGGGATCCAGGACAGCTGCATGGGCCCGGCGATCTGGGTGGCCGCGCTCCACGTGGTGCCGCCGTTGGTCGAGGAGATGTGCCCGACGGAGAGCTGGCAGGTGGCGGCGGTGCAGTTGGCGGTGGGGTAGAAGTAGTAGGTCACGCTGACCCGGGCGGTGGTGCCGGAGGTGGTGCGGTCCACGCCGATGCCGGGAACGAAGTGGTCGACGGTGCTGGTGGTGGTGTCGATCGGCACCCGGACCGGGGCGCCCCACGTGGTTTCGCTGGTGGACTTGCTGATCACGATGTCGTTGGACGGGCAGCCGGAGCGGAACCGGCAGTCCGACCAGGCGACGTAGGCAGTGCCGGCTGCGTCGATCTCCGCCGAGGGCAGGAAGCCGGAACGCAGCCCGCCGGCCACGGTGTGGTGCTGCACGGCGGCCACCTGCACGGTAGACCGCCAGCTGGCGCCGCCGTCGATTGAGCGGAACGAGCGGATCTGGCTGCCCGTCTCGTACGGCACCAGGACCGTCCCGTTAGGACGGACGACCGGCTGGCCGCCGAGCCCGGAGGCGTTGTCGCCGGTGGCCCGGGCCGGGCCCCAGGTCAGCCCGCCGTCGCTGGAGGTGCGCATGCGCATCGCATTGCCGTTGCTGGTGACGTCGTACTGGGTGTAGCAGTTGCCGAAGAACGGGCTGGTGGAGGTGTTGTCGCAGACGATCCAGTTCTTGTCGTTGGAGCCGGTGGTCGTGGTGATCGGGTTGCTCCAGGTCAGCCCGCCGTCGGTGGACCGGTGGGTGAACACCGGGGTGCCCGGGCAGTTGACGCCCAGCGTGGAGATGAGCCAGACGTTGTGCCGGGCGTCAAAGGCCACCGCGGCGTCGGAGATCTGGCCGCACGGCCCACCGGAGTTGGCGGTGGTGCCGGGCAGGAAGCCCTGGGTCCAGGTAGCGCCGCCGTTGGTGGAGGTGGCGAACCCGATGTTGGAGGCGCCGCCGCCGGAGACCCGGCCGACCTGGAACGCCGAGACGATGGTGTTGCCGAAGGTGAACGTGTCCGGCTCCACCTCGGTCCGGTGCTGGGCCTGGGCATCGGTGAACGGGTCGGAGCTGACCTGGGTCACCGGCACGTTGGCCGACGCCGGGGCGGCCGTCATGACCAGCACGCCGGCGACCGCGGTAGGAACCACGAGCGTGGTGCTGAGCAGCATACGTAAACGGAGCTGCATGGTTTTCACCTTCTTCTGTGGCAGGGAACAGCGGGGCTGCGACCATGGCTCGCTCCCATCCAGCCACAACCCGGAGCGCCGGGTAAATCCGCCGGGTGGGCGACGCCGAAAGTATCGGGACGCGGCCACAGTCCGACGTTTGGCGGTGTCGGCTTGGGGTTTCGGCGGGCCAGGGTGGGTTGTTCGGCGCCTGATCGGGAGGTCGCGATCATGAACCTGTCCCGGCGATTCCTCATTCCACTTGCCGCATTCGCCGCGTTGATAGCCTTTTCCCCGCCCGCAGCGGCAAGTCCGGAAGCCCGGAGGGACGTCAACCCGGCGCTGTTCAAGGACCTGCTGTGGCGAAACGTCGGGCCGTCGCTGGGCGGCCGCTCGCTCGCCGTGGCCGGAAGCGTCGCCCGGCCCAACGAGTACTACTTCGGCGCGACCGGCGGTGGGCTGTGGAAGAGCACCGACGGCGGCACCGAGTGGGCGCCGGTGACCGACGGGCAGATCACCAGCTCGTCGGTCGGGGCGATCGCGGTCTGCCCGGCCAATCCCGACGTGGTGTACCTCGGGATGGGCGAGGTCGACCTGCGCGGCGACATCATTCCCGGCGACGGCGTGTACAAGACCGTCGACGGCGGCCGGACCTGGCGGCACCTGGGGCTGGAGCAGACCCAGATGATCGGCAGGATCCGGGTCGATCCGGCCAACTGCGACGCGGTGTACGTCGCCGCGCTGGGCCACGCGTTCGGGCCCAACAACCAGCGCGGGGTGTTCCGGTCCAGCAACGGCGGAAACAGCTGGGAGCGGGTGCTGTTCCGCGACGACCTCACCGGCGCGGTCGACCTGGTGATGGACCCGGCCAATCCGCGGGTGCTCTACGCCTCGCTGTGGCACGCGTTCCGCAAGCCGTGGCTGCTGGAGAGCGGCGGCCCGGGCAGCGGCCTGTTCAAGTCCGTGGATGGCGGCAGCACCTGGACCGAGTTGACGACCAACCCCGGGCTGCCGGCCGCGCCGGTCGGCAAGATCGGGGTGAGCGTGTCCGGGGCGAACCCGAACCGGGTCTACGCGATCGTGGAGGCGCCGGCCGGCGGGCTGTTCCGCTCCGAGGACGCCGGCGCGACCTGGCGGCTGGTCAACGACTCCGCCGCGATCCGGCAGCGGGCGTTCTACTACACGCACGTGTTCGCCGACCCGGTGCTGCCGGACCGGGTGTACGTGCAGAACGTGCAGTTCCTCCGGTCCGACGACGGCGGCGCCACATTGTCCACAGTGAACACCCCGCACGGCGACAACCACGATCTGTGGATCGCGCCGAACAACAGCCAGCGGATGATCGAGGGCAACGACGGCGGCGCGAACGTCAGCGTCAACGGCGGCGCGGCGTGGACCGCGCAGGACTACTCCACCGCCCAGATCTACCGGGTCACCACCACGAACGACGACCCGTACCTGATCTGCGGCGAGCAGCAGGACCGCGACTCGGTGTGCGTGTCCAGCACCGGCGGCACCGACCGGTTCAGCGCCGGCGGCGGGGAGAGCGGGCCGATCGCGGTGGATCCCCGCGACTCCAACGTCTTCTACGCCGGCAACTACGACTGGTTCATGACCCGGCTCGACCGCAGCGGGCGCAC
Organism: Actinophytocola sp.; assembly: GCF_036002505.1. Taxonomy (GTDB): domain Bacteria; phylum Actinomycetota; class Actinomycetes; order Mycobacteriales; family Pseudonocardiaceae; genus DASYTH01. The sequence continues at coordinate 953 of NZ_DASYTH010000488.1, read as the reverse complement.
CGGGCTGGGCGCGCGCCAGGTCACCCCGTGGCCGGACAACCCCATGGGCCACCCGGCCAGCGACCTGCGCCATCGTCCACAATGGACGTATCCGCTGGTGACCAACCCGGCCGAGCCGGACGCCGTGTACACCGGCTCGCAGTTCGTGATGAAGTCCACCGACCGCGGGCAGAGCTGGCGGCAGCTCAGCCCCGACCTCACCTACCACGACCCGGCGACGCTGGGCGACTCCGGCGGGCCGATCACCAAGGACCAGACCAGCATCGAGTACTACGCCACGGTGTTCGCCATCGCCCCGTCCACTGTGGACCCACGGGTGATCTGGGCCGGCTCGGACGACGGCAGGATCCACCGCACCGCGGACGGCGGCGGCTTCTGGCAGCCGGTGACGCCGCTGGAGCTGGCGAAGTTCAGCACGGTCACCATGGTCGACGCCAGCCACTTCGACACCGGCACGGCCTACGTCGCCGCGCACCGCTACCGCCTCGACGACCGCACCCCGCTGGCGTTCCGCACCCACAACGGCGGCACCACCTGGACCCGGATCAACGCCGGCTTCGCCCCGAGCGACTTCCTCTGGTCCATCCGCGAGGACCCGTTACGCCCCGGCCTGCTCTACGCCGCCACCCAGCACGGCGTGTACGTCTCGTTCAACGACGGCGACTCCTGGCAGTCGCTGCGCACCAACCTGCCAGACACCTCCGTGCAGGACATCACCGTCAAGGGCGGCGACCTCGTGATCGCCACGCACGGCCGCGGCTTCTACGTGTTGGATGACGGCGCCACCCTGCTCCGCCGCCTCACCCCCCGCACCAAACCAGACGACATCAAGGACTTCCACCAGACCATCCCGCCGGTCACCTCCATCCCGCCGGTCGCCCCACCGCCCGCCATGATCCCCCCGACCACCCCCGCACCGGACGCGGAGAACGCGCTGGCCGTCCTGCGCGACC
>NZ_DASYTH010000487.1:0-7509 GCF_036002505.1 Actinophytocola sp. | reverse complement strand
GGGCGGTCACATGTCGCAAATTCCAGGTGCGCCGCATTAGAACGCCTGACCGCCCACGTCCACCTGGCCATGAGCCACCAGCCAGCGCAGCGCCTCGCGTAGCGCGTCGAGCGAGGTGTGTCGCGGGCAGTAGCCGAGCGTTTCCCGGGCCCGGGCGATGCTGGCGGTGATGCTGCGCAACGCGTGCTCCCGCGACGTCGTCGCGTGCTCGCTGCCGACCCGGTCCTCGAACTCCGCCCAGTCGACAAGGTCGAGCATGGGCTCGCGGCCGAACCAGCCGGCTACCCCGGCCGCCAGCCCGCGCAGCGTCATCGCCTGTTCGGAAACCACATGGAAACTCGAGCCGATCGCGGCCGGTCGGGTCAGCGCGCGCTCGAAGGCCTGCGCCACGTCATCGGCGTGCACGTGGTGCAGGACCCCGAGTCCGTGGTCGGGCAGGGCGAGCGGCTTGCCCAGGGCCAGGCAGGTCCACACCTCGGGGTCGAGGTTGCCGGCCGGGTTGATCACCGGCCAGCCGGGGCCGCTGATATGTCCCGGGTGCAGTACGACACTGGGCACGCCGCCGGCGAGCGTCTCGCGGTGGAGCAGCGCCTCGATCTCCGCCTTGCCGATGCCGTACTCCCCGTACGGCGTGCGCGGCTCGTCCTCGGTCACGGGCACCCGCAGGGCCGGCCCGTGCACCCAGATCGAGCCGCAGTGCAGCAACAGCGGACGGGCCGGCCGCAGCGCGTCCACCAGCCGCCGCGCGGACGCCGCGGTGAAGCAGAGGAGATCGACGACGGCGTCCGGGCGCAGCCCGGCGACCCGCTCACCGAACGTGCCGGCGGCGTCCTCGGCCTGCCGGTCGACCACGATCCGGTTCACCGATCGCCACTCCGGCCCCCGCCGGTAGGGGTCGCGCACGCCGCGGCTGAGCGCGATCACCTCATGTCCCGCGCGGACCAGCCGCGGGACCAGGTAGGTGCCGATATGACCGGTGGCGCCGACGACGACGACTCGAGTCATGCCCGGACCTCCCTGCCTCACCCCGACCTCGCCGCGCGGGAAACGGCCGGCTCGTAACCTATTTGACCGCGCCCGCGGTCAGCCCGGCGACGTAGTAGCGCTGCAGGATCAGGAAGATGACGATGCAGGGAATCATCGTGACGACAACGCCCGCCTCCAGGATGCCCCAGTTCAGCGTTGTGCCCGCCGAAGTCTCATCCGCCCTGGTCAGCTGGCTCAAGTACGGAAGATGTCCTCCGGCAGGAACGCCGAGACCAGAAAACTCGGGACGTCGACGAGCTGGCTGACCTTGAGGTCGACGGCGACGCTGCAGATGGCGTACGCCTGCTGGCGGTTCCAGCCCCGCTCACCGAGGTGGTCGATCATGTTGAGCAGAGCGCTGCGGGCGGCGACGGTGGCGTCCTCCGCGTGTAGCACCCCGTCCCGGTCCACGGACATGCCCGTCGTGGCGTAGAACCGGCGCGGGGCGGCGTACTCCGGGGCCACCCAGTAGTCCGTACGGGCGAATCGGGGATCGCCGATCCCCTTGTCGCGGGCGGCTCCGCTGTGCACGGCGAACCGGACGCGCAGCGTCGCGTTCATCTCGATCGCGGTGCCACACGTCTCGCAATCGCCCTGGGCGAAGTGCGCATCGCCGGCGGAGAACAGCGCGCCCGGCGTGTCCACCGGAATGAACAGCCGGGTGCCGGCGGCCAGCTGCTTGATGTCGACGTTGCCCGCCTGCTCCCGAGGCGGGATGGTCCGCAGCGCGTCGGCGGCGATCGCCGGGTCAGCCGGTACGGCGAACGCGGTAGACGGCGGCAGGACGAACCCGCCACGCTCCAGCGCGGCCCGCTCGCGCGCCGCGATCCGGCCTAGCGCCGCCCGTCCCGGAGACAACCCGATCGTGCCCATGAAGGGCGCACCGGGGATCCGCACGCCGGGCAGATCCGCTGAAGTGGCCCACCCGTCCGCGATGGCCCAGCGCACCATGAACGGCTCAGGGAACACGTCACGTAGGAATCCAAACCCTGGCACCTGCACGGTGTAGCCGTAGCTGTCCGGCACGACCTCCACGATCTCGACCTCGAGCAGGTCGCCGGGCTGCGCTCCCTCGACGTATACGGGGCCCGTCAACGGGTGGACCACGTCTAGGTTCGGTGCGGCCACTGTATCCAGGGTGGCCTGCGGACCCATCTGCCCGTCGAACGCGTCGCGGGTCTCCAGTAGGAGCTCATCGCCAGGCTCACAGCGCGCGATCGGCGGAATGTCGGGATGCCACCGGTTGTGCCCGGTCGCCGGCTCCTCTACAAGTGTCTTCGACCGATCCACCCGCACCTCGTGAACGGCCATGTCAATCCCCTCCCGCTTCCACGCGACGCTGTCGCCCGCGGCATCCCCGCGGGACGTACCCCTAGCCTCGCCCGGAGCGAGGGCCGGGAACAGGGGCGCAGCGTGGTCGCGCGGCCCGGATCCCGGACGCCGGCCGTGACGCCACTCCGTGACGGAGTTCTCGTAGTTGATCTTCCTCGTGCTTCTCGCTACCGCGGGTCACATGAAAAGGGTTGCATCCGGTACCTGGGTACAGGCTTACCGTCATGGCATGACGACGAAAGACCTGGGCTGGGTGCCCGACGCGTGCACCCTGCCGACGGCGGAGCGGCCCCTGCGGCTGATCGAGTTCGACGAACTATTCGCCACCGCGCTCCGAGGTCAGCAGAGGATCGCGAAAACGAATCTGCGATGGCGCCTTCATCCGGGCGCGGAAGAGACCGCCCGGGAGCTGGCTGGCCGGGAGAGCGCGTGCTGCTCGTTCTTCACCTTCACGTTCAGCACGGACGGAAAGGACCTGCTCCTCGACGTGACGGTGCCCGGCGCACACGTCGACGTCCTGGATGCACTGGCAGCCCGTTCCGCGAGCGGGATGCCGGCGTGAACGGGTTGCGCAGCAGCCAGGTCGCGGATGCGGCCGGGGTCAATCGGCAGACGCTGCGCTACTACGAGCGGCGTGGTCTGCTCGCCGAACCACAGCGCAGCCTAGGCGGTCACCGGCTCTACCCCGCCGAGACAGTCACCGTGCTGCTGGTCATCAAAGCGGCGCAGCGGCTCGGGTTCACCCTCGACGAGGTCGCCGACCTGCTCGACGCCGGCCGCCACCATCACGGTCGCCGCCCGGACACCGGGCTACAGGCCCGCGCGAAGACGAAACTCGCGGAGGTAGAGGCCAAGATCGCTGACCTGCGCGCTATTGCCGACTCACTGCGGGCCGCCGTCGATGCTGGCTGCGACGACATGGTCACCTGCGCCGGACAGTCGGGCTGTCCCATCCCGTTCACCACCATCGCCGCCACCGAGGCCCGAGGAGACACCGAAGCCCACGATCGCTAAACGGGCTCGCCCGATTCCTGCCGTCCGAACTGACCAGCCTGGCCTGGGTCGCCTGCGCCGCGTGCGCCGCCATCCCGTTCCGTCCGCCCGCGTGCTATCCGGCGCCGGATGGGCCGCAGCAGGAACGTGGATGCCCGGCATCGCCGTCGCGTCCGCGGCCTCTGCTGCAGGCGCGTGGTGGCGGCCCCTCGGCGCCGTCACGGTCGCGGATGTGCCTGCTACGCTCGGACAGCTCGTCGCTACCTGCCAGCGACCGCGCGCCTACCGGCAATGCACACTACTGGCCGGCCACCTCCCGGCAGACGCCGGCTGATCTCGACCAACCCGGCTGAGCCCCGCACCGCCTCCCGCGTGTCTCCCCCATTCCAGCAAGCCTTTGACGGCTACCGCAGGTCCTGCGCCAATGGGGTCGGTTTGGAGGTTTGGGTGGTTTCCAGCAGGCACCAGCCGAGCTCGAGCAGCGCGGGTACGCAGGCGTCGACAATGCGGTAGAAGATGCTGTTCCCGGCGCGTCGGGTGGCCAAAATCCGCTGGTCGACGAGGCGCTGGAGCTGGTTGGACACGGCCTGCTGGCTCATTTCGAGTTCGGCGGCGAGGTCGCCCACGCGGACTTCGCCGCGGCGGGCCAGGGCGTGCAGCAGCCGCAGCCGGGTGTCGTTGGCGAGGACCTTGAACAGTGCGGCGATGCCGGCCGCCTGCTGGACGTCCAGCGGCGCCCGCTCGGTCAGCGACGGCGGGCAGGCGACCCAGTCGAGGACCGGCAGCTGCACACCCGCGTCCGTTGCAGACTCGGTGGCACGTCGATCGTTTCCCATCACTCCGCCCTTACCACTGCACAACTAATCCGTGTAATAGTTGTAGTCGCCATGCTGGCCAGGGAGTATGGGCCACCTCGACCGCGGGAGGAATCCCATGACGACGGACCGCAGCCTCGACCCTGCCACGGTGCGGGAGCAGGTGCGTGCCCGCTACGCGGCGGCGGCCATGACCGTGCTGGCCGCGCAGCCCGCCGGGTGCTGCGCGCCAGCCGCGGCGCCCACCGACGCCGCCGGGACGGTGGCAAGTTCATGCTGCGACGCTACCGCCGACACGGGCGACACCGGCGCCGCGGAGGTGTTCGGTGCCGGCCTGTATGACGCCACCGACCGGGCTGGGCTGCCGGTCGCGGCGACGGCGGCGAGTCTGGGCTGCGGCAATCCGACCGCGGTTGCCGACCTTCACCCGGGTGAGACTGTGCTGGACCTGGGCTCCGGCGGCGGGATCGATGTGCTGCTCTCCGCCCATCGGGTGGGTCCAGCTGGCAAGGCGTACGGGCTGGACATGGCCGACGAGATGTTGCAACTGGCTCGGCGCAATGCCGCCGAGGCAGGTCTGTCCAACGTGGAGTTCTTGCAAGGTCACATCGAGGACATCCCGCTGCCTGCCGACAGCGTCGATGTGGTCATCTCCAACTGTGTGATCAACCTGTCGGTCGACAAGCAGGCGGTGTTCGCCGCCATGCACCGGGTGCTTCGCCCGGGCGGGCGCATCGGTGTGTCCGATGTGGTGGCCGAGGATCACCTGAGCGCCGGCCAGCGGGCCGAGCGGGGCGGCTGGGTCGGCTGTATCGCCGGGGCTCTGTCGGTGGGCGAGTACCGGACCGGCCTGGCCGCCGTGGGCTTCACCGACATCGGCATCGACTACACCCACCCGGTGGCCGACGGCATGCACTCGGCGATCATCCGGGCCACCAAACCCGCGAGTTGACCAACGACCCCGGACCACGCAGCAGTGGCGAGTGCCCCGATCGGCGCCGGCAGGTCGTACCCGGGGGTTCTGTTCGCGATCGGCCCGGACCGGTGTCGCGCCTACGCGGCGGAGAAGTCGCCAGGGCGACACTGCGCGCCACCCAGACCTGCAGCGGGCGTCGCGGTTGGCACGTCGCAGATCGCGCTTCGCCCGTGCCCTGCGGGGACACGTCAAGCGATGTCGGTCGCCGGTTTCCGGAGATTGGCTGTGCACTGCAAGGTGTCGCTGTCGCGACGGTGCAGAGCGGGCCCGTTTCTCCGGACGGTGTCCATCTCGGCGTACAGCGCGTTGGGCATGCCGACGAGGCACGCGGCGAGCAGTGACGGGTCGGGCCGGGCGGTGACCAGGGTGCGATAGGAGCGCGGCAGTTCATCGGTCGCCGTCAGCGCGCCAGCGTGCCGGTCACGATGTCGGGAAGGGCACCCCCGCCACGCCCAACACGAGCGTCGCCACCGCAGCGCACCCCGCCACCACGGCGGCGACCGGCATTCGGCCGGCGACCTCCGGCACGGCCGAGAAGCTGCCCGGGGGCCCGGAGAACGCCGGGACCAGCCACCCGCCGCGCTCCGGCGTCGATCTCAGCTCGGCGCGCGGCCTCCTTCGAGCCAACCTCTGAGCGCCGACACCGCACCGGCCACCTCCGATGACCGAGCACAGCGGCGTTCCATGCGCAAACGACCCGGAGCCAGCGAGTCGCCCTCCTGCTGCACGGTGGGCGCCGTAGGGTGGCGGCTCGCTGAAGCCGCATCGGGGAACATCAACCGGCGTTTTGGGCGCTGTTCCTACCAGGAGGTGGGTTTGTCAGGCTGGTATAGCCAGACGTCGAAGAAGTGCTGCAGGTTCATCCCGCTGTCCCGCTCGGCGAGAGCGATGAACTGGGGCGTCGTGACGTTGCCGTAGCGGTATTGGGTAGCCCAGTCACGCATGATGCGGAAGAACGCGGGGTCTCCTACCTTCTCGCGCAATGCCTGGAGAGTCATTCCGCCCCGGTTGTAGATCGTTCCGTTGAACAGGTAGACCGGCGTACCCGGGTTACCGGGGGGCGGTGTCCAGAAGGCGGTGTCCTGAGCCGGCGTGTTATAGAGGGTCTCGAAGTATTGGTGCGCCGACTTACGACCGTCGTGCTCGCTCCAGATCCATTCCGACCATGTCGCGAACCCTTCATGCAGCCAGATGTCCGGCCACTGGGTGAGCGTGACAGAGTCGCCGTACCACATGTGGGAGAGCTCGTGCGCGAGGGTCGTCTCGTCCGGCACCCGGTCGAACACGGGCTTGGTCTGCGTCTCCAGCGAGTAGCCGACGTTCTTCGCGTCGTCGACGATCGCACCGACCGCGTCGAACGGGTAGCGCCCGTAGATCGAGCTGTAGAAGTCGACGATGTCCGGCAGCTTCTTGAGCACCGAGGCGCTCGACAGCTGCGCACCTCCGTTGAAGACCGGACAACGGGCCGGTGGCCAGTTGTCCGAAGCCCCAGACGGCAGGGTAGATGGCGGCCAAGGCGCCGATCTGTCCTCGTGATAGGCCGGCGGTGGCGAACAGCAGGGGAAACAGGCCCCAGGCGAGGCAGTCGTTGAGGCTGTTGACCATGCCAGCCTGGGCCGCTGGGAAGAGGAGGGGTTGCGATGGCTGACCTGGGCGGCTACCTGTCGCGTGGGCAGGTCGGCGCCGCGGGCGCCGTTCGTGGCGGTGGTGGCTTCGTGGTGCGTCGCTCTTGGTGTCGACCGCGTGACCGTCCAGACCGGACGGTCACATGGTCGGCGGGGGGCGACCAGGGCACGGTAGGCTATTGCGTCCGGTACGCGCGGATGATCGTTTGGTCCAGTTGGCTGCCGGCGTCGCCCGAGACCCGGACCCGTAGTGAAACGGGCCGGCCCACCTCGACGGTCGGCAGCGTCGCGACGAAGCGGTCTGCGTCGCGTGCGACGGCCGGGACCGCTCGCCAACTTGTGCCGTCGTCGGTGGACATCCACAACTCGAACGCCACTATCCGTTGGGGCGGAACCCCGACGGTTTGCCGTACGGTGAAGCTCGCTTCGTCGCCGTTGGGGCGGTTGACATCGTTCAGGGGAAGGGCGTAGTCGACGGATAGTAGCGGCACCGGGACACTGTCGGTCCCGTCCGGCCGGACGGAGCGGAACGTCCACGTGGTGCTGACCCGCGTGGAGATCGGTAGTACCGCGCCGGCATCGAGATCGTACGTGAGCCGGTAGGTGGCCGCCTCGGCTGGGATCGTGAAGTCGCCGGACGAGCCGGTCACCTGCGCGATCTTGCGGCCGTTACGCTGGAGCGTCAGCGTTCGGGTGGTGCTCTCCTCCCATCGGGTATCACCGGTCAAGCAGCTGAATCGCT
>NZ_DASYTH010000486.1:0-24751 GCF_036002505.1 Actinophytocola sp. | reverse complement strand
CACGATCAGGGGGTGGGCACGATGGAGACGCAAATCTCCACCCCGCAGTCGGCACATTTGGCGTCCGCCGGCCACCAGGAGACCCGGCCGTGGCGAGCGTTCATCAACCAGTGGATCGTCGACGCCGAGATCCGACGGGATGCACTGAAGGCCCTGATTGCCGTGTTGGCGACCGTGGTGCTCGTCGCCGGAATCGTCTTCCCTGGCGCGGCTGTGGCGCTGGGCCACCTGCTCGCCTTGGTCCTATTCACCACCGTGGGGAAGATCATCACCGGGAGCACCGTGATCCTGAGCGTCGGCAGCGGCCTCTGGCGCCGCTACCGCCAGCGGTAGGTGTCAGCCGCTCCGACCTGGACATCGGCGCGGCGCAGCAGCCCAGCCCAAGCACCCGTGGTCGGTGTGGACTGCGGCCACAGTGAACACTGAGCGGGATGCCAGGAGGCCGACCGAGACCCGCGTGGCAGGCAAAAGGACACGCACGTCTCCGCCCTCGTCTTGGGAAGCCGTTCAGGGACTACTGTCTGTCAGCGTCCCCATACCAGGCAGGGCTCGCTAACCGCTCTGATTGACCAAGATCGCCCGGCACTTTTCCGTCACTAAACCGAACTTACTTGATCTTGGTGGTGGGTGATGGGGTCTGAGCTGGGGTTTTGTCGGTGGCCTTGTGCGCTTCTGTGTCTACTTGCCTGTTAGGGTGAGGGGAATGGACGCGTTGAGAAGCTCGAAGGCTCGGCGTTGCACCGGAGTTGGGTGGGCGATTTTGTCGAAGTGCTGGCCGGCGAAGGAGATGGTGTTCCGGGTCAGTTGGCCCAGGTGTGCGATCAGTCCTGGATGATCGTATATGGGGAGACCATCTTGGGTTTGTTTGGCAGCGTCTTTGGCTTTGGCCTCGGGAGAACGTTGCGCGGGCGCGACCGGATCATTCGGTTGGGGAATGTTCTCATCGGTAAAGGTCAGTGGCGCGAGTGCTCTGCGCAAGTGCCAGTTCAGGTAAGCGGCGAGCATGCATAGCAGAATGTGTGCCTTGACTCGATCGGTGAGATAGTGTCGCACTGGGCGCAGGTCCAGGTCGTCAGATTTTATCGACCGAAAGTCTCGTTCGATATGGGCGAGGTTCTTGTATGCTCCGACCAGGTCCACGGTGTCCAGCTTGTCTGTGTGCACGCTGGTGCGGATGACGTAGATTCCGTCGAGTGTGGCCTCGGCGGTAATTTTGTGTTCGTCCCGGCGATACGAGAAATCCTCGTCCGTGATGGTCGTGATGAAGTGCTTGCCGACCTTGTTCTTGTTGATGACCTTTCCCACCCGGATCCCGATCTGGTCGGCGCCACGCAGGCGACCCGCGGTGACCGACGCCATGATCTTATCCAGATTCTGCTCGGTGGCGTGCAGCAGCGTGTTGCGTTTACGGGCACGTTCGTCAGCCAATGCGGGATTACGGCAGCACGCCAATCGCTCGCCGGGGAAATCGCGGTGAGTGATCTCGGCGAAGTTCTGGGTGTCGAACAGCGACATCTGCAGCGGCCCACCCTGCCTGGCCAGAGCGGCGACGGCGGGCGCCCGCAGCGCGGTGATCCAGTCCATGCCCGACAGCGCCTTGAGATCCTTGATGCGCGCATTCGTGATCATTCCACGGTCCCCCACCATGGTCACGTTCTGCAGGCCGAACTGATCACGCACCGCGCTGATCGCGTCCAGAAACGATCGTGAATCGCTGGTGTTCCCTTCAAAGACTCGAACCGCGACCGGCCGGCCGGCCGCATCACCCAGCAAGCCGAACTCGATTTGCGGGAGACCACGTTTCCCGTCCCGCGAGTAACCGAACCGGCTCAACTCGCAACAGTGGCCTTCCATCCAGGTGCTGGACAGGTCGAACAGTGCCATCCCGCCGGAGATCAAGTGCCGGCCGGCGAGTTTTTTCTCGATCCGGTCTTGTCGTGCCAGCAACCAATCCATCGCCGCATAGACCTCATCGGTATGTGCGGCGGCGATACCCAGATCGACGCCCAGGCTGGTGTCGGCCCACCATCGGATGGTCGACAGTTTCGACTGCGGTGCCACGACCCGCGACACGATCAACGCGTACGCGAGATCGCGTTCCCGGCCGCGCGGACCGAGCAGCTCGTCGAACTTGAGCTGGGAGGCCATCGCGTGCACCGCAGCGACATGTCCATGCGCCACGACATGCTCGATATCGAATGCCTCGTCGAGGTCGACCAATATTTTGCCGGCCAACGATTTCCGCAGGACCTCCACCGCTTCGGCGGGCAGCATGGACAGATTCGCCAACGTCTCCTTGGCGGGCTTTCCCTGCGCGTTACGGTAGGACCGACGCAGCAAGGCTTGTTGGTACTCGCGCACGGAGCCGTCCACCGCCCGATAGGTCCGCGGACGGGTGTCTACATGCATCGAACCTTCCTTGCGCGTCATCCCACCATTTGACCACAACCACCCCCACCATGTCCAGATTTTCTGTGACTACACGTATCCCCAGGTGCCACAGCATCAGCCCAGGTAGACATCATGATCAACGGCCAAGATCACGTAAGTTCGGGCTAGAGCGCAATGTGACATTGCTGCGCTAGAAGGAAAGCAACGTCACATTGCTTCCCCAGGCCCGTCACGGCGGGCAGGCGGTGCCGTCGGTGGGGACCGCCGCGTCGGTGAGGAACGCGCGGGCGGCGTCGGTGGCGCAGGTGGAGAGGCCGAGGGCGCCGTGGCCGCCGCCCTGCCAGGAGACCAGGACGGCGTTGGACAGGGCGCGGGTCGCCTTCTCGGTGCCGTCGAACGGGGTGACCGGGTCGCTCGCCGTGCCGATCACCAGGATTGGCGGGCTACCCTTGGCCGCCGGGGTCGGGACCGGCGCCGAGGCCACCGGCCAGACGCTGCACAGGGCGAGGCGCTGCGCGACGAGGCCGCCGAAGTTCGGGTACTTCTTCGTCCAGTCCTGCGCGGTGCGGGTGACCTGCTCGACGGTGAGCCGGGTCTTGGTGTCGTTGCAGCCGATCACCAGCTCGGCGTCGAAGGTCGGCGCCTGCTCGTCGGTGCCCAGCACGACCGGGGTGAACAGGGCGGCGAGCGGAGCGCCGTCGCCGTGCTGCGCCGCGGCAAGCGCCGCCGAGAGGGCGGGCCAGGACTTCCGGTCGGCGAGCCCGACCAGGACCGAGCGGAGCAGCACCCCGGGCCCGACGGTCAGGCTGGCCGTGTTCAGCGGTTTCTCCCGCACCTCCGTGATCAGCGCCGGCAGCGCCTGGTGCGGATCCGCGCCCAGCTCGCAGCCCCGGGCCTTGCAGTCCGCGGCGAACGCCTGCCAGGTCGCCTCGGCGCCGGCCGCGACCTGCTCGAGCCCGGGCACGGCGTCCGTCGACGCGTCCGGCAGGCCGTCGAGCACGAACCGGCCGACCCGGTCGGCGAACCGGTCCGCGAACAGGGTCAGCACCCGCGACCCCTCGCCGTGCCCGATGGCGTTGAGCCGCGGCAGGCCCAGCGCCTGCCGGAGGTTCTCCAGGTCGGCCGAGGTGCGCCAGGTGTCCAGCGCGGGCAGCCGGCTCTCCAGCTCGATCGAGCACTGCTGCCCGGCGGTCTTCGCCGGGTCGATCCAGCTGGCCGGGTCGCCGCCGGTCGGGTCGGTGTTGATGATCGCGCCACGCACCTCGAGCGGCACGCAGTCCGGCGGCTCGGACAGGCCCGTGCCCCGCCGGTCCAGGCCGACCAGCGAGAACTTGCTGAAGAACTCCTGCGGCAGGGCGGCGGCCAGGCGTGCTGCGTAGATCGTGCCGGGCTGCCCGCCGACGTCGTTCACCACGACGACCGGGATCGGGCCGTCGCCCGCGCGGAGCACCTGCATCCGGACGGTGCCCCGCCCGGGCGCGTACGGCGAGTCGAGTGCGGAGTTCACCTTTGTGCAGCGCACCGGCACCCAGGACGGCAGCTGCAGCGGGGTCACCCGGTCGAGCAGGTTGTCCGTGCAGGTGCCCCAGTTGATCCGGGACTGCGCCGGCTGGTCGAGCGGCGGCACGGGTACCGGCGTGTCACCGGACGGCGGCGCCGGCTGGCCCGGCCCGTCGTTGACGACGATCTCCGGGCGGTCGGACGGCCCGGCGGTGCACCCCGCGGCCAGGGCGAGCGCCACCGCCGTGACGGCGAGGAGACGGGCGGTGTTCATGTGCCTCCGAGCGTCGCAGGTGACTGGTGAACTGGTCGTTAGTAGGCAGAATGGCCGCATGCAGCTACCCGTGATGCCGCCCGTCCTGCCGATGCTGGCGAAGCCGGTTACCGCGATCCCGCCCGGCCGGCTGTACGAGCCGAAGTGGGACGGCTTCCGGTCGATCATCTTCCGGGACGGCGACGAGGTCGAGATCGGCAGCCGCAACGAGCGCCCGATGACCCGCTACTTCCCCGAACTGGTGGTGGCCGTCAAGGCGAACCTGCCCGAGCGCTGCGTGGTGGACGGCGAGATCATCGTGGCCGACGAGGAGGGCAAGGGCCTGGACTTCAACCTGCTCTCCCAGCGGATCCACCCCGCGGCGTCGCGGGTGAACATGCTCGCCGAGAAGACCCCGGCCATGTTCATCGCCTTCGACCTGCTCGCCCTGGGCGACACCGACTACACCGGCACGCCCTTCGCCGAGCGGCGCGCCGCGCTGGAGCGGGCGCTCGAGCCCGCCGAGCCCCCCATCTACGTCACGCCGGCCACCCGGGACATCGAGCTGGCCCGGCAGTGGTTCGAGCTGTTCGAGGGCGCCGGCCTGGACGGGCTGATCGCCAAGCCGCTGGACGGTGTCTACGAACCGGACCGCCGGGTGCTGGCCAAGGTCAAGCACGAGCGCACCGCGGACTGCGTCGTCGCCGGCTACCGGGTGCACAAGTCCGGGCCGGGGCTGATCGGCTCGCTGCTGCTCGGCCTCTACGGCGAGGACGGCAAACTCCGCTCGGTGGGCGTGGTCGGGGCGTTCCCGATGGCCCGCCGCAAGGAGCTGTTCGCCGAGCTGCAGCCCCTGGTCACCGACTTCACCGAGCACCCGTGGGCGTGGGCGGCCGAGGCGGAGGGCGTGCGCACCCCGCGCCACTGGGAGGGCAACCGGTGGAACGCCGGCAAGGACATGACGTTCGTCCCGCTCCGCCCGGAACGCGTCCTCGAGGTCCGCTACGACTACATGGAGGGCGACCGCTTCCGGCACACCACCCAGTTCGTCCGCTGGCGCCCCGACCGCGAGCCCGAGTCCTGCACCTACGACCAGCTCGAGCAGCCGGTCCGGTTCAACCTGGCCGACGTTCTCACCGGTGGCGCTGGTAGCGGAGCATGAGGTGACCGCTGGCCTCGGTGAGCACCGAGGCGAGTTCCATGCTGACCCGCACCGCCGGCGGGAGTCCGGCCGCGATCCGGCCCGCGTCGCCGCTGACCAGCAGCGGGGCGACGGTCAGGTGGAGCTGGTCCACCAGGTCTTCGGCGATGAGCTCGCCGAACAGGTGCGGGCCGCCCTCGCAGTTGACCCGCAGCAGGCCCCGGTCGGCCAGCGCGGCGAGCGCCTTGCCCAGGTCGACGGTGTGGTCGCCGGCCACGACCACGTCCACCCCGGCCGCGGCCAGGGCGGCGCGGCGCTGGTCGGGTGCCGCCGCGCAGGTCAGCACGATGGGTGCCACGAGCGTGTCGGTGACCAGCGGGGAGTCCGGTCCGACCGAGCAGCGGCGGGTGACGACCGCGATCGGCGGGATCTCGGACCTGCCCAGCCGGGCCCGCCGCTCGGCGCGCACCTCGGTGCGCTTGACGCCGCGGTACTTCTCGGCCAGCACGGTGCCGGCGCCGGCCAGGATCACGTCGGCCAGGTCCCGGCCCAGCGCGAAGATCGCCCGGTCGCCGTCGCTGCCCAGCCCCGCGGACCGGCCGTCCACGGTGACCGCCCCGTCCGCCGAGGCCACGAAGTTGACCTGAACGAAGGGCGCGTCAAGCCCCTCGGGGTAGTCGTACAACCGCTCGAGCCCGGCGTCGTCGAGGTCGACGGCGGGTTCCGGGAACAGCCGCCGCAATGCTCAGGACCGCTGCCGGTGCTGGTTGACCAGGGCCCAGACGGACACCGGCCGCCGCGTGCCGTCCTGCCGGCGCGGGCTCGGGGTGGCCGGCCGCGCGGGTTCCTCGGTGGCGCCGCCGCCCCGGAACTCCCACTCCATCTGGTCGTAGATCGGTGTGTCGGTCACCCGGCATCCCTTCCGCCCGCTCGGCCTCGCACGCACCCCGCGCGACAGGTTACTCACCCTGCGTGCGAAGTTGGGTGAACCCTTCATCACGACTGATGACCGGCGCGTAGCCCAGCTCGTCGCGGGCCTTGCCGATGTTGATCGTGCACTCCTGCCCGGAGGCCCACAGCAGGAACCGGTTCAGCGGCGGCAGACCCGGGCGGCGCAACACCTTCCACCCGCCCTCCAGTACCTCGACGAGCGCCTTCGCCACGCCGAGCGGAATCGACCGGCCCGGTGCCGTGACGCCCTGGGTGGCCAGCAGCTCGGTGAGGAAGTCCCGGAACACCACGGGATCCCCGTCGGTGACGAAGTACGCCTCGCCCGGCCGGCCCCGCTCGGCCGCGAGCACCAGCCCTTCGACGGTGTTGTCCACGTGGGTCGTGGCGGTGAGGTTGCGGCCGCCGCCGAGCCAGGCGAACTGGCCGGACCGCACGGCGGTCACCAGCGTGGGCAGGATGTTGGTGTCCCCGCGGCCCCAGACGAACCGCGGCCGCACCACGACGGTCTCCAGTCCCTCGGCCGAGCGCACGAGCTGCTCCGCGGCCGCCTTGGTCGCCGGGTAGGGCGCCCGCGAGTCCGGCCGCAGCGGCGCCGTCTCGTCGACGTTCACCAGGGGTTCGCCGGCCATCAGCGCCGCCTCGGTGCCGACGTGCACCAGCCGCCGCACGCCCGCGGTCCGGCAGGCGTCCAGGACGTTCCGGGTACCGTCCACATTGGACTTCTCGAAGTCCGCCCAGGAACCGCCCGGTCCGGTCCACGCCGCGGAGTGGTAAGCGACTTCGGCGCCGCGCGCCCCCGCCGTCAGACTGTCCACATCGGACAGATCACCCCGCACCGGCTCGGCTCCCAGTTCGGCCACCCGGGTCACGGCCCGATCGCTGCGGGCGAGCGCCCGAACGGTGCGGCCGTCCTTGACCAGTCTCTCGATCAGCCGGCCGCCGATGAACCCCGAACCGCCGGTGACGAACGCTGTTGGCATGTCTCGACTGTATTTCTGCGGATGAGGGCTCTGCACAACCGGGTCCCCACAGTCGCTGAGGCGTGTTGTGAAGTTCCGTTGGGGTGCCGGTGCCGGGGGGATCCGGCGGTTGGCAGGGTAGGTGCGGCTCGTCTGCCACTGGGCTCGCGTTGGCGGGTGGCGGTTGGCGGGCTGCCCGGCTTAACGATGGCTGGGGAAGGCGGGTGGGCGGCCGAGTCGGTCGGGCGGCGGTTTCCGGACGGGAGTCGGCGCGTTACGGCTGGTGCTGTTGTGGCGAAAGATGCTCCAGCGGCGCTCATTCCGCAGGCCGGAGGGAAGCAACGTGACGTTGCTTGCCCTAGAAGGAAGCAACGTCACGTTGCTTCCCACCCTCACCCCACCAACGGCCACCGGGCACCAGCCACCTCGGTACCTCCAATATCGATCGCGATCAGGTGCTCTTGTGCGCGACCATCCCAGCCATGGGTTTCCTCGAGGCGAACGGCCTGGCGTACCGGCTCGACGACGGCCGGCAGCTGTTCCGCGACGTCTCGTTCCGGGTCAGCACCGGCCAGATCACGGCACTCGTCGGCGCGAACGGCGCCGGCAAGACCACGCTGCTGCGGATCCTCTCCAGCGAGCTGACCGCCACCGAAGGCGCCATCTCCGTGCAGGGCGGCCTCGGCGTCATGCCCCAGTTCATCGGCTCGCTGCGGGACGAGACGACCGTGCGCGACCTGCTGCTCGCGGTGGCCCCGCAGGCCCTGCGCGCCGCCGCGGCCGAGCTGGACGCGGTGGAGCTCGCGCTCATGGAGACCGACGACGCGGACACCCAGTTCCGTTACGCGCACGCCCTGCAGGAATGGGGCGAGGCCGGCGGGTACGACGCCGAGGTGCTGTGGGACACGGTGACCGTGTCCGCGCTCGGCGTTCCGTTCGACCGCGCCCGGTTCCGCGAGGTGGGCACGCTCTCCGGCGGCGAGCAGAAACGGCTGGTGCTGGAGACGTTGCTGCGCGGCCGGGATCAGGTGCTGCTGCTCGACGAGCCGGACAACTATCTCGACGTGCCGGGCAAGCGCTGGCTGGAGCAGCGGCTGGCCGAGTCCGGCAAGGCCGTCCTCCTGGTCAGCCACGACCGCGAGCTGCTGGCCGGCGTCGCCACCCATGTGGTCACCGTCGAAGGCGAGACGGCCTGGGTGCACGGCGGCGGCTTCCGCACCTGGCACGCGGCCCGGGAGGCGCGCTGGGAGCGGATGGCCGAGCTGCGGCTGCGCTGGGACGAGGAGCACGCCAAGCTGGTGGAGCTGGTCCGCTGGCTCGGCCAGCTGGCCAAGTACCACGAGTCGATGGCGCCGAAGTACAAGGCTGCGCAGACCCGGTTGCGCAAGTTCGAGGAGGCCGGAACACCGCCTTTGCCGCCACGCCAGGAGAAGGTCAAGCCGCGGCTGCGCGGCGGTCGCACCGGCATCCGCGCGATCACCTGCGAGCAGCTCGAGCTGACCGGCCTGATGCGGCCGTTCGGCACCGAGGTGTTCTTCGGCGACCGGCTGGCCGTGCTCGGCTCCAACGGCTCCGGCAAGAGCCACTTCCTGCGCCTGCTGGCCGGCGACCCCCACGTCGCGCACACCGGCCGGTGGAAGCTCGGCGCGCGGGTGGTGCCGGGCCTGTTCGCCCAGACCCACCGGCATCCGGAGTGGGTCGGCCGGACGCTGCTGGACATCCTGTGGCGCGGCGAGGGCGACCGGTCCGGCATGGACCAGGGCGCGGCGTCCGGGGCGCTGTCCCGCTACGGCCTGGCCGGCAGCCGGGAGCAGCGGTTCGAGACGCTCTCCGGCGGCCAGCAGGCCCGGTTCCAGATCCTCCTGCTGGAGCTCTCCGGCGCGACCCTGCTGCTGCTCGACGAGCCCACCGACAACCTGGACCTCACCTCGGCCGAGGCGCTCTCCGACGCCCTCGAGTCGTTCGAGGGCACGGTCGTCGCGGTCACCCACGACCGCTGGTTCGCCCGCTCCTTCGACCGGTTCCTGGTGTTCCGCGCCGACGGCGAGGTGGCCGAGGCGGACGCGCCGGTCTGGGACGAACCCCGGGTCGAGCGCGCCAGATAGCGTCGCTTGACCAGCCACGGGCCGCACCCGCCGACCGCTCCGTAAACTTGAGGTGAGTTGACGTTGCGCGGGAGTGGAGGTGGGTGGTGGTCAGCTCGGATGAGCGCCGCTTCCAGGTCCTGCGCGCGATCGTCGCCGACTTCGTGTCCAGCAACGAGCCGGTGGCCTCCAAGGGCATCGTGGAGCGGCACAACCTGGGCGTCTCCAGCGCGACCGTGCGCAACGACATGGCCGCGCTGGAGGAGGAGGGCTACATCGCCCAGCCGCACACCAGCGCCGGGCGGATCCCGACCGACAAGGGCTACCGGCTGTTCGTGGACCGGCTCTCCGAGGTGAAGCCGCTGTCCGGGGCCGAGCGCCGGGCCATCCAGTCCTTCCTCGGCGGCGCGCTGGACCTCGACGACGTGCTGCGCCGCAGCGTCCGGCTGCTGGCGCAGCTCACCCGGCAGGTCGCGGTCGTGCAGTACCCGACGCTGACCCGGTCCACGGTCCGGCACGTGGAGCTGGTGCTGGTCACGCCGGCGCGGGTGATGCTGGTGCTGATCACCGACACCGGCCGGGTGGACCAGCGCATGGTGGACATCGGCGACGTGATCGGCGAGGACGCGGTGTCCCGGCTGCGCACCATGCTCAACGCCACGCTCGCCGGGCACCGGCTCGCCGACGCCGCGGCCAAGGTCGGCGAGCTGCTCGAGGACGCGCCGGCCGAGCTGCGGGACGCGATGACCCGGCTGTCCACCGTGCTGATCGAGTCGCTGGTGGAGCACCCGGAGGAGCGGCTGGTGCTCGGCGGCACCGCCAACCTGACCCGCAACGCCGCGGACTTCCCCGGGTCACTGCGGCAGATCCTGGAGGCGCTCGAGGAGCAGGTGGTGGTGCTCAAGCTGCTCGCCGCGGCGCGCGTGCCGGGCACGGTGACGGTGCGGATCGGTGAGGAGAACGAGGCGGAGGACCTGCGCAGCACCTCGGTGGTATCGATCGGGTACGGCTCGCGCGACACGCTGTTCGGCGGCATGGGCGTGGTCGGGCCGACCAGAATGGATTATCCGGGAACGATTGCGGCGGTCCGAGCCGTTGCGAACTACGTGGGAGAGATTCTGTCCGGGCGGTAACACGTCCGGAGCTGTGTGCGAGCAAAGGTGAGAAGGGCCGGGAAGGGCACTGTGGCGAGGGACTACTACGGGATTCTCGGGGTGCGGCCGGACGCATCCGCCGAGGAGGTCAAGCGCGCGTACCGCAAGCTGGCGCGTGAGCTCCATCCCGACGTGAATCCGGACGCCGACGCGCAGCAGCGGTTCAAGGACGTCACGGCCGCCTACGAGGTGCTCTCCGACCCGCAGAAGCGCAAGATCGTCGACATGGGCGGCGACCCGCTGGGCAACGGCGCGGGTGCCGGGGGCATGCGGGATCCGTTCGCCGGCTTCGGTTTCGGCGACATCATGGACGCCTTCTTCGGCGCGGCGACCGGTGCCGGCGCCCGCGGCGCGCGCAGCCGGGTGCAGCCCGGGTCCGACGCGCTGATCCGCATCGAGCTGTCCCTGGAGGAGTGCAACACCGGGGTCAGCCGCGAGCTCACCGTCGACACGGCCGTGGTCTGCGACTCCTGCCGCGGGTCCGGCTGCGCCGACGGCTCCGCGCCCGAGGTGTGCGACACCTGCGGCGGCCGCGGCGAGGTGCAGTCGGTGCAGCGCTCGTTCCTCGGCCAGGTGGTCACCGCCCGCACCTGCCCGGTGTGCCGGGGGCTCGGCGAGGTCATCCCCGACCCGTGCCGGCAGTGCGGCGGCGACGGCCGGGTGCGCGCCCGCCGGACGATCACCGCGAAGATCCCGCCGGGCGTGGCCGACGGCATGCGGGTGCGGCTGGCCGGCCAGGGCGAGGTCGGGCCCGGCGGCGGCCCGGCCGGCGACCTGTACGTCGAGGTCGTGGAGCTCCCGCACCCGACGTTCGAGCGCAACGGCGCCGACCTGCACTGCACGCTGCGCATCCCGATGACCACCGCGGCGCTGGGCGCGGTGATCCCGCTGGACACGCTGGACGGCTCGGTCGACATGGAGCTGGAGCCCGGCATCCAGCCGGGCACCGAGCTGATGCTCACCGGCCACGGGCTGCCGAAGCTGCGCTCGTCCGGCCGGCTGGACGGCCGCGGCGACCTGTACGTGCACATCGAGGTCGAGGTGCCGAGCAAGCTCGACGCCCGGCAGACCGAGCTGCTGCACGAGCTGGCGGCGCTGCGCGGCGAGGAGGACCACAGCCTGGCCACGGTGAACGGCCGGGCCGGCGGGTTCTTCTCCCGGTTGCGTTCCCGGCCCCGGTGACCTCCGCGCCGGTCTTCCTCGTCGATCCGCTGCCCGCCGGCGACCACTTCGTGCTCGACGGTCCGGAGGGCCGGCACGCGGCCACGGTGCGCCGGCTGCGGCCCGGTGAGGAGCTGCTGCTGAGCGACGGCCGCGGCTCGGTCGCGGAATGCGTCGTGTCGTCCGTCGCCGGCCGGGACGCCCTGGAGCTCGAGCTGGGCCGCCGCTGGACCGAGCCCGTGCCGTCCCCGCGGATCGTGGTGGTGCAGGCGCTGGTCAAGGGCGACCGCGGTGAGCTGGCCGTCGAGCTGGCGACCGAGGTCGGGGCGGACGCGATCGTGCCGTGGCGGGCCGCGCGCTGCGTGGTGCGCTGGGAGGACGGCCCGCGCGGGGTGAAGGCCCTGGAGCGCTGGCGATCCACCGCGCGCGAGGCCGCCAAGCAGTCCCGGCGCGCCTGGGTGCCCGAGGTGTCACCGCCGGTAACCACGGAGGGCCTTGCTGACCTGGTGCGCACCGCTGCTGGAGCGCTGCTGCTGGAGAGTTCAACCGCCACTCGGGTGACGAACGTCGCGTTACCCACCAAGGGAAATCTGCTCGTGCTCGTCGGGCCCGAAGGCGGAATTTCCACGGAGGAGAAAGCGCTGCTTGAAGGGGCCGGCGCGCGACTCGTGCGCCTCGGTCCAACAGTGCTACGGACCTCGACCGCGGGTGCCGTAGCTGTCGGTGTGCTAGCAGTTCTGACCGGGCGCTGGCGTTGAGCGCACGCAACGGTCTACGCTTTGCGGTACAAGCCGTCGTTTGACGCCTTGTACGAGGGCTTCCGCCGGACACCTCCCCCCTCGGTCCGGCGGCGCCGCGTCGCGGTGGAGCGACCCCCAGGCTTCACCGCGACGCGGCATCCTCCTCGGGGACGTGTGCCCGCCGAGAGCGCGGGCCTTTTTCGTCGGATGGTGTTTTCTGGGGGCCAAGCCCCCAGACCCCCTGCCGGGGGGCGGAGCCCCCCGGACCCCCCAAACGTGGTGCGATGTGGATCTCGGCGCGCACTCTGGGCGTTCTGCACCCCGCGAGTCGTACGTTCGGGCAAGCGAGTCGTACGTTGGGGACCGCGAGTTGGACGTTGGGGGTTAGTGGGGGCGGCCGAAGAGGCCTAACTGCTCTCCGCCGAGCACATGCAGATGGGCGTGGAAGACGGTGCGGCCGGCGTCGGGGCCGGTGTTGAAGACCAGGCGGTAGCCGGAGGACTCGATGCCTTCTTGTTTGGCTACTTCGACGCCGGAGAGGATCACGTCGGCTAGGAGTTCGGGGGCTTCGGCGGCCAGGGTGCCGGAGTCTTCGTGGTGCTCCCTAGGTACCACCAGGACGTGGGTTGCGGCTTGGGGGTTGATGTCCCGGAAGGCGTAGGTGGTGCCGGTCTCGTAGACGGCGGTGGAGGGGATGTCGCCGGCGACGATGCGGCAGAAGAGGCACTCGGGGTCGGGCGAAGACATGGGTGCAGGCTATAGGCCGGCGCCGGGCCTGACTCATGGTCCTGGGCGTTTGTGCCATGCGCTGGGTTGGTGGGTGCGGCTAGCATTCGGGGGGAGACGTTGTCGAGTGGGCGCGTGGGCGCAGAAGGTGGGACCGAGAGCACGTGACGGGTACCGCAGAGGGAGAACCTACCCCGGCTTCTGGTGCGCCAACGGAGACCAAGACCGTCGAGTCCGCAGCACAGTCCCGGTTCGCTGTGCCTGGTGACGCTATCCTCGCGCTTCTTGGGTCGCGGGATGAGAACCTGAGGGCCGCTGAGGAGTTGTTGGATGCGGACATCCATGTGCGGGGCAACGAGGTGACGTTGTCCGGGGCGCCGGGGGATGTGGCGTTCGCGGAGCGGGTGTTCGCCGAGCTCGTTGTGCTGGCGGGGCGCGGGCAGCATCTGGGGCCGGATGCCGTACGGCGTACGGTGGCGATGCTGTCGGCGGGGTCGGCGGAGTCGCCGGCTGAGGTGCTCAGCCTGGACATTCTGTCCCGGCGGGGGCGGACGATCCGGCCGAAGACGCTGAACCAGAAGCGGTACGTGGACGCGATCGATGCGCACACCGTCGTGTTCTGTATTGGGCCGGCTGGTACGGGGAAGACGTACCTGGCGATGGCCAAGGCTGTGCAGGCGTTGCAGGCCAAGGCGGTGAACCGGATCATCCTGACTCGGCCGGCGGTGGAGGCGGGGGAGCGGTTGGGGTTCTTGCCGGGGACGCTGTACGAGAAGATCGACCCGTATCTGCGGCCGCTTTACGACGCGCTGCACGACATGGTCGATCCCGAGTCCATCCCGCGGTTGATGCAGGCGGGGACCATCGAGGTCGCGCCGCTTGCCTATATGCGCGGGAGAACGCTTAATGATGCGTTCATTATTTTGGATGAGGCGCAGAATACGTCGCTGGAGCAGATGAAGATGTTTTTGACCCGGTTGGGGTTTGGGTCGAAGATTGTGGTGACCGGGGATATTACGCAGGTTGATCTGCCTGGGGGGATGGTCAGTGGCTTGCGGGTGGTGCAGGAGATCCTTGACGGGGTGGAGGATGTGCACTTCTCGGTGTTGACCAGCCATGATGTGGTGCGGCACCGGTTGGTGGGGCACATCGTCGATGCTTATGACCGGTGGCAGACGGCTCAGGATGCGAAGGCCGAGGTAAGGGAGCCGCGGCGGCCCGGGGCGGTCGGGCAGGGTAGGCGAGGGCGCTGATTACGGCCATGAGCGAGCTTGCGAGCGAATCATCGAATACTGCCCTGGCGCCGAGCCTGCGAACGCATTGGTCGCTGGGATCGCCATCATCCGAGCTTGCGAGGTGATGGTTTGAGCATTGAGATCGCCAATGAGTCGGGGGTGGCGGTTGACGAGTCGTCCATCGTCTCCGCGGCGCGGTTCGCGTTGGATCGGCTGGGGGTGAGCCGGCTGGCCGAGTTGTCGGTGTCGCTGGTCGAGTTGGAGGTCATGGCGGACCTGCACGAGCGCTGGATGGAGCAGCCGGGGCCGACCGACGTGATGGCTTTTCCGATGGATGAGCTGGATTCGGCGCGGCGGCCGGATGCTCCGGATTCGGGGCCGGCGTTGCTGGGTGACATCGTGTTGTGTCCGGCGTTCGCGCGGGATCAGGCGCGGCAGGCCGGGCACAGTTTGCTGGACGAGCTGCATTTGTTGACAGTGCACGGGGTGTTGCATCTGCTCGGTTATGACCATGCGGAGCCGGCTGAGGAGCGTGAGATGTTCACGCTGCAGAAGCGGATTCTCGCTGACTTCCGGGTGGCCCGGGCTGATGCGAAACGGCGCGCCGCCCAGCGCCGGGAGGACGACAAGCTGCTCGGCGCCGCCGGCTTGGACGACGCGCGCGACAAGGGCCGCCGCCGAACCGCGCACGACGAGGGCCCGGTGGGCTAGGGCACGGGATCGCGATGTCGGATTCGGCGGGATTGTTGGTCATCGCGGTGATCCTGGTGCTCGCGGCCGGATTGTTCGCCTGTGCGGACGCGGCGATCTCGGCGGTGTCGAGGGCCCGGGTCGAGGGCATGGTGCGGGCCGGGCGGCCGGGTGCGCGCCAGTTGCTCGCGGTGGTCGCGGAGCGGCCGCGGCACATCAACCTGTTGCTGCTGCTGCGGTTGAGTTGCGAGCTGGCGGCGACCGTGCTGGTCACCGTGGCCTGTTTGCGGCTCATCCGGCCGGCGGGGCTGGCCGGGCTGGTCGCCGGGCTGGGCATGATCGTGGTGAGCTACGTGCTGGTCGGGGTGGGCCCGCGCACGTTGGGCCGGCAGCATCCGTACCGGGCGGGGTTGATCATGGCTGGTGCGGTGCGGGTGCTCGGGTCGGTGCTCGGCCCGCTGTCCCGGCTGCTGATCATGATCGGTAATGCGATCACGCCGGGCCGGGGTTTCCGCGAGGGACCGTTCACGTCCGAAGTGGAGCTTCGCGAGCTGGTGGACATGGCCGAGGAGCGCGGGGTCGTGGACGCCGACGAGCGCGAGATGATCCACTCGGTGTTCGAGCTGAGCGACACGATCGCCCGCGAGGTCATGGTGCCGCGCACCGAGATGGTGTGGATCGAGGTGGGCAAGTCGGTGCGCCAGTGCCTGGCGCTGTCCTTGCGCACCGGCTACACCCGGCTGCCGGTGATCGGGGAGAGCGTGGACGACATCGTCGGTGTGGTGAACCTGAAGGACCTTGTCCGGGGCGCCATGGAGTCCACACCGGACAGTCTGACGGTGGGCGAGCTGATGGTGCCGGCCGCGTTCGTGCCGGACACCAAGCGCCTCGACGACCTGCTGCGGGAGATGCAGCTCTCGCGCAACCACCTGGCCATCGCGGTGGACGAATACGGTGGCACGGCGGGGTTGCTGACCATCGAGGACATCCTCGAGGAGATCGTCGGCGAGATCACCGACGAGTCCGACACCGAGGACCGCCCGCCGATCGAGCACCTGGACGACGGCGCGGTGCGGGTCAGCTCCCGGCTGCCGGTGGAGGACCTCGGCGAACTGTTCGACGTCGAGCTGGACGATCACGACGTGGAGACCGTCGGCGGGTTGCTGGCGCAGCGGCTCGGTAGGGTGCCGCTGCCGGGCGCGCAGGCCGAGATCTCCGGGCTCACCATGCTGGCCGAGGGCGGCAAGGACAGCCGCGGCCGGGTGCGGATCACCTCGGTGGTCGTGCGCGGCCGCGCCGAGGTACGGGCCGACGACGCGGAGTGGGAGAGGAGCGCCGACCGTGGCTGAACTGGACCCCGAGGACGCCAAGCTGGTGACGCTGGCCCGCTCCGCGCGTGCCCGCACCGGCGCCCCCGAGGGCGCGGCCGTCCGCGACCCCGACGGCCGAACCTACGTCGCCACCACGGTTTCGCTGCCGTCCTTCAGCCTGACCGCGCTCCAGGCGGCCGTCGCCGCCGCCGCGTCGAGCGGTGTGACCGGCCTGGACGCCGCCGCCGTGGTCACCGAAGCCGGCACCATCGACGCCGCCTCTCTTGCCGCCGTCGCGGACTTCAACCCGGCGGCCCCGGTGTTCCGCGTCCCGCCTCTCCGGAATTAACTGCTGTCGTTACGTTCCAGCAGATGGTGCGGTTATCGGGTGGATTGTGGCTGGGTGCCGTCACGGTCCCCTGAGGTTCCGTTGATTGGGCCAAGACCTCGCACGGTGCGGCTGACATTAAGGGCACGGTGGTTGGTAGTCGAGGCCGGGGAAATAGTGGGTCCACTGGTCACGGGTGATGCCGCCGGCCGTCTGGCAGATGATTCCCGCGGCCTTCTCCACGTCGGTTTCGAACCGGGCTATGTGATTCCCGCCGGCGACCACGAGCGAGTGATCGTCGGGGTTGAACGCCATGGATGACACCGCCCGGAAGTCGGCGTTCAGGTTCGCGAACAGAGTTGGCTTGGCCCGGTCGGTGATGTCCCACAGGGAGATGGCGCCGTTGTCGTCGGCCGTGCCGAGAATCCGGCCGTCCCAGCTGAATGCCGTGGCCGTGGCTCGGCCCGAATGACCGGGAACGTTGGCCAGAAATCGCGGGTTTCCCGGATCGGCGGCGTCCCACAGGCGCACGGTCTGATCGTTGCCGGCCACTGCGACGACGTGGTCGGTCGGGTGAAACGAGACCGAGACGACCAGGCCGCCGCCGCCGTGGATGGTGCCCCGCAGCCGGGGACGTTCATGCTCGGTGAGGTCGTACAACCGGACGTCGTGATTGGTGCCGACGGCCAGCGTCTGACCGCTGGGGTCGAACATCATCGAGTACGCCGGGTCGTCCAGGCCGCTGATCGCGCCGAGCCGCGTCGGATTGTCCCGATGCGTGAAATCCCACAGCAGGATCCGGTGATCAAGAGTGGCGGCCGCCAGCGTCCGGTCGTCGGCGGAGATCGCCAGAGCCACGATCGCGTCGCTTTCCTTCCGTTCGGCGATCTCGATGGGGAATCTGCGGTTGCTGACGTCGAACACGCGGATCTTCCGGTCCAGGCTCGCTGTGATCAGGGCCGGGCTCGCGGTGTCGTGGTTGAACACCGTCGCGGTGGCGGAGTCGCCATATCCCTTGATGGTCGCGGGTTCGACCTGGTCCACCGGGGCGGGGAAGGAGAGGGCCCACAGGCGTGCGGTGCGGTCGTCGCTCGCGGAGGCGAGGGTGCGCCCGTCGGAGCTGATCGATACCGACCGAACCCGGTCGGTATGACCGGTCAACCACGCGTCCCACAACCAGAGCAGCGCGTTGAGCGTGCTGCCCCTGGTCACCGGTGAGGACTCGACGCGGTAGGCCGCGATGGTGAGCTCTCCGGCCCTCAGCAGGTCGGTGTTGCGCATGGCGGCCGCCTCACGGAGCGCGTTCTGCACGATCGCGGCATTGCGCTCTCTGGTCGCGGACTGCTCGGCGCGCACCGCGTAGCCGACGGCGACGGCCGCGAGCACCAGCAGGACCGCGAGCAACGCGACGAGGCGGCGCAGCCGGCGGGTCTGGCGCAGGGTCGCGGCCTGCTCCCGGGTCTGGGTGGACAAGCTGATGCGCAGGAACTCGCGCTCGCGGGAGCTGAGGTTGCCGTTCTGGGTGGCGGCCCAGGTGTCGGCGCGGGTGAGGCGGGTGCCGCGGTAGAGGGCGCCGGAGTCGCGGTTGAGTGACTCCCAGGCGTCGGTGGCCTCGGTGAGCTCGCGGTGGATGCGCAGTCCATCGCGGTCCTCGGTGAGCCAGGTGCGCAGCCGCGGCCAGTGCCGGATGAGGGCCTCGTGGGCGAGCTCGACGGTGTCCCGGTCGACCGTGATCAACCGGGCGGCGGCCAGCGTGTCCACCACGGCTTCGCAGTCGTCGAGCTGGTCGCGGCGGATGCGGCGTTTGGTGTCCTCGGTGCCGTCCCCGAGCGCGATCATGCGGAGGAAGAGCCGGCGCGCGGCATCCTGCTGGACGCCGTCCAGGGAGGTGTACATGTCCTCGGCGCTGCGGGCGATCGCGTGCAGGACGCCGCCGACGCCCTCGTACCCGGCGAGGGTGAGCGTGGTGCCGCGGCGGTGCCGCCAGGTCTCCAGCAGCGCGTGCGACACCAGGGGGAGCACGGCCGGCTGGCCGGTGGCGTCCGCGATCAGGCGGGCCACCAGCGCGGTCTCGACCCGGCAGCCGGCCCGGACGGCCGGCTCGGTGATCGCCCCGCGGAGCTCGTCGGCGGTCATCGGGCCGACCAGGACCGGGGCGTTCCGCAGCGCCTCGACCAGCCGCGGGTGCTGGCCGCAGTGGCCGTAGAAGTCGGCCCGGACGCCGATGACCACCCGGGTCCGGCTGGTCGTGGCGAACGCGGCGGTGGTCAACGCGTCGACCATCCAGGTGCGCTGGTCCTCCGGGCAGACCGTGAAGATCTCCTCGAACTGGTCGACGACGAGGACCAGGTCGGTGCCGGGCCGGCCGGCCAGCGCCTGGCGGACCCGCAGGTGCAGGTTCCCCGGGTCGGCGGTGAACTCGGCGTGCAGCACCGCGGGGGACTCGTTGAGCGCCACGCCGAGGCGCACCGCGCATTCCTCGACCGGGCGGGGCCCGGGGGTGAATACGACGGCGTTGTCCAACCGGGGCACCAGGCCGGCGCGCAACGCCGAGGATTTGCCGCTGCCGGAGGCGCCGAACACCCCGAGGAAACGATCATCTCGGATCCGTGTCACGAGGTTCTCGACGAGTGCGTCCCGGCCGAAGAACCTTTCGGAATCACCGGGCTGGAACGCGGCTAATCCGACATACGGTGCGGGTCCTGTCAGATCATTGTCCGGACCATGACCATTTGTCGCGTCCGCGGTTTCCCGCCAACGTTTCCGCCATTCCGTGCTGTCGCCGTCACAGGCCGCCACATACGCCATCGTGACCGCGAGGCTGGGCAGTTTCCGCCCGCTCGCCGCCTCGGACAGCGCCGCGGCCGAGTAGTGCGCCCGGGCGCTGAGCTGCCGATATGTCGGCTTGCCGGCCGATTCCCGCAGGCGCCGCAGCTCGCCGGCGAACCGCATCAGGGCGTCGTCCCCCACCTCGAGTGGCTGCTCCCGTCGCGGCACCCGGCACCTCCTAGGTCGCTCCATTGTTCAGAGTTCGTTGTTCAGAGTCCAGCGCCGGACACTGAACAACCCGAATGCCGTACAACTTGGGTGCACCGGAAGGAGCGCGGAGATGGAGAGAATCGCCTTGTTCCTGATCGGGTACGCCGCGATGGTCGTGGGTATTGGGACGCTCCCGGTCACCGCGGGTAAGGATACGGTTACGCCGACGATGGTGAACTGCGCCGAATGCACCATCCAATCGGGGGAATTGAATGAATGAGCGCGGCGTCGGCGACCTGGAAGGGGGAGGCCGCCGGCGCCCGCTCGTATGCTCAGTCCCGTGGATCCCCTCGACGAGCTGACCAGCCGGGAGCCGATCTTTCACCGCCCGGCGCTCGGCACCGACTTCGAATCGATGATCACCGACGATTTCTGGGAGGTGGGCGCGTCCGGCCGGGCGTACACCCGTGCGCACGTCCTCGAGGTCCTCGGCGAGCGGATGCGGAACCCACCCGAGGACCACTGGGAGACCAGCGATTTTCGCTGCCAGGAGCTGGCGCCGGACGTCTACCTGCTGACCTATGCCCTCCGGCAGGGCGAGCGGCGCACCCGGCGGGCCACGATCTGGCGCCACACGCCGGGCGGTTGGAAGATCCAGTACCACCAGGGCACCGAGGTCCAGGGACAATGATCGGGTGACCACGTCTGATCTGCGGCATCGCTCGGGGTTCGCCTGCTTCGTCGGGCGGCCGAACGCGGGCAAGTCGACGCTGACCAACGCGCTCGTGGGGTCGAAGGTGGCGATTACGTCGAGCAAGCCGCAGACGACGCGGCACGCGATCCGGGGGATCGTGCACCGGGCGGACGCGCAGCTGGTGATCGTGGACACGCCGGGGCTGCACCGGCCGCGGACGCTGCTCGGGCAGCGGCTCAACGACGTGGTGCGGGAGACCTGGTCCGAGGTCGACGTGGTCGGGTTCTGCGTGCCGGCGGACGAGAAGGTCGGGCCGGGGGACCGGTTCATCGCCCGGGAGCTGAGCCGGATCGTGCGCCGGACGCCGGTGATCGGAGTGGTGACCAAGACCGACCTGGTGGCGCCGGAACAGGTGGCCGAGCAACTCGTCGCGCTGCAGGACGCAATGGAGTTCGCCGAGCTGATCCCGGTCTCCGCGGTGGACGGGTTCCAGGTCGGCACGCTGGCCGACCTGCTGGTGGCCCGGCTGCCGGAGGGCCCGGCGCTGTACCCGGGCGGCGAGCTCACCGACGAGCCGGAGGCCACGCTGGTCGCCGAGCTGATACGGGAGGCCGCGCTGGAGGGCGTGCGGGACGAGCTGCCGCACTCGATCGCGGTCACGGTCGAGGAGATGGTGCCCCACGAGGGCCGGGACGACCTCGTCGACGTGCACGCGTTCCTGTACGTGGAGCGGCCCAGCCAGAAGGGGATCATCCTGGGGCACAAGGGGGAGCGGCTGCGCGAGGTCGGCTCCACCGCGCGCCGGCAGATCGAGGCGCTGCTCGGCAGCAAGGTCTACCTGGACCTGCACATCAAGGTGGCCAAGGACTGGCAGCGCGACCCGAAGCAACTCCGCCGCCTCGGCTTCTAACCCCGAAGCCGGGCATGTTTGCCTCTGGCGTCGCCGTGTTGGCCTGTGGCGTTGTCGTGTTGGCCGCTGACGTGTGGGCGAGGATCGGGGCGGATTCCGTGGCCGTTGGCGATCCCGCTCCACGGGTCGGCGGGACGGGCCAACACACCGACGTGGCAGGCCAACACGGCGACGCGAGAGGCCAACATAGGTGACGTAGTGCGGCCCGCCGTACTGGCACCGATGAGTTTCCGGGTTCGGGAGGTCGAACGGCTATGAGGAAGCTGACGTACACCTTCACCTTGTCCCTGGACGGCTACATCGAGCGGGACGGGCATTTCGACTGGGCCGCCCCGCCCCGGACGCGGAGCTGCACGAGTTCTACAACGAGCGGACGCGGGAGACCGGCACGCTGCTCTACGGCCGGCGGCTGTACGAGCTGATGAACGCCTACTGGCCGACGGCGGACCAGGACCCGGACGCGCCGTCGTACGTGGTGGAGTTCGCCAAGATCTGGCAGGCGACTCCGATCGTGGTGTTCTCCACGACCTTGGACGCCGTCCAGGGGAACGCCCGGCTGGCAACCGGCGAGGTGGTGTCCGAGGTGCGGGCACTGAAACAGCAGCCTGGCAACGAGTTGGCCGTGGCCGGCGCCGGGCTCGCCGCGTCCCTGATGCCGCACGGGTTGATCGACGAGTACCGGCTGCTGGTCTGCCCGGTCGTGGTCGGCGGCGGCACCCCGTTCTTCCCGGCCCTGCGCGACCAGATCGACCTGCGCCTGATCGAGACGCGCACGTTCGGCTCCGGGGTGGTGTACCTGCGTTATGCGACGATGAGCACATGACTCTGTACCGCGACACCGGGGTGGTGCTGCGCGTGCAGAAGCTCGGCGAGGCGGACCGGATCATCACGCTGCTCACCCAGAAGCACGGCAAGGTCCGCGCGGTCGCCAAGGGCGTGCGCCGCACCACCTCCCGGTTCGGCGCCCGCGTCGAGCCGTTCGCCCACGTCGACGCGCAGTTCTACACCGGCCGCACCCTGGACATCATCACGCAGGTGCAGACCCTCGACGCCTTCGGCGCCGGCATCGTCGGCGACTACCAGCGGTACACCGCCGGCTGCGCCGTGCTCGAGACCGCCGACCGCCTCTCCGCCGAAGAAGGCGAACCCGTCCTCCGCCTCTACCTCCTCGTCGCCGGTGCCCTCCGCGCCCTGGCCGGCGGCGAGCGCGACGCATCTCTGGTGCTGGACGCCTTCCTGTTACGCGCCATGTCCTTCGCCGGTTGGGCCCCCGCCGTCACCGAGTGCGCCCGCTGCAACGAACCCGGCCCGCACCGCTCCTTCAACGTCCCCGCCGGCGGCTCGGTGTGTCCCCGCTGCCGCCCGCCCGGCTCCGCCACCCCCGCCCCCGAAACCCTCGATCTCCTCGAAGCCCTGATGCACGGCGACTGGCCCACCGCCGACGCCGCCCCCACCCCCGCCCGCCGCGAAGGCAGCGGCCTCGTCGCCGCCCTCCTCCAATGGCACCTGGAACGCCAACTCCGCTCCCTCCCTCTGGTCGAGCGCCGGCGTTAGGCGATTCACAAACCGTTGGCCGCCAATGCCAACTGTTCGTCCAAAACTGACCCGTGGACATATTGGCAAGGCATTGTTCGAGTAATAGACATCCGCAGGACAAATTGCTGACCAAAGGTGGACTACGTCGGGTCCGGCCGTTGTGCCCTCATGACTAGGGCAATCCGGCCCTTTCGGCTGCACGGGCAATTTAGTCATGATCACCGAACTGTCCTGTATTTCTCCCTTCCGGATGGAGGAGAGAAAGGAGAATGCCCGTGTCCAGCCTGCGCTTATTACGAAGACCGGCTTTCTACGCGGCGTTGTGCATGATCCTGGTCATCGCCGGAGCCTCCCTGCCCGCGGTGGCGAGCCCGGCCGTTTCCGCCGTGCGCCCGATCGAGTTACGCGGGCTTCCCGGCGCCCCACAAAGTGCGGTGTACGGCATCAACAATGATGGCGTCCTGGTCGGATCGTCCGGCACGGAGGACGAACCGCTCGCCGTGCGCTGGAGCCCGGCCGGCGCGATCACCCGGCTCCCGATGCCGTCCGGCGCAACCGTGAGCGAAGCCCTTGACATCAACGGCACCGGCGCCATCGTCGGAACCATCGACTCCCGTGCGGTGCGGTGGAACCCCGGTGGCACCATCACCCGACTCACGGTCCCCGCGGGACTGACGGAAAGCTACGCCATAGCCATCAACGACAAGGGCGTCACGGTCGGCGACGCGCTGGTTGCCGGCTCCGAGGACCGCTACCACGCTCTGCGCTGGACCGCCGCCGGCGCCGCCACGGATCTCGCCACGCTCCCGGGCGCGGACAACACCGTGGCCACGTCGATCAGCTCGACCGGTTTCGTCGGCGGATATGTCGACGTCGGCAGCCTGCGCCACGCGGTGCGCTGGACCCCCGAAGGAGCGATATCCGATCTCGGCCTGCTTCCCGGCGGGACCATCAGCATCGCCTGGGGAATCGGCCCCACCGGCACCGCCGTGGGCGGCGCGAACTCGCCGAACGGCAGCCGCGCGCTGAGATGGGCTCCCGACGGCCGGCTCACCGTTCTCGACCTGCTCCCCGGCGGCACCGACGCCCGCGCCGTCGCGATCAACACCTACGGCACCATCGCCGGCGACGCGTCCACATCCGAAGGTCACCGCCACGCGGCGCGGTGGACGGAAGGAGGAGTCACCGACCTGGGCACCCTCCCCGGCCACCTGGCCAGCGACATCTACGCCATCAACGACCGCGGCGTGTGCGCCGGTTTCTCCTTCGACGTCAACGGCGACCCGCACGCCGTGAAATGGGAAACCACCAACGAGTGAGCCCCCCACAGGTGTGAGCGTGGCCAGCTCGGCGTCGGTGATCACTTCTTGTGCCACGCCGAGTTGCGCCTCGCCCTACTCGTGGTTGTCGCACCACGGCATGATGTTGTTGTGTTGCCTCGGCGCTGGATCAGTATCGCCGCAAGTGTCGTCTGCCTGACCGCATTCTCAATCTGGCTGATCCTCCAACTCTCCCAGGGCGATCTTGATCGCGGTGACAAGCTGGCCAGCGTAGTCAGCATGTCGGTCGCGGTCGTCACGCTCCCGCTGAGCGTCTTCGCGATCGTCGTGGCACTCCGCCAAAATCAACCGCCCCGCGCCGTGCTCACCCTCGCTGACCGCCTCGACGAAATGGCCGAGGCGCTGGCCATCTCGGTGCGCTCACAATGGGAGACGGAGGAACAAATTCGCCGTATCCATGATCCCTTTCCATTGCCGATCCGATGGACGACCGCACCGGAACACCTGATGGACCACTGGTGGACGATTCATGGCAGCTCAGACCGTAAACATTCAGGTGGTTAGTTGATCTTCGGCGTGTCGGGCGTGGGTTGCCTGGGTTGGTGGGCGATGATCTTGTGCTGTGCCCGGGTTGGAGGAGTTGTCGCGCGAGGAGTTGATCGCGTTGGTGCGGCAGCTTCAGGAGGCGAACTCGGCGTTGCGGGAGGCGAATGCTGGGCTGGAGGGGCG
>NZ_DASYTH010000485.1:0-26314 GCF_036002505.1 Actinophytocola sp. | reverse complement strand
GGACCCGATCGGCGAGCTGTCCGCCGGCCCGCTGCGGCTGCTGACGGCCAACGAGCCGTGGCCGGGCAGCCGTCGCGCGGCGCTCAGCGCCTTCGGGTTCGGCGGCTGCAACGCCCATCTCATCGTCGAGGCCTTCGACGGCAGCCGTGCGACAAAGGCGTCCCTTGTCACGTCCAGTGCGACAAAGGACGCCTTTGTCGCCCTCGTCTCGGTCGAGACCAGCATCGACGGGTTCCGGGACGCGTTGCTGACCGGGCAGGCGCGCCGGGAGACCCAGCAGGACATCGAGGTTTCCCTGACCGGGCTGCGGTTCCCGCCGCGCGATCTGGCAGAGACGCTGGGGCAGCAGGTCCTCATACTGGAAGTGGCGCGCGAAGCCACGGCGGGCGTGCGGCTGCCGCCGGAGCGCACCGCGGTGCTGATCGGAATGGGGACCGATCCGGAGACCGCCAGGATCCATGCCAGGCAACGGCTCGCCGGTGCCGGGGAGGGAATCTGCCCGCCACTGACCGCGGCGCGTGTCCTGGGCAGCATGGCCAACATCACCGCCAACCGCATCGGCGTCCAGCTCGACCTGACCGGCCCGGCCTTCGCCGTCTGCGCCGAGGAGGCGTCCGGGTCGGTCGCCCTGGAACTGGCCGTCCGGGCGTTGCGCGCCAAGGAGATCGACGCCGCCGTGGTCGGCGCGGTCGACCTGTCCGACGAGCCGGTGCACCGCGCGGCGGCGGACGAGCTCGGCCTGTCCGGGACCCCCGCGGACGCGGCCGTCGTCGTGGTGCTCAAGCGGCTCACCGACGCCCGCGCCGACGGTGACCGGGTGATCGCCCTCGTCGATCCGGCGCCGGCCCGCACCCCTGCGGACCTGGTCGTCGGCGAGGGCGGCGACGTCGATCCGGTCGAGCTCTTCGGGGCACCCCACGCCGCCCGGGGCCTGCTGGGTGTAGCGGCCGCGGCCCTCGCCCTGCGCCATCGCGCCGCTCCCCGGGCCGGGCAACGTGCGGAGCCCCGGCCGGGTATCGGCACCGCCGACGTCGCCACCGCCGTGCTCGACGCACCGCCGCACCGGATTCGGCTGCGCGCCGCGGACGCCGAGCCGTGGTCGCCTGCGCCACCACCCGAGGTGCACGTGGCCCAGCGCGAAACGCCGCTCGGCGGGCAGACGGCTTTCGTCTACACCAAGGGTTCGGCCGCCTACGCCGGCATGGGCGCCGATCTCATGCTCGCCTTCGCCCCACTGTCCGGAATGGACGGTTCGGACCTGGTCGACTGGGTGTACCGCAGCGACGGGCGGCCGAGGGATGCCCTCGACCAGATCCTCGGGGTGGGCTACCTGGCGCGGCTGCACACCCGGATCAGCCGCGAGGTGCTGGGCATCGAGCCGCACGCGGCCATCGGCTACTCCTCCGGGGAGTCGGCCGCCCTGGTGGCCCTGGGCGTCTGGACCGACGTGCCCGCGCTGGCCGCCGACGCGCGGGCCAGCGAGTTGTTCACGCACGAGCTCGGCGGCGAACTTCGTGCCGTGCGGCGGTACTGGGCGCGGCGCGGTATCACGGGCGATCGCTGGGCCGGCATCGTGCTCTCCGCCGATCCGGACGAGGTTCGCGCGCTGATCAAGGACGAGCCCGCCGTCCATCTGACGGCCGTCTGCGCCCCCGGCACCTGCGTCATCGCGGGTGAGCGGAATGCCTGCCAGGCCGTGGTTTCGCGGCTCGACCCGGGTGCCAGCGTCACGATCAACTACGACCTCGTGGCACACGCTCCGGAGGTCGCCGAGGTCCGGGACCGCTGGCACGCCCTGCACCGCCGCCCCACGAATGCCGTGCCAGGCATCCGGTTCTACCGCGGCGCCACGGGAGAGTGGTACCACCCGACCGAGGAGTCGGTGGCCGACGCGCTCACCGAGCAGGCCATCTCGCCCGTCAACTTCCCCGCCGTGATCGAGCGCGCCTGGCAGGACGGCGTCCGGGTGTTCATCGAGCACGGACCCGGCGCCCAGTGCACCGGCTGGATCCGCCGAATCCTCGGCGACCGCGAGCATCTGGCGGTCGCTCTGGACGCGCCGGGAGCCAACGGGTTGAGCTCACTGTCCACTGTGGTCGCCGAGCTGGCCGCCGCGGGTGTCGAGGTTCGTACCGACGCGTTGACCCGGTTCTTCGCGACCCGGTGCGCCGTCCCGAAGGGTGCCACCGTCAGCGTCCCCGCCCGGCTGCCGGCACCGCGAGTGGACACCGCCGAATACGAGGTGATGGAACGCGCGCCCGATCTGGCACCCATGCCGTTGCCCGCCAACGGATCGGCGCCGGCTCGCGGGCCCGCGGTGACGTGGCGGGAGCTGATCACCGCCGCGCACAACCAATTTCTCACCATTCAAGGCGAAGCCCACAACCAGTTCCTCGCTATGCGCGCCGCGGCTGTCCGCTCACTCACCCCTCCCGCGCCCGCACCCGTGCGTCAGCGACCGGGTCCGAAATTTGACCGTGCACAGCTCGAACACCTTGCGGTTGGGCGAATCTCCGACCTGTTCGGCCCGATGTTCACAGCTCAGGATAACTACGTCCGGCAGACCCGGATGCCCGGCCCGCCGTTGCTGCTGGCCGACCGGGTCACCGGCATCGACGCCACCGCCGGCTCCATGGGAACCGGCACGATCTGGACCGAGACCGGGGTCACCGCCGGCGCCTGGTATCTCGACGCCACCGGCCGGATGCCCGCCGGGCTGCTCGTCGAGGCGGGCCAGGCGGACCTGCTGCTGATCAGCTGGCTGGGCGCCGACCTGCACAACCGCGGCGAGCGCGTCTACCGCCTGCTGGGCAGTGAGGTCACCTTCCACACCAGCCCGCCCGCGCCCGGGACGAGGCTCGACTACGAGATCCGCGTCGTCGGGCACGTCGCGCACGGCCCGGTCCGGCTCTTCTTCTTCGAGTACGACTGCCGCAGCGCCGGCGAGCTCGTGCTGACCGTGCGGCACGGCCAGGCCGGCTTCTTCTCCGACGAGGAGCTGGCGAACACCGGTGGCGTGCTGTGGGATCCCGCCGACAGCACCCCACCGCCGGATGCGCCGATCGATCCACCCGCGGTGCGGTGCAGCGCCGATTCCTTCGACGCCGCAGCGGTTCTCGCCTTCACCGAGGGCCGGCCCGACGCGTGCTTCGGCCCGGGCTGGGAGGTTACGCGCGCCGATGTGCGCAGCCCGCGGACCGGCTCCGGGCGCCTGCGCCTGCTCGACGAGGTCACCGCCTTCGACCCGACCGGCGGTCCCCGGGGTCGCGGCTACCTGCGCGCCGACACGGCGATCAGCCCCGGTGACTGGTTCTTCGACGGGCACTTCCACAACGACCCGTGCATGCCCGGCACCCTCATGTCCGAAGGCTGCCTGCAAGCCGTGTCGTTCTACCTGGCCGCGTGCGGGTTCACGGTCGGCCGCGACGGCTGGCGCTTCGAGCCGGTGCCGGGGCGCACCTCGCGGATGCGCTGCCGGGGCCAGGCCATCCCGGGCAGCCGCTCGTTGGTGTACGAGGTCTTCGTGTCCGCCGTGACGGCCGGGCCGATCCCCACCGTGATCGCCGACGTGCTGGTCACCGTCGACGGCGTCAAGGCACTGCACGTCGCGGACTGCGCGGTACGTCTGGTTCCCGACTGGCCCCTCGAACACTGGAAGCTCCTCGGCCCGCCGACCATCCAGCGCACCGCGGATCCCGTGCCGCTCCACCAACTCGGCGGCCTGGCCGGCCACGTCGAGACGAGACCCGTCGCCGAGGTCGCGGGCCTCCGCATGGGCTACGCGTCGCTGCTGGCCTGCGCCTGGGGGCGGCCTACCGACGGACTGGGACCGATGGCCGCGCCCTTCACCGGACCCCGGCGGGGACCGCGGCTACCCGGGCCGCCCTACCACTTCATGAGCCGAATCACCGCGGTAGCCGGCCCGTATCAGGGCATGGCCGCCGGGTCCACTGTGGACGCGGAGTACGACGTTCCGGGCGAGGCGTGGTACTTCGCGGACAATGCCAGCGCCACCATGCCGGTGGCGATCCTGATGGAGATCGCCCTGCAGCCGTGCGGCTGGCTGGGCTGTTACGTGGGCAGCCCCGTGCAGATCGACACGGAGCTGCTGTTCCGCAACCTCGACGGCGACGTGCGGATATTTCGGGAAGTCCGGCCGCGGACCGGAATCGTCCGCACCCGGGCGGAACTCACGGCGGTGTCCCACATCAACGGGATGATCATCGAAACGTTCGCGATCGAGTGCTCCGCGGACGGCGCGCCGTTGCTCGCCGGCACCACCGTTTTCGGCTACTTCTCGACAACGGCCTTCGCTGAGCAACCCGGCCTGCCGCCCACACCCGCCGAACGTGCCCAACTGGCCGAGCCGGGCCCAGTGCCGGACGCCGACCGGAGGCCGCACCTCGCGGGTCCGATGCTGCGGATGATCGACCGGATCACCGGCTACTGGCCCGACGGTGGCACAGCGGGCCTCGGCCGGGTGCGCGCCGAGAAGGACGTCGATCCCGGCGCCTGGTTCTTCAAGGCCCATTTCTTCCAGGACCCGGTGATGCCCGGTTCCCTTGGCGTCGAAGCAATGTGCCAGCTCCTGCGGTGGTACATGATCGACCGCGGAGTCGGCGCCGGCCTGCCCGATCCCCGGTTCGAACCGGTCGCCCTGAACGAGCCGCTGACATGGACCTACCGCGGCCAGATCGTCCCGACCGACCGCCTGATCACCATCGAGCTGGATGTCCTCGAGATCCGCGGCACAACCGCCTTCGCCACCGCCTGGCTCTGGGTCGACGGCCGCCGCCTCTACTGCCTGGAAAAGTTCGGCATGCGGGTGGTCACCGACCGGCGTTAGCGCGTGTTTCGAAGCCGCGGTGCGGGCACGGCGGGGAAGCAACGTGACGTCGCTTTCCCTGGAAGCGGCACGTGCGGCGCACCGGTCCGGCCTCGATGCGGGATGGTGCACCGCCGGTCAGCACTTCGAAACACTCGTTAGGCCGAAGTTGTGAATGATCAACTGTTTGCGCATCAGGCCTGAGCTGGGCAGGCGATCTCCAGCGGCGCGAGGAAAGCGTCCTTGGTCACCCTGGGCGTGAGGAAGGACGCGTTTGTCACGCTCGGCCCACAGCCGACGAGCAGGCGCGTTGCTGTAGCCAGCAGCACCATTGCTTCTGGCTACAGCAACCGGCTTGATCGACACGTTTTCGCAGGTGAACCACCGAAGATCTACGCAGAGTCACAGCAACTTCGGGTTAGCGCTCGAGCAGCCGGTCGATCTCGGCGAGTTGGGCCGGTGTCAGTGGGCCGGCGGCCAGCGCGCCGGCATTGTCCTTGGCCTGGGCCGGGGTGCGGATGCCGGGGATCGGGACCGTGCGCGGGCTGCGGGCCAGGATCCAGCCCAGCGCACCCTGGGCGAGCGTGCGACCGGCACCGGTCAGGACGTCCCGGATGGCGTCGAGGCGGCGCAGAAACTCCGGCGACGGGCGCCCATCCTGGAAGTACGCGACCCATGTCTGCCCGCCCGTGCCCCGCACGTCCCGGGCCGCCAGCTGGGAGTCCCGGCCGTACTTTCCGCCGAGCAGGCCCATCGCCAGCGGAGCCCGGTTGATGCTGGCCAGATCGTGCTTGTCGCAGACGGCCAGCATGTCCGGGGCGTCCTCGAACACGTTGAGCACGTGCTGGGTGGCCGCGCAGTGCGGGCCGGCGGCGAACGCGGCGGTCTTGCCCGGATCGTCGGTGCTCCACCCGTAGCCGCGGATCAGCCCACTGTCCACAAGCGACTCAAGGGTGGCCAGGATGTCGTCGACCTGCTCCGGCTCCGCGTCACAATGCAATTGGTACAGGTCGATCCGGTCGGTGCCGAGCCGATCCAGGGACGCCTGGCAGGCCGCGCGGATGTAGCCGGCGGAGGTGTCCGTTCCGATCCGTGTGCGCGTCGCCTCGTCGAAGGTGTTGCCGAACTTCGTGGCGATCACCACCTCATCCCGGCGACCGGCCAGCGCACGCCGGAGCACCCGCTCGCTGTGCCCCGCGCCATACGTGTCCGCCGTGTCGATCAGCGTGACACCGAGGTCGAGCGCCTGGCGCACCGCGGCGACCGACTCGTCGTCATCGACCTCGCCCCACCCCGCCTCCCGGCCGCGCGCGCTGAACGGCCCCCCGATCGCCCACGCCCCCAAACCCGATCGCGCTCACTTCGATACCACTACGACCCAACACCCTCATAGCCCAGCAGTCTGCCGCCTGGACCGCACTCCAGGTCAAACCGGCGGCCCACACCGCGACGGGTCCACACCTGGCGCCACTGGCTAGCCAGGCGCACCTACCAAGGTCGGGATGGAAGGCTCACCGTGTTCGGGACAGCCGGCCGGTCAGGGGAAGGGATCCTCGTGGCGATGGGGAAATGGCCGCAGGTGGGTGTCGAGGTCGAGGTTGTGCTGGTAGCTGGACAGGTCGGTGGGGGCGAAGATCGTGATTCGGAGCAGGTGGACGTTGCCCGGATTGATGTGGAGCGCCAGGCCGCGGCGGAGCCAAAGGTGGCAGCCGCCGGTGAGAGTGAGGCCGTCGAGGTCGAGGTCGAGGTGGGTGTCCGGCGGGCCGAGGGCGTCGAGCAGGGCGGGCATGCTCAACCGGCCTGGGGGTGGGTAAGCGGCGTCGAGCATCCGGACGGGGGCGGCCTCGGTGGTGGTAGGCCCGAAAGGCGGGGCGTCGAACCAGATGCGGATGCCGTCGGCGAAGCCGGTCAGGGGGATGGCGAGGAAGTCGCAGGGGCCTGCGCCCAGCCAGCCTCGGCCGAGGGTGTCGGGGAGCGGGCCGGGTGTCGCGGTCAGGTCGCCCACCCGGCAGCCGGCGGGCAGCGGGCCGAGTGCCTCGTAGCGCCGGTCGGACAGGGCGCGCAGGAGGGGAGCGACTGGTGAGCTCATCGACTGCCTACGGCGCGGCGCGGATCAGCTGAGTCTGACCACGGAAGAACGCCGCGTACAGGTTTCGGATGCCGGTGACGTCGGCCAGCCGCATCGCCTGATCGTGCGCCGGATAGCGACGGAAGCGCGGTTCGGGCACGGTGTTCGGGTCGAACGGGAGCGCGGCGTAGGCGGCGCTCTCGACCCTGGCCCGCAATGCCGGGTCGGTGACCCGTGGTTGCACCCGCGGCCACACCGTCTCCGCGAGGAGGCACGCCACGCCCTCGACGAGGGTGTTGTACTGCTCGGACTCCGCACCGGCAAAGCTCATCGCATAGGTCCGGTACGCCGGGTGCATGAGACTGTGCATGTACTCGTGAATGGACACCTGGAACATGTCCCAATACTGGCGCCGCTGCTCGAGGGCGTTCGACGCGCGGAACCGCTGCAAGTAGACAGTGCCCGGCCGCTGCATTCCATCCCAGCCCCGGTAGATATCCATCAGCCGCCGCAGTTTCGTCGCGTCGTTGGTGATGGTTGTCCGGATGCGGTCCAGAATCGTCGCCTCCGCTTCGCGCTCCCCCGGGCTCACCTGCGTGCGGCTCGGAATGGCGCCGTGGACCCGGTTGATGTCCGCCAGCGTCTGGTCGGAGACCATGAGGTGTTTCAGCCACCCCTGCATCCTGGTCTTCTGTTGTTCCGGTGTCATGTGGGAGAGCGCCTGCTCGGCGTCCTCCCACCAGTCCTTGAGGTTCCCCGTGGTGAACGCCGGTCCGGATGCGTAGCCGCCGAAGACGTGGTCCGCCTCGGCCTTGGCGGCGTTGGCGATCTCCAGGAACCGGGACATCGGGTCGACCCGTGCCGGGTCGCGGTGCGCCGCGGTGCTTCGCGGGGCGCCGTAGTGCGCGTGCAGTTCGTTGATCATCTGGTCGACCCTGGTCCGCACCCTGGTCTCGTAGTCCGCGGGGGTGCCGGGCGGCCGGCGGTGGAAGTCCGGCGGCCGGCCGCCGAGGCCAAGCTGCCGGGGTGGGGTGAGAACCTGCTTGATGCGCTCCTGCTCGGCGGCGTCTGGCACGTGCGTTCCGGACATCGGTGCCGCACCGGAGACATCCGAGGCGAACAGCGCGTACCGGACCTGGTTGAGCACCTCGGCGCATTCCCCGCGGCCCGCCGCGTTGTAGGCAAGGCGCGCGCCCTCCAGGTCCCGCACAGCCAGCTGCTGTTGAGCGGGATCCAGCACCATCAGCCACGCGCGCACGGTCAGCACCGCGTCCTGCCAGGTCACCGGCCCTTCCACGAGTTCGCGGATGCCCGGAACCTGCCAGGTGTAGGCGAGGGCCGGCACCGGCCGGTGCGCCCGCAGATAGGTCTTGATCTCCACCTGCTGGGCCGGCGGGAGATCGGCGGGGAAGCGTACCCGGCACATGTCACCGCGGTTGATGGCCGTGAACGCCACCGAGAGCCGGCTCGACCCGTAACCGGCCGTGGCGCTCCAGTTCGCGCGGAGCGTGTTGCGCTGGCCGGGACCGATGGCGTCGAGGACTTCGAGCAAGTGCACCATCCACAGCCCGTTCAGCAGGCAGAACGCGTCCCGGAAGTGGCCGGCCGCGATCGCGCGGTTCACCTTCTCGACCGGGGTTCCCGGCACGACGTAGGCGCCGGAGCCATTCACCCGGCATTCCTCCAGCACCTGCCCGGCCTGCTGGCGCTGCACCGCCGGCGACCCGCCTCCGGCCAGAAGCCGTTGCACGGCGCGATTTCCTGCGGAGCGCTGAAGCTGGGCCAGCGAGTTGGCCGGCGGTTGCGAGCAGCGCTGCCGCCGGACCGAACGGGTATCCGGACCGGCAGTCTCGAAAACCGGACGTGACAACGGGCCAAGCCCTCCCGTCGACGACTGAGGTCGACCCAGCATCCGACACCGGCGACGCGGCCGTAACATACGCTCGGCAATTCTGCCCATCCGGGCAACGGAAACTGCCCCCGCGAAGATCACGTCCTGCGAACTCGGCGCCGTAGTGGTTCTTGTCCGCGATCTGTGCAGCCGTGTCGCGCGTTGGCGTAGTCGTGAACTGCGTCAGCTGATCCCGTCAATCTGAACAGTTTGGACCGAGCCGGCCGGGAACGGGACCGGGAGCAGCTTGGCGTTGGGACGGACGTCGGTGCGCTGGGTGTAGCGGTCGGTGCCGGCGGGCACGGTGGTCCACCGGGGAACCGTCGTGCTGGGCACGGTGGCGAACCGGGACAGGTCGAACGTGATCGTCTGTGCCGCACCGGTGTTGGCCGCGACCAGAACCAGCCGGCGCGCGGCCGGGTCGTAGGCCGCGACCGCGATGTCGCCGCCGGTGCCGAGGATCCGCATGCCCGGGCGGATGTGCCGGGTGAACTGGGCGAGGACGAAGAGCTTGGTCCGCACCGCGCCGGCCTGCAGCGTGTTCGGGTCGTAGCTGATCAGCGCCCAGTTCGGGTTGGGGTCCATCACCTGCCAGAACACCCAGGCCGTCGGGTGCAGCCAGCGGAAGTCCAGCAAGATGTTGCGCGCCAACGAAAGGCCGGTGCCGTCGTTGTCGCCGGTCTCCGAGTTCCACAGGATCTTGCCGGCCGCGTGGACGTCGTTGTACAGCAGGTCGCGACGCCCGCCGGAGCCCTGGTAGCCGTGCACGTTGAACTGGTTGACCAGGGCGCGGGTGGCCGGGTCGAAGCTGGTCCAGGTGGCCCGGCCGACGTCGTAGTTGGTCTCGTCGGAGGCCGAGACGAGGGTGCCGGTCAGGCCGCGCAGGTTCAGCTCGTTGCGCAGGTGCGCCAGGATCGTGCGCTGGATGGCGGGATCGATGTGGCAGCCCTCCTGCGTGCCGTCGGCCCGCCACCAACTCGCCGACGGTTCGTTGAACGCGTCCACACTGCGGAACGTGACGCCCCAACTCGTCCGGGCCCGCTGCGCCACCGAGGCGAGGTGCGTGGCGTGCTGCCGGTAGTTCCACGACTGGAGGTTGTTGCCGCCGTCCGCCGCGCCGGACGGGTTGTGGTTGAGGCACATCCACCACATCGGCGAGTTGGCGAACAGCTCGCTGATCGCGCCGCGCTGGGTGGCCTTCACCAGCGCCGCGCGCTGCCGGGCGTCGGCCGACCAGTTCCACGCCGCCGAGTTCGGGTCCTCATTGGACCAGTCCTGCCAGTAACCCTCGATCTGCTTGAACCGCGGGATGTTGGGCGACGCGACCATCCGCTGGCCCTGCACCGTGTTGAAGCTGCACGCGCCCAGGTTGTAGCGGGCGATGGTCAACCCGAGCCCGGGCAGCGGGGTGCCTTGATAGGTCACGGTCCTGGTGGTGAACCACAGGTCCGCGAGGTCGTCCCGGTCCCCGAACACGGTGGCCCACCAGGCC
This sequence comes from Actinophytocola sp., assembly GCF_036002505.1. Lineage (GTDB taxonomy): Bacteria > Actinomycetota > Actinomycetes > Mycobacteriales > Pseudonocardiaceae > DASYTH01. The sequence continues at coordinate 16,038 of NZ_DASYTH010000485.1, read as the reverse complement.
AACGAGGTGCCCCAGCCCTCCCAACGTCCGAAATCCGCGCCCGGATCGACCGCCACGGTCACGTCCGCCCGGGCCGGGCCGGCTACAAGTGCGGTGCCGGCCACGGCTGCACCGCCCGCGACCAGCACCGTTCGCCGCTTCACCATGAAGGATCGGGGCTCCATCGCTCCTCCGCGCAGGGTACGAAGAGATACGGGAAACCGCTTTCCTCCCCTGAAGGCGATGGTACGTCAGGACACCGGCCGGCGCCACGATCCGCCGGAGCGCGACCAGGACCGGGTCTCAGAGCGCCTGGAAGGCCAGGCTGATGCCGGGTGCGCCCTCCAGCGGCCCGATGTAGGAGATCCCGAAGCTGCCGCGGTCCGGGTAGTTGACCTTGATGACCAGGTCCTCCCGGACCAGGACGAAGTGCGCATTGGGGTCCTCCTTGTCGGCCAGCACGCCATAGTTGCGACCGACAGTTCCGTCGGTGATCGCGAAGAGTGCCTTGTAGACCTGGTTCTTCTGGGCCTGGCGAGCGTTGTCGGCCCATTCCTCGAGCTGCTGCAGACCGCTGTCCAGCTTGAGGTTCGTGTCGCCGTTCAACATTCTCGCCTCCGGTAGTTGGTTTTTTGAAGCTACTAATAGAGTAAACCCAGTTGGTTTCTTCACGCAACCTTATGGCTTCTTCTATCGTGCTCGTTCCCCGAACGAATAGAGCACTAAATAAGATGCCCAGGCCCCTATGCGACGTGTAAGGCCGACGATCACAAGCTCGCCACCATGTTGGCGTCTCGCGTGGCCATGTTGGCGCACCACGTCGCTGTGTTGGCGTCTGACGTAGGTGTGTTGGCTGGTGACGACGCCACCGGACACCGCTGACGGCAACCCCGACCCACCTTCGGCCAACACGACGACGCCCCAAGCCAACGCAGCGATGCCACGGGCCAACATGGCAACGTCAGGGGCCAACACGCCGAACATCAGAGTCAGTCAGGAGGCGCGACATGGCCCGGATCACCTGCGACGACCAGACCGCGGCAGCGTTCAAGGCGGTCCGTGAGGTTCCGCGAGACGGGCTCGGGCACTGGCGTGACGCGATCCGACGTCACCTCAACCCGATGCCCGGGATGACCGTGGCCGACATCGGCGCGGGGACCGGCGCGTTCGCCGCCGCCTTCAGCGACTGGTTCGGCCTCAGCATCCTCGCGGTCGACCCGTCGGCGGCGATGCGGGCCCAGATTCCGCGCCGGCCGGGCATCCAGGTGCTGGGGGGCGACGTCAGCGCCCTCCCGCTCCGGACGGCTCGGCGGACGGCGCCTGGCTGTCCCTCGTGATCCACCACATCCCCGACCTGGAAGCCGCACAGCCCGGGCCCCAGAACCAATTGGCTCGACCTCCTGGTTCTGCGCTGAGGTTCCTGATATCCCCGGCGGCGTCCACGTTCACGGGTCCCCGCAACGCCGCCGGCACGACCTACATCGCCCGGCCCGGTGCGCCGTGATCCTGGTGCCGCACTGAAATCGCGGGCGATCAGGTCGTCCAGCGCGGTGAGGGTCTCGGGCTCGGCCGGTGCGCCCGGGGCAACAGCGGGCGGCACCTGCTGTGGGTTGATCCGGCCCGCGACCTGGTCGTCGCCTCGCACTGGGGCGACGACCCCGGACGGTTGATCGCCGACGTTTCCGCCGCCATCCCTAGTAGATGTACTCGTTGAGGGTCTTGCCGTCCTCGTATTCCCCGCCCCGTACGCCGAAAGCGACGGGAACGCTCATCCGCGTCCCGCTGGTGATGGGGTGCACGGCGTGCAGGACCCGGTCTCCGGCGATGACCACCAGGGCGCCTTGCCCGGGGGTCAGGGTTTCGGTCTGGTTCGCATAGGTGAGTTCCAGGGCGCCGCCCTCGCTGGCGACGGCAGGGTACATCAGCGCGGTGAACGGGCAGCGGTCGTAGTGCGGTTGATGTGAGTCGCCGGCGCCGTAGATGTTCACGTTCACGACGACTTTCTCGTCGCTCCAGGGTTCGAGTTGCTCGTCCGCGAGCGTGGAGACGAGGGGCAGCAGGCGGGACTGGTAATCCCAGATGTCCGGCATGGCGTCGCGTATCTGATCACCGGTTATCACGGCCCGCTTCAGTGGGATTCCGTCCACCGGCGGGCGTTCGACTTTCGGCACGTCATGACCGGACAGATAGTCGTGAACGGCGTTCGCCATCCTGCGGCACTCGTCTTCGGACAGGTAGTCGTCGAGTACGCAGAACCCCTTCTCTCGCAGGATTCCGGGCGGCGGCTGTGCGGACAATTGAACGTCCTTTCCCGGTGAAATATACGACCGGATCCGATATTACCGTGCACCGGCGCCGGTGTGGCGGTCGTTGAGAATGATCGCGACCGGGCCGGCGGTGGTGATGGTGGAGGTGGTGGTGCCGACGACCAGACCGAGGAGCATGGCCAGGGCGAAATCAGCCAGGGAACCGTCACCCAGTACGAGCAGGGCGGTGAGGACGAACAGGACGCCGATACCGGTGTTGATGGTGCGCGGGAGCGTTTGCAGTATCGCGGTGCCGACCGTTCGGGGGAGCGGGTTGCCCGGGCGGCGGGCGCGCAGTTCGCGGACGCGGTCGAACACGACGACGGTGTCGTTGACGGAATAGCCGATCACCGTGAGCAGGGCGGCCAGGAACACGCCGTCCATCGTTTTGCCGAGCCAGGTGAAAATGCCGAGGACCAGGAGCACGTCCTGGGCCAGCGCGACGACGGTGGCGAGGCCGAGGCGCCAGTCGAACCGGATCGCGAGGTAGGCCAGCTGGGCGACCACGGCGACGCCGAGGGCGATCAGCGCGTTGGTGCGCAGCTCGGCGCCGAGGCTGGGGCCGATCTGCTCGTCGCGCAGCACGGTGGCGGCGCCGGTGGTGCCCGCGACGGCGGTTCGGATCCGTTCGGCGGCCGGCTGGTCGAGGGGCTCGGTGCGGACGGTGACGGCGGTGTCCCCGGAGGACTGGACGATGGCGCGCGGGAACCCGGCGTCCGCGACGGCCGTGCGCACCTGCCCGGGGTCGGCGCCGGCCGGGACGGTGTACTCGAGGATCCGGCCGCCGGTGAACTCGACGCCCAGGTTCGGGCCGACGATCACCAGGCCGGTGAGGGCGACCAGCACGGCCACGACCGCGCCGGTCAGCCAGCGGCGCGGGCGGGCCAGGAAGTCGGGGTCGCGCCGGTTGACCCAGCGCCGCACCCGGCCCTCGTGGGTGAGGCCGCTCGGCGCCGGGTGCGCGCCCAACCCGGCGCGGGCGGCCAGGTGCAGCAGCACCCGGGTGAGCACGAGCGTGGTGAACAGGGCGGCCAGCACGCCGACGGTCAGCGTGACGCCGAAGCCGCGGACCGGGCCGGACGCCAGCCAGAACAGCAGCCCGGCGGCGAGCAGCGTGGTGATGTTGGAATCCACGATCGCCGACAGCGCGCCGCGGTAACCCTTGTCCAGCGCGCGATCCAGCCGCAACCGGCGTTCTTCCCGGGTCCGTTCGAACACCAGCACCGTGGCGTCCACGGCCATGCCGATGGCGAGCACGAACCCGGCGAGCCCGGGCAGGGTCAGCGTGGCGCCGATGGCCAGCAGTGCCGCGTAGGACACCGCCGCGTAGCCGAGCAGGGCGAGCACCGCGATCGCCCCGGCCAGCCAGTACACGACCATGAGGAACAGCGCGGTGAGCGCGACCCCGATCACCGCGGCCCGCGCGCTGTCCTCGATCGCGGCGGCGCCCAGCGTCGGGCCGACGGTGCGCTGCTCGACGATGTCCACCGGCACCGGCAGCGCGCCCGCGTTGATCAGCAGCGCCAGCTCCCGGGCCTCGGCCTGAGTGAACTGGCCGGTGATCTGCATCCGGTCGCCGATCATCCCGACCCCGCAGCGCGTCTCCGGTTCCACCTGGGGCGAGGAGATGATCTTGTCATCGAGCACGATCGCGATGCGCCGCAACGGATCCCCGGGTGCGGCGCACGCCGCCTGTGCGGTGAGTCGCTCCCACGAGCGGGCGGCCGAGCTGGTGAACTCGACGGCCACCGTCCAGCCCGGCCCGGCCTGCGGGTTGGTGGCGGGGCGGGCGTCGGTCACCCCGTCGCCGGCGAGCGCGGCTGGGCCGATGGGCAGCTGCCGGCCGGACTCGCCGGGCAGGGTCCGGCCCTCGGCGGCCACGACGGGGTGGAAGCTGAGTTGCGCGGTGCGGCCGATCACCTCGATGGCCTCGCGGGGATCCTGCACCCCGGGCAGCTCCACGATGATCCGGTTCTCGCCGGAGCGGGCCAGCAGCGGCTCGCCCACGCCCAGCGCGTCGACCCGCCGGCGCACCGCCTCCACGGTGCGGTCGGTGGCCGCCGCGTCCGCCGTGACGGTGGGTGAGTCGTGGGTCTCGAGCACGATTTGGGTGCCGCCGCGCAGGTCCAGACCCAGGCGCGGGGCGACGGTCAGCAACAGGTAGACGGATGCGGCGAGGACGGCGAGCGACACCAGGGCGCGCCCGAGCAGGCCTCGCCGCGCGGCGGTTTTCCGCGGCACGGCAATGACTCCTTCAGAATGTGGGGAATGGCAAGGAAACGAGTTAGAGATCCACTTGCCGGTGCGGAGGAGCCCGCATCCCCACGGCGCCGCGACGCGCCATATACCGCGTGGTGATCTCGCCGGCGGGCACCTCGCCCAGCCGGGCCAGCGTTACCGCCGGGGTTCCGCCGGGAACGGCGCCGGCCGGCAGTTCCGCCACGCACACCAACGAAGGCTCGGCGACGGGCCGCCCGACCGCCCGGGACGGCGCCATACCGTCAATTCGCGCGACACCCACCGTGTCGGCCGAATCCGGTGCGGCCGCGACATCGTGCACCGGAAGGAGAACCGGCACCCCGAGCAGGGCGGCCAGCAGCGCGAGCAGGGCCAGCCGCCCCAGCCGTCGCGCCACGCCGGTCGATGCCATCACCAGCACCCTACGCGGCACTTCGTGACCATGTTGGCGTCTCACGCCGCTCTGTTGGCGCGCCACGTTGCTGTGTTGGCTTCTGGCGTGGCTGTGTTGGTCGGTGACAGCGACGCCGGGCGGATCTGGCGGCGACCCCACCGCGCATGCGACCAACATGGCGACGCCACAAGCCAACATGACGACGCCAGAGGCCAACACACCGAAACGCGACGGGCGCTCGGGCTGGCGTTCAGGGCCTGGTCGCGGCCAGCCGCTCCACCATGCCCGCCTTGAGCCGTTGCTGTTCCTGGATCACGAAACCGGCCTGCTCCACGAGGGGGAGGGGCCGGCGGGTCTGGTAGTCCCCGAGCATCCGCACGGTCAGCTTCTCGAGGAGCCGCTGGCCGAGATGGATCAGCTTGTGGTGGCTGCCGATGTGGTCGAGCAGCAGCAGGGTGCCGCCCGGCCGCAGCACCCGGTGCATCTCGGTGATCGCCGCGCGCTCGTCGGGAAAGCCGCACAGACCGAGCGTGCACACCACCGTGTCGAAGGAGGCGTCCGGAAAGGGCAGTGCCTGGGCGTCCCCCTCGCGCAGGTCGATCTCCCGCCCCAGCTCGGCCGCCCGGGCCCGGGCGATGTCCAGCATGGCCGGGCTGAGGTCGATTCCGCTCAACCGCACCGATTCCGGGTAGAACGGCAGGTTCCGTCCGGTGCCCACCGCGACATCGAGCACCTCGCCGTGCGCCCGCGAGCAGACCCATTCCCGCCCGCCGCCGAACTGCACCCGCTCGAAGAAACCGATGTCGCGGTCGTACCGCGGCGCGTACTTGTCCCACTTGGCGCGCAGGTGTTCCGGGGTCATCGGGTCATCCCTTTCTCGGCACCAGGCCGTGAGTGATCAGTCCGGCGAGGGTGGCGGCGACCGTGTCCGGATCGGCCGGGGGCTGGTCACCGGCGGGGTCCCAGTGCAGGTGCACCGCCCAGAGCACGCACGTCTCCACGATCGTGCGGGCGATCAGCGGCGCCGGCCCGGGCAGGCGCAGATTCCGCCGCCGCAGGTACTCGGTGAGCGCCGCGACCTGACCCGCCCGGCCCTGCCCGAACCACACCTCGGCCAGCTCGGGCAGCTCCGCGGCACAGCGGTCCACCAGCTTGATGCTCACCCGGTGCCGCGCGAGCCGCCGGTACAGATCGACGACGATCTCGGACAGCTCGTCGGCATCGGGCCCGGTAGCCGGCTCGGACAGCGCCCGCACCAGCCGAAGCTGGGTGGCCTCCCGGTGCAGCCGCTCGGCCACCAGCGCGGCGAGCTCGCCCGGCGCCGGGGTCCGGACGGGCAGCTCGCCGGCGGCCGGGAGGGGTTCGACACCGTCGGCAAACCGCAGCGCGGCCCCCAGCAGCGCGGCCTTGCTCTCCACGTAGCCGTACACCGTTCCCTTCGCCACCCCCAGCACGTCCGCGACGTCCTGCATCTGCGTGCGCCCGTACCCCTCAACGATGAAGATCCGGATCGCGGCCGCCAGAAGCTGGCCGAACCGCTCAGCAGGACGACGTCGAGCCACACGCGTCAGAATAACTGACCGACCAGGTCAGTCAAGTGTCAGGACCGGACCAGACGGGCGATTGCGGCGCTGGCTTCGGTGATCTTGTCCTCGGCGTTCGTGCCGCCGGCGTTGACAGCGTCGGTGACACAGTGTCGGAGGTGCTCGTCGAGCAGCGCGATGGACACCGACTGGAGGGCCTTGGTCGCGGCCGAGATCTGGGTGAGGATGTCGATGCAGTACTCGTCGTTGTCGATCATCCGCTGGAGGCCGCGGATCTGGCCCTCGATCCGGCGCAGGCGGCGCTGGTAGCCGTCCTTGTCCTCGGTGTAGCCGCGCATGCTGGTGCTCCTGTCGATATATGCTCTGTCTCCTTTGTACCCGGTAGGGGTATAGGGTTCAAGGTTGAGGGCTGGGCGCCTTCTTGCTTGGTGCCGTATCCCGGTCCGTCGAATCTCTCGTTACAAGGGGTAACGTAGCGCCGGGCATTGTGATCAGAGGGCACCGGCAGTCGTTGCGGTGTCGGCTGCGGCATGGACGGTCTGGGTCCCCGGCGTTGCGCTGTGGTTCCGGTGGCAGGTCGGGCGGGACACAGGCTTACCTGCTCGACCGCGCCCGGCGGTTCCGGGCGCGCGGACCTTCCGTTGATCCTGCTTGGCGGCATCACCCGCAAGGACAGAATGGACTTGGCGAGCAGCCGAGCACCGTCACGCGGACTGTGCGGTGGGCGGGGCGGTGTCGGTGCCGGGAACCGCCGGGCGGATCTTCATCCAGCTGCCGATGCGGCGCGCCGCGGCGAGGCTGGCCCAGGAGGTCAGGTCGATCAGCGCGCGGTCGTCCGGGTGCTCGGCGCGGAAGCGGTCCAGCAGCCCCTGGTCGATCTGGTACGAGGCGAGCGCCGTGAGCAATGCCAGCCGCCCCGCTGCGCGCACCTCGGCGGGAAGCACGCTGACCGCCTCCTCCACCCAGGCACGGCTCGGCCCGACCGGCCGTCCATCCCAAGTAGACAGACGAGTCAATACCAGCTCCCGCACCTCGTCCGGTACCGAGCGCCGGCCCGCCGCTTCGATCGCGGCGGCACCCCGCGCGTACGCCCCGGCGATCGCGGGGTTTCCGGCGGCCCAGCGCAGATCCACCGGCAGCGGCGCGTCGGGCAGCAGGTCGAGCGAGGCGCCCGGCTGCGGGCCCCGGGCCTCGGCCAGCTTGATCAGCCAGACCAGGACCCGGCGCACCACGCCGAGCGCGACGGCCGGCGCCTTCGGGGGCATCGGCCGCTCGCCCAGGAAGATGTTGACCATGCGGTTGAGGTACTGCAGGACGACCGCCGTGCCGACCATCTCCGGGGCGTGCTCGACCGGGAACGGCACCGGGTGGCCGGCTCCGGTGTCGGGTGAGCCGTTCGCCGTGGCCCAGTCCGCGGCCGCGCGCGCCGCCGGGTCCGGGATCTCGCCGTCCCGGTAGCCCACCAGGTTGTCCAGCATCGAGGAGTGCATCGTGATGCAGAACGGGCACTCGTTGCCCTCGGAGACCGCGGTGGAGACGGCCTCCAGCTGCGCGCGCGGCACCGGCCCGGGGACCAGGTAGGTCTCCCGCAGCATCATCCAGGCGGCCGCCAGCACGTCGGGGGAGGACGCGTGCAGCGCGATCGGCGGCGCGAGCACGCCGAAGTCCCGCTCGAGCTCCCGGTAGATCCGGCCCACGTACTCGTCGGCCGCTCCATACGCCACCGCGCGAACGTGCCGGACCTGCACCGTGGAGAGCCCGCGCAGGCCGGTCCGTACCAGTGATCCCAGCATGGGTCAGGCCAGTTTCTTGAGGCCGGCGCCGGTGAGCAGGTAGGCGGGGGCCACGGTGCCGGCTTCCGCCCGGACCAGGTCGGCCACCGCGTTGCCGGCGATCTCGGGCGTGAGGGTGGGGCCGAACTGCTTGAGGAAGTCCTCGATGGACATGCCGGCGGCGGACGCGTAGGCATGGGCGGCGGAGCGGCCCAGCTCGGTGTCGGGGGACATGCGGGGCAGGATCGTGGTGAACGTGATGTCCAGGCCGAGCTGGTCGGCCTCGCCCTGGGCGTAGCAGGTGATGATCTTCTGGGTGGCGTTGGTGCCGGCGTAGCCGCCGCTGAGCGGGGAGCCGGCGATGGCGGCGCCGCTGCTGAACACGACGACCCGGCTGCCGGGACGCAGCGAGGTGAGGAGGATCTCGCGCAGCCAGTGGAACGTGATGCGGACGTCGGTGTGCCAGTTGACCGAGAACGTCTCCCACGTGTGCTGCCGCAGCGGCCGCATGTGCGGCGTGGCACCGGCCACCAGGATGATGTTCCGCGGCTCGTAGCGGTCGATGAGCGTGGCGGGCACGGTGGCCTCGCCGGCGTCGGCGATCTCGGGCTGGATGCTGCCGGAGCCGTTGCCGATTTCCGGGAAAGCGGCGGCGGTGCGGGATACGGCGATCACCGGGGCGCCGGCTTCGGCCAGGGCCGTGGCGATTCCGCGGCCCAGGCCGCGGCTGGCGCCGACGACGATCGTGGTCCGGCCGGACAGGTCGCTCATGATGCTCTCCAAGGCATTTTCGTTGCTCACCCGGTCGCGCCCGCCGACCAGGGTGGCTGGGCGGCGGGCGGCTGTGGGAACAAGGTCAGGACTTCTTGAACCTCGTGCCGTTCCAGTGGTTGTCGCCGGCCACGTGCGCATCCTCTTTGTCGTACTCGTCCTTGATGCGCCACCAGTCCCACGGGTGCTCGAGCTGGGCTTCCTGCCGGCCCAGGTGGGTGATGTCCAGGTAGTTGTAGAAGTTCTTGAAGATCTCGCCGCCGCGGTCGTAGACCGAGTAGGTGTGGAACACCTCGCCGTCGTCGTTGCGGATGAACGCGCTGACGCCGGGCGACTCACCCTTGTCCGAGGAGACCTCGAAGTCGTAGTTGAAGTCGCTGCCGAACGAGGAGTGCCACGGAATGGTCCACCCCATCCGCTTCTTGAACGCCTGGAACTCGTGCACCTCGGCCCGGGAGACCAGGACGAGCGAGGTGTCCCGCGCCCAGATGTGCTCGAGCGCGCCGATGCTGTCGGTCTGCATGGAGCAACCGGGGCAGCCCACCGTGTTCCCCGGAGCCCACATGAAATGCCGGACGATGAGCTGGCGGCGCCCGTCGAACAGGTCGAGCAACGTCAACTCGCTGCCGTCATCCGCGGTGAACCGGTAGTCCTTTTCTATCTTGACGGCCGGCAGCGCCTGGCGCGCCGCGTGGATCTCGTCGCGCGCCTTGGTGACTTCCTTCTCCCGCTCCAGCAGCTCCAACCGCGCCTCCAACCATTCTTCTCGGGAGACGACTTTCGGAAAACTCATGGAATCTCCTCAGGGCTGTGCGATGCTCACGCGGCGCGGTGCCGCTCCTTCAGGCTGCGACGTTCGATCTTGCCGATCGGAGTCTTGGGAATCTGGTCGATGAACTCGACCTGCCGGATCTTCTTGTACGGCGCCACGCGTTCGGCGACGAAGGCCATGATCTCCTCGGCCGTGACCGGCTCCCTCGCGACCACGAAGGCTTTCGGAACCTCGCTGGCCTGCTCGTCCGGCACCCCGATCACCGCGCCGTCGGCGATCTTCGGGTGCGTCAGGAGGACCGCCTCCAGCTCCACCGGAGACACCTGCTGGCCGTTGTACTTGATCAGCTCCTTGATCCGGTCGACGATGAACAGCTCGCCCTCGTCGTCGACGTAGCCGAGGTCGCCGGTGTGCAGGAAACCGTCCGGCTCCAGCACGTCCCGGGTGGCCTCCTCGGCGTTCAGGTACCCCTTCATCACCTGCGGGCCGCGGAGCAGGATCTCGCCGTTCTGGTTGGGTTCCAGCTCCGCGCCGATGCTCACGTCGACGATCTTCACGTCCACCCCGGGCGCGGCCACGCCGACCGAGGCCGGCTTGTCCGGGTTGCCGGACTGCATGAACGACACCATCGCCTCGGTGAGGCCGTAGCCCTGGCTGATGTCGCAACCGATGCGCTCGCGGACCGCGCGGGCGATCCGCGGGTCGAGCGTGGCGCCACCGGACACAATGGACTTCAGCGACGAGACGTCGTACTTGTCGACCAGCGGGCTCTTCGCCAGCAGGACGGCGATCGTCGGCACGATGTACAGGCGGGTGATGCGGTGCTCCTGCACGGCTTTCAGGAACGCCTCGGGCTCGAACCGCGGCATGGTCACCAGCGTCACGCCCTGGAACAGGCTGGCGTTCATCATCATCGACAGACCGAAGGCGTGGTGGAACGGCGGCACGGCCAGCGCCTTGTCGCCCTCCTCGCCGGTGGGGATGACGAGGCTGGTGAGGAACGCCTTCGCGATCATGCTGCGGTGCGTGTGCATCACGCCCTTGGGGAAACCCGTGCTGCCGCTGGAATGGAGCAGCGTCACCACGTCGTCGGCCGGATCGACGGTCGGGTCGGGCACCGGGCCGTCGGTGTACAGCGTGGAGAACGGCGTCGCGCCGTCCGCCTCGCCGAGCACGAAGATCTCCTCGACGCTCGTCCGGGCGGTCAGCTCCGTCGCCTTGCCCACCTCGGCCGGCACGGTCACGATCAGCCGTGCTTTGGCCTCGTTGAGCCGAGCGGCCAGATCGTCCACTGTGTCCAGCGGGTTGAGCACGACCACCGTGCCGCCGGCCAGGGCGGCGGCGTGGAAGGCGATCGGGAACTCGGGCACGTTCGGCGCGAGCATGGCCAGCACGTCACCCTTGCCGAAACCGCGGGCGGCGAGGCCGGCGGCGGCGCGGCGCACCGCGGCGGCGAGCTCCGCGTAGGTGTACGCGTTGTTGCCGTTGAGGTCGACGGTCGCCACCGCCGCGCCGTACCGCTCCGCGTGCCGCAGCACGAAGGACGTCAGCGAGGTCCCGGGGATCTCGACGCTCGGGCCGCTGAAAATCATCAGGCCACGTCCCGCTTGTACGTCTCGACACCCGGCCGGAAGCTGCGCTTCTCGAACTGCTTGAGCGCGACGTTGATCCACTCGTTGCTGGTCAGCCGGGCCAGCTCCCACAGCTTCGCCTGGTCGTAGTCGATGGCCTCGGGCAGGTCCAGGTGCGTGGTGCGCTCGTAGACCTCCTTGGCCAGCCGCAGGGTGACCGGGTTCTTGTTGACGATCTTGCTGACGATCTTGTCGGTCACCGCGTCCAGCTCCTCCGCCGGCACGGCCTTGTTGACGAACCCGAACTCCTCGGCCTGCTTACCGGTCATGGTGTCGCCGGTGAGGATGTAGTAGAGGGCCTGCTTGCGCTGCAGGTTGTGGGTCGCCGCCCAGGACGCGCCACCGGCCGGGAAGATCCCGAAGTTGATCTCGGAGAGGCCGAACTTGACGTGCTCAGCGGCCACCGCGAGGTCGCACAGGCCGGTCACCTCGAACCCGCCGCCGAACGCGTAACCGTTGACCTTGGCGATGGTCACGGCCGGGAACGCCTTGAGCCGCTGGAACCACTTCAGGGCCACCAGGTTCGTCGTGTAGAACAGCATCGGGTCGTTGTACGGCCGCAGGAAGCACTCTTCCAGGTCCATTCCGGCGCTGAAGCTGTCACCGACACCGGTAATCACGACCGCCTTGACGTTCCCGTCGTCCTCGATCGCGTCCAGGGCCTTGTGCATGTCCTGGTGCAGCTGCGGGCTCATCGCGTTCTTCTTGTCCGGCCGGTTGAAATAAATCGTGGCCGTCGGCCCGTCGATCTCGACGTTCACCGTTTCGAACGTGATCATGTTATTGGCCTTCTTTTCCTCTAGACGACGTACACGCACACAGCTATTGACGCTTGACCCGAAGCATCTCATGATCCACATCCGCGGGGCTTCTTTCAGCGTGCCGGATTGGCCGCGTGGGCTGGCCGCCCGGGAAACGGCCTGGGAGAGTAGGGTCGTCGGTCGTGTCGACGGAACTGCCGGAGTGGGTGCCCGCGGACATCGACCTCCAGCGGCCGAACGCGGCGCGGGTGTACGACTACCTCCTGGGCGGCGCGTGCAACTTCGAGGTCGACCGGAGATTCGCGCACAAGCTGCTCGAGACCGCGCCGGAGTCGGAAGCGATACTCCGGCACAATCGGGCGTTCCTCGGCCGCGCCGTGCGGTTCTGCGTCGAGCAGGGGGTTCGGCAGTTTCTCGACCTCGGTTCGGGAATCCCCACGGTCGGCAACGTGCACGAGATCGCCCAGCGGGGGGCGCCCGGGTGCCGCGTCGTCTACGTCGACAACGAGCCGATCGCCGTCGCGCACAGCGAGCTGATGCTCGAGCACGACGAGAACACCGGCGTGGTGCTGGCGGATCTGCTGGACGTCGACACCGTGCTCGGCTCCGAGCCGGTGCGGCAGCTGATCGACTTCAGCCGGCCGGTGGCCGTGATCCTGGCCGCGGTGCTGCACTTCGTGCCGGACGAGGCCGGCCCGCACGCCGCGGTGGCGCGGTACGTCGAGGCCATGGCGCCGGGCAGCTTCCTGGTGCTCTCCCACGGCGCGGACACCGGGCAGGAGCGGTACCGGACGGTCCGGCGGATGTACGACCAGAGCAGCACCCCGGCCGCGGTCCGCACCCGCGAGCAGATCGAGGCGTTCCTGACCGGCACCGAGCTCGTCGAGCCGGGCCTGGTCTGGACCACGCACTGGCGACCGGAGCTGGCCATCCGGCCCGCCCCCGAGCCGGAAGTGATCTACGCCGGCGTCGGCCGCAAGCCCGGAGTGCGATAAACGGGGCCTGTGAACCGACCCCGCGCGGGTCGGTTCACAGCGGGCCCCGCCGAAACCGCCGTGTGCGGGGTTAGCAGCCGGTGGTGTCGCCGCCGAGGCCGTCTTGCACGTTGATGTTGTCGGTGCCGACGCCGCCGGTCATGGTGTCGCTGCCCTGGGTGTCGAGCAGGGTGTCGTTGCCTTCCTGGCCGTCGAGGTCGTCGTCGCCGGGGCCGCCGTAGATGTGGTCGTTGCCGTTGTCGAACAGGCCGAGTAGCGATCCGAGGAAGGTTTCGCCGTAGTTGGCGTCGTTGCCGGCCTCGCCGTAGAGGGTGTCGTCGCCGTTGCCGCCGCCCACCTGGAGGACTTCAGCCAGGCGCAGGAGCATTGGAAGCCGCGGAGTCAACAGTCTGCCTGTTTCGACGGCCTTTACCCAGTCGGCAGACTTACCGACCAGACCCCCGAGCACAGGTCGGGACATACCGAGTCGCTCACGGTGACGCTTCAACCGATCACCGAACGGCACAGAGTCACCAACCATGACGCACCACCTCTGCCGAGTGGTACCTGGCCTTGCCGCCCCGGCCCGTCGACCGGGGGCTTGTCCTCGGCGAGAAGGTCATAGTCGGGGTGGTGTCCTGAAGGCGTCCTTCGGGACGCTCAATGCCCCGAAGGACGCCTTCAGGGCATACATCGCACCCCTCAGCCGGGCGGTGGGCAGCCACAGGACTGGCGGAGAACGAGCTGTGGCTCCAGGCGGATCGTGACCGGGCGGCGGTCCGGTTGGGTGATCCGTTCGAGGAGGAGACGGACGGCTTCCACGCCGATCTGGTAGACGGGTTGGGCGATCGTGGTCAGCGGGGGGGAGACCAGGTCGGCCCAGGGGAAGTCGTCGAACGCGGCGAGGGCGACGTCGCCGGGCACGTGCCGGCCGGCGTCGCGTAGTCCGCGGAGCGCGCCGAGGGTCATCAGGTTGTTGCCGATGATGATTGCGGTGGGCGGGTCGGGGAGGGCGAGCAGGCGCTCCACCGCGGCCCGGGCCGGCTCGACCTGGGAGGTGCCGCAGACCTCGAGCGCCGGGTCCTGGTCGAGGCCGGCGCGGAGCAGGCCGACCCGGTAGCCGGAGACCCGTTCCGCCGACGTGGACAGCCCGACCGCGCCGCTGATCATGCCGATCCGCCGGTGGCCGTGCTCGGCCAGGTGCCCGACCAGGGCCGCGGTGGCCTCGGTGTTCTCCACGCCGACCTGGTCGAGGCCGGCGGGGACGAACCGGTCGATGAGGACGGTCGGCACGCCGGCCGCGGTCAGGTGCGGCAGTCCATGGACGGCCGCGCCGGCGGACGGGGCGATGATCATCCCGTCCACCCGGCGTTCGTGCAGCGCCCGGACGATGCGCAGCTCGTGCTCGGCGTCGTCGAGGGTGTCGCCGAGCAGCAGGGTGTGCCCGTACCGGCCGGCCTCGCCCTCGATCGCGTGCACCAGCTCGTTGAAGTACGGGTTGGTGATGATCGAGATGCACAGGCCGAGGGAGTTCGTGCTGGACCGGACGAGGGCGCGGGCGATGGTGTTGCGCGAGTAGCCGAGCGTGCGGATCGCGTCGTGCACCCGGGCGACGGTCTCCGGGTTGACCGGGCGGGTCTCGTTGAGCACGTGCGAGACCGTGGACACGGACACGCCGGCGAGCCGGGCGACGTCGGACATCGTGGCCACGGCCACCCCCTTAACTGGCGCTACGCCATCGAGCCAAAAGAAACACAGCGGACGGCAACAGTAGCGCAATCGTTCGCGCAAACGCTTGCGTGACCGGCTACCAGCGCTTACTGTCTACCGTCATCGTCGGTTAACACGCGCCGGACTGACCCAAGGAGGGGTCGATGAGCAACCAGATGTCCCGAGGTGTCCGGGTGGTCGCCGCCGCGGCCGCGGTCGTGCTGCTGGTGGCCGGGTGCGGTGATGCGAGCTCCGGCGGCTCCGGGTCCGGGGGTGGCCAGGTGACCGTCGGCCTGATCACCAAGACCGAGACCAACCCGTTCTTCGTGAAGATGAAGGAGGGCGCGCAGAAGGAGGCCGACGCCAAGGGCATGAAGCTGATGACCGCGGCGGGGAAGTTCGACGGCGACAACGCCAGCCAGGTCACCGCGATCGAGAACATGGTCGCCGCCGGCGCCAAGGGCATCCTGATCACCCCGAGCGACACCAAGGCGATCGTCCCGGCGATCAAGAAGGCCCGCGACAAGAGCGTGCTGGTGATCGCGCTGGACACGCCGACCGATCCGCAGAGCGCGGTCGACGCGCTGTTTGCCACGAACAACTTCGACGCGGGCGTGCTGATCGGAAAGTACGCCAAAGCGACGCTGGGCAGCACGCCGGCCAAGATCGCCACCCTGGACCTCGCGCCCGGGATCACGGTGGGTGTGTTGCGGCACAACGGTTTCCTGTCCGGCTTCGGGGCCGCCACCGTGGACGCCAACGCCACGGCGCAGGTGGGCGCGCCGAACGTGGTGTGCAGCAACGACACCCAGGGCGACCAGGCCAAGGGGCAGACCGCGATGGAGAACTGCCTGCAGAAGGCGCCCGACATCAACCTGCTCTACACGATCAACGAGCCGGCCGCGCTCGGCGCCTACACCGCGTTGAAGGCCGCCGGCAAGGAGAAGGACGTCACGATCGTGTCCGTCGACGGCGGCTGCCCGGGCGTGGAGAACGTCAAGAAGGGCATCATCGGCGCGACGTCGCAGCAGTACCCGCTCAAGATGGCCGAGATGGGCGTCGAGGCGATCTCCGAGTTCGCCAAGTCCGACGCCAAGCCCGAGCCGACGGCCGGCAAGGACTTCGTCGACACCGGGGTCACGCTGATCACCGACAAGCCGGTCGACGGGGTCGAGTCGAAGGACAC
>NZ_DASYTH010000484.1:0-14957 GCF_036002505.1 Actinophytocola sp. | reverse complement strand
GTTTTCCCGCATGCGTTCCGGCACCACGACCAGACCCTCGGCCAGCGCGGCGGCGTTGGTGGCCGCGCCGGCGGCCAGCCGCAGGCATTCCCGCAGCGGCTGCCACTCGGCGTGCCAGGCGCCGGCTGAGCGCTCGTCCTCGGCGATCATCGACTGGAACAACACGGTGGCGTAGGGCGGAAGCTGCCGCGCCGCCGTCATGATCAGCGTGGCGTACACGGGGTTGTGCTTCTGCGGCATGGCCGAGGAGGCGCCACGGCCGGGAGCGCTGGGCTCGATCACCTCGCGGATCTCGGTTCGGGTGAGCACCTGGACGTCCTGGGCGAACTTGCCGAGCGCGCCAGTGGTGGTGGCCAGCGCCCCGGCCACGTCGGCCAGCGGTGTGCGGATACCGTGCCAGGGCACCAACGGCGCGCGCAGGCCGAGCTGCGCGGCGAACGGCTCGATCAGCTCCACGCCACCGTCGTGCCGCACCCCGGCGAGTTCGGCGTACTCCGCGTAGGCGGACAGCGTGCCGGCCGCCCCACCCAGCGAGGCCGGCAGGTCGGCACGCACCCGGCGCACCCGCTCCCGCGCGTCCAGCACCAGTTCCAGCCAGCCGGCCGCCTTGAGCCCGAACGTGATCGGCACCGCGTGCTGGGTCAGCGTGCGGCCCACCATCGCCGTGTCCCGGTGCTGTTCCACCAGCGAAGCCAACCCACGGGCACACCGGGCGAGCTGATCGTCTACATAGGACAAGGCTCGCGCGCAGACCAGCATCATCCCCGAGTCCAGGATGTCCTGGCTGGTGCTGCCCCGATGCACGTAATCGGCCGCCGTGGCGTCCACATCGGACACCACCGAGGTCAGCTGGTTGACCAGCACCACAACGGGGTTGGCCGTGGCGTGCACCCCGGTGGCGATCCCGGCCAGGTCCAGCTTCTCCACCCGGCAGCAATCCGCGATGGTCTCCGCCGCCCGCTTCGGCACCACGCCCAGCTCGGCCTGCGCCCGGGCCAGCGCCGCCTCCGCGTCCAACATCGCCTGCACCCAGGCGGCGTCGGTGACCAGCGCGTCCACCCCGGTGCCGGCCCAACCGGGGGACAGCAGTCCACTTTCGACACTCGGCTCAGCGGGCATGGTGACGGGTCCTTGTCTGCTCGGGTTACCGGCCACCGCAAGGCTCGCATGCGCGACCGCGTCGGCGTCGGCCAGGATGACCGAGTTCACGCCCGGACGGATACCGGCGGCGGTCACCCAGTGCACGGTCTCGGTGGGCACGCCGAACGCGAACCGGCGTGGGTGCGGCCGCCGGCCCGCGTCGAGCAGGTTGTACGGCCGCGGGGTCACTGCGAGCCCACCGGTCTGGTAGTAACCGCCGGCCTGCCACGGAATCTGGTGCAAAGCGCACTCGCCGCTGGCCAGCAGCCCGCTGATCAGCGGGTCGGTGGTGGCCCGGATGTCCGGGTCCGGCATCCGCGCCTCGATCAGGAACCGCGACCGGTACTCCTGTCCCGGAATCCGTGACGTCGCAAGGAAATCCGCGCCGTCTTCAGGCATCCCGACGGTCATGCCCGGCCCGAGGACGTGCACCACCCCGGCCTCGATCAGCGCGATCAGCTCCTCGATCCGCCGCACCGGCGGTCCAATGGAGACAAAGGCGTTCAGCGGCGTGTACCAGCCTTGCAGATCGTCCCGGTAGGACTCGCCGGAGACGCCGCCATGGTCGACCACGAGCCGGATCTCGTTGCGCAGGTCGCGCATGATGTCCAGCGCGGCCTTCACCGGGCTCCGCACGTTGCCCCGCTTGGCCTCCCGGACATCGCCGGCCAGGTAGGAGATCAGCCACGTGTGGTACTCGTCTCCACCGGCGAACCCCTTGTCCCCGTACGGATGCGCGATCGCGTGCCAGTCCCAGCGCTCGTCCGGTCCGATGCCGAATGCCGCCAGCAACTCGCGCTCCGCGCCGGTCTCCGCGATCGCCAGCGGATCCGCCGGTGGTGCCGGGAAGTTCCCACCGGCCCACAGCATCCGGTACCGGTGCATGAACGCCTTGCCGTGCCGCTCCCCGGACCGCGCCGACAGCAGCCGCGCGTAGTACACCGCCCGCACGTCCCGGTCGATGATCGGCCAGACCTGCTCCCGGAAGTCCACCGGATCGCCGGCCTCCGCCTGTGCCCGCATCCCGGCGATCACCTTCGGGGTCAGGAACGACAGCCCGTACCGCCCGAACGGTCCCTTCTGGTTCTCCCCGCGCGCGTGGTACGGCACCCCGCGCCGCGACCCGGTGATCAGCAGCGGCTCCTGCCCGGACGGGTGGTACTCCAGCCGGTCGTCCAGGTTCCGCACGAACCCACCGCCGCGCCCCACCGTCAGCAATGCCATGTAGTCGAAGAAGTTCAGCCCCATCCCGCGCACCACCACCGGCTCACCCGGGGCGATGTCGTCCAGCTCCACCTCCGCCGGATTCACCGGCGCCACATACCGCAACCCGTTCCGCGCGGCATATGCCGCGAGCTTCTCCTCCGCCGCCGAGATCCGCGCCGGCAGATGCCCCTGGGTGAGCACCACCGCCTCGAGCCCACCGAGCGCCGTCCCGTCGGAAAGCCGGACCTCCTGCCGCCCACCCGCGCCGTCCGCGACCCCCACCGCCCGCTGCGGATACACGCTCACCTCGACGTGCTCCGGCGCCGTCCGCATCAGATGCCGCAACACCCACTGCAGGTAATACCCATAGAACGCCCGCGTCGGATACTCGTCCGGCCCCAACCGCGCGCCCTCGTTCCGCACCCACTCCGGCACGTTGTCGTCAAACGAGTCGAACCGCGCCACGAACCGCGCCCAGTCGTACAGGCTCGGCCCCTCCACCATCGGCCCCGCACAGTCCACCGTCTCGTCGACGAACATGGTGATCTGCGACGCCACCGTGTTCATCAGCAGGTTGCGCGCCTGGCCCGTCCGCCACACCGCGCTCCCGTCATGCACATGCGGGTCAACCAGATGCACCCGCACCCGCCCGCCCGCCACCCCCCGCTCGCCCGCGATGGCGACCAGCCGCTCGAACACCGACAGACCCCGGGGCCCCGCCCCGACAATGCAGATCTCCAACCGCCCGTTCCCCACACACTCTCCACTGGTCGGCAAACTCTAAACCGCCCCCGCTGACCTGGTCGACCGTCACTCGGCGTAACGCTTTGCCCCATCCGGCGACTCTCCGGCCGTATGCCCGCCCCGCGTCTGGAGGTGCCGTGACCGAGAACTCGTCCGCAGGCCTGGTGATGTTAGGGGCCGAAGTGACGGTCACAGTGACCCGTGAGGAACACCACCAAGCCGCGCTCGCCCGCTATCCCGTCGCCCCGGGCACCCAACGCCAGGTCACCGTCGAGCTCGGCTGGTGCACCATCGCCTCCGGCAAGTACCGCGGCCAACCCGCCATCGAAGTCCGCCTCGACGGCACTCGCGTGGGCGAGCTCACCTACCTGATGTCCCAGCGCTACGCCCCGCTGATCACCGGCGTCGCCACCCACGGCGGCCGCCCAGCCTGCGCGGCCCTGATCCAACGCGGCACCCGCGGCCTCGAGCTCCTCCTGCGCCTGCCCCGCGACGGTGCCAGCCCCGTTCCGGTCCCGACGCCCACACCGACTCCTCAGCCCGGCCCCACACCGACCCGCCCGCGCCGCATCTTCTCCTCACACCGCCCCGCCTGGATCGCCGCCGCCGTCGTCGGCCTGATCTTCATCGTCGCCCTGGCCAACAACAGCAACGACGACTCGCCACCAGCGGCGAACACTGTGTCCGACACCAGCACGACCACCACCGCGCCCACCACGACAACAACCCCGCCGCCGACCACCACCGAGCCCACGACCACCACGACGGTCATCGCCCCGCCGCCACCGCCCAACCCGCCGGTGCCCAACCCGCCAGCACCCCAACAGCCCGCCCCGAAGACCACGACGAAGCGCACCACGCCGCCGCCCGCGCCCCCGGTGACACCGCCGCCCGCCCCCCAACCGCCCTGCGATCCCAACTACACCGGCTGCGTTCCCGTCGCCTCCGACGTCGACTGCGCGGGCGGAACCGGCAACGGCCCCGCCTACGTGCAGGGCCCGATCCGCGTCATCGGCACCGACATCTACGACCTCGACCGCGACGGCGACGGCATCGCCTGCGAGTAGTTCCAATACGGCCGACCCGCCGAACCCGTTGCGGCAGACTGCCGGGGTGGCGCGACATCTGCTGTGGCTGCTGCCGATCGTCGCCCTGGCCGCCTGCGGCTCGCGGGCCGGGGGAGCCGGTGCGCCATCGTCGCCGGCCCTGCCGCCCACCGTGTCCGCCCCGGCCACGCTGCTCCCGGACGGCACCGTGCCCTGGGTCGACGAGCCTGCGGGGGAGAGGGAGTTCAGCCTGCCACCGCCGGCACGTCGGGTCGACCCGAACGCCAAGCCCTGCCTCGCAGGTGACCTTCGAGGCGAGCTCACCCAGTGGACAGCTCCGGGGAACAGCGGCGAACCGGGCGTCCCCCAACGGGAACCACCGAAACTGATCGGCTACGCCCGGGTCGCCAACACCGGCCAGCAAACCTGCCGGCTCCACGGCGAGGTCGACACCCGCCTCCGCGACCGCACCGGCGAGCTCAAGATCGGCTACTCGCGCAACGTCAACGATGAGGCCGAACAGCGCGTGACCATCGTCCCGCCCGGCGAGTCGGCGGACCTCCGCCTCGACTGGTCCGCGCCGTTCTGCGCACCCCACGACGGCTCACTGGAACTGGAGATCACCCTTCCGGAAAACGGCGGCAAGCTCCGCGCCCCGATCACCGCCACCTCGGTCCCGCCCTGCGGCCGCCCCAGCGAAACCCACCCGGAGATCACGTCGTTCCTCGCCAGCAGCGTCTTCGACGAGCCGTCCAGGGAAACCGCGATGGACTCCCCGCTGGCCGCGCTCACCGCCACCATCGAACCGGTCCCCACCGCGAAACCCGGCGACCTGGTCACCTTCCACGTCCGCCTGACCAATCCGACCGCCGCCGCGATCCCGCTCGACCCGGGCCCCGGCTACCTTCAGGAACGCTTCTCCCAGGGCACCGCCGAACTCCGGGCCATCAACGACAGCGGCCTGTACCGCCTGAACTGCCGCCCCGTGAGAAGCATCCCCGCCCACGGCACAATCCGGTTCGCCATGGGCGTGCACATCCCCACGGAACTCACCGCAGACCGGGCGCTCACCGTGAC
The DNA here is from genome assembly GCF_036002505.1 of Actinophytocola sp. GTDB lineage: Bacteria > Actinomycetota > Actinomycetes > Mycobacteriales > Pseudonocardiaceae > DASYTH01. The sequence goes on along the minus strand of NZ_DASYTH010000484.1, from coordinate 9,744 downwards.
CTGGCGCCTGACCGCCCCGAAGCTGGCCAGCGGCCCGTGGGCCAACCTCACCCTGACCGCCGCCTGACCGCCTCGGCGTGTCGCGCATCCGCCCAGCCATGAATCGCTCTGGTCCCGTCATCGCCCTTCGACCAGCGACACCAGGCCCGCGGTCCGATAGACGCCACCCGGCGCGAAGCCGGCTCCCCTGAACAGATCGTGCAGCTCGCCGACCGACCGCTGCCGCCCGTCATCGGTCTGGGTAAGCATGATCAGGTCCACGACGGTCAGAACCGGGTGTGTTTCGGTGTGCTCAAGCGTCCCCTCGATCACCACGATCCGCGAACCCGCCGGGGCCGCCGCCCGCACCCCGCCGAGAATCCTCGCGCACGCCGCGTCGTCCCAGTCGTGCAACACATCCTTCAGCACATACAGGTCGGCGTGTACGTCCAGCGTCCCGAAGAGGTCGCCACCCTTCAGCTCCACCCGGTCCCGCACCCCGGCCGCCGCCAGGTACTCCTCCGCCTCCGCCAGCACCGCCGGCGAGTCGACAAGCACCCCACGCAACCCCGGCCGCGCCTTGAGCACCCCCGCCAGCACCGCGCCCAACCCACCTCCCACATCGCACACGGTTCCGCGCTCCGGCCACGGATACGCCCCGACGATCCCCGGCACCTCCTGCTCCGTGAACCGCCGCATCGCCGTGTTGAAAAGCTCGTGCTCTCCCGGGTTCTCCGCATAGTGCTGCCACACCGAATGCCCGTGCACTCGCGGAAATGCTCCACGCCCGGTCCGCACGCTCTCCAGCAGATCGGTCCACGGCAGCACGGTCGACCGCAACGCCAGGTACCGCGCCCACGACCGCACACTCCCCGGATGATCACTCCGCAGCGGCCGCCCCAGCCGCCCCAACCGAAACCGCCCCTTCCCATCCAGACTCAGCACGCCCATCGCCGCCGCCACCCGCAACACCCGATGCAGGACCCCGGCGTCGACCCTGAGCTCGACGGCCAACTCCGCCGCCGTCCTCGGCCTTTTCACCAGCAGGTCGGCCACTCCCAACTCCGCCACCACCCCCACGACGAACGTGCTCACCAGCGCCGCCGACCGCTCCAGCAAGGCAACCTCGGCCGGCGCCAACCGGTCGGCCACCCGCCGCAATCCCCGCCGCACCCCTGTGATCGCCGAAACCACAACCCTCGGTGGACCCATGTTGTCCAATCTAGCAGATTCACTCGATCAGGTGATTTCGGACGTTCGCCACCGCCGTTTGCTGAATAATGGTCACCAGGTGGCTGACCGAGGTGTTCATGGAAGAACTCTGCAAGCAACTGGAATGGAGCTTCCTGAACGCCGCGTCCAATTTCAGTTCGTTCACCGGGCTCGCGGCAAGCCTCGTCCTCGCCTCCATGGTCATCATTCTGGTCGAGTACAAGGGCGACGAGAATCCCACCGCCGCCGTCGCCATGTTCACCGTGACGTTGCTCGCCCTGGGCACGGACACGTTCATCTTCGGCGCGGCGAGCGGCGAAGTGATGTGCGCCCGCGGCGGCGCCCAGGGCCTCATCGGCAGCAGCACCATGGCCACCGGAGTATCGATCCTGCTGCTCGGCGTCACCCTGCTGCAGGACAAATTCAAGCATGCCCACGCCGGCCTGACCCTCCTCGGCAACATCGTGACCACCATGGGCGCGACCGGCGCCATGACCCTGCTGGCACTCTGGGCCGTCAGAATCGTCAACAACCTGACGCTCCTACACCTGCGACCGGCGCCCCCGATGCCCTACTGGCCCGCACTGATCCTTTCCCTCGCATTCCTGGCCACAACCATAGCCATCGCACTCCTGGCGCCGAACGACCGTGTCCGCCAGGCCGCGGTCATCGCCACCACCTGCATTTATCTGCTACACATCTTCCTCGCCTTCCTGATGTACATAGCCACCATCATGATCCCGACCAACCAATGGACAGTCCACACGGATTCACCCGTCCTCATCCTCACCATCACCGTCGCGATCGCATTCCCCTTCATCGAGCTCGCCGGCGTCGTCATGTCCCTCGACTGGCGCGGCGGACGAGAATTCACGCGAGCACCGCGCACCGCGTGATCCGGCTGGTGAAGCTGGTGGATGCGGTGAACGCCGCGCTGGATGATCTTCGGTCACTCAAACAGACTGGTCGTTGACCCAGGCGGCGAGGAGGCCGCGGAAGTGGGCGACGAAGCGGTCGTGCTCCGCGGCCGGATAGGTGGCCTGGACGGTGTCGACCAGCAGCTTGTCGAACTCGGGGGAGCGGACCCAGTCGTAGACCACCGAGTCCACATGGGACAGGCGTGAGGCGCAGAAGTCGAGGTAGCGCTCGGTTTCGAAGTAGTCGTCGGCCAGGCGGCCGTACTCGGTGAGTTTTTCGTTGTAGGACAGGTCTGAGCGGTCGGCGATTTCGAAGTAGCGGCTGGTGTCGAGGTCGAGACGGGGGCGGCGGCCGGTGGCGCAGCAGAAGACCGTCCACCGAACAAGAGCGGCCATGGCCCAGGGGAAGTAGTAGTGCAGCGAGGTCAGCGCAACGTCGGGGCAGGCGTTGGCGTAGTCGATGGGGTGCACGTCCCCACCACGCACCAACGTCTCGCAGGAGTTGAACTCCCAGCGGAAGAAGGCGTTGACGAGGCGGGAGATCGTGGTGACCTCCCAGCCGGCGTCGGGGGAGAGGAAGCCGTGGGAGACCTCGTAGCGGTCGTGCATCGGCAGCTCTGGGCGGAAGCGCATGACCATGGTCTCGGCGCCGATGGACAGGGAGCGGGCGAAGGAGTCGTAACCCTCTACTGAGGACTGGAGGTGCATGAGTCGTTCGCCGGAGGTGTCGTAGGCGGCGTGCAACTCCGCGCTGTTGCGGACGCGGGACACGCCGACCCAGGCGCCGCCGTCGTAGGGTTTCATGAACAGGGGGTAGCCGAGCTCCTCGGCGACGGCGTCGAGGTCGAACGGCCGGTTGTAGCGCTCCGCGGTGTATGCATAACGCGCGTTGTCAAGAGGATGCTTGTAAGGAACGAGCACCGTGTCGGGAACGTTCAAACCCAGGCGCATCATGGCGCAGTACGCGGCGTGCTTTTCCATGGACTGAAACGTGAACGGGCTGTTCAAAAGATATACGTCGTCCATCAGAGCGATCTTTTTCAGCCACTCGCGGGGGTGGTAGTACCAGTAGGCGAGGCGGTCGATCACCAGGGAGTGGCGCGGTTTGTAGCGAAGATCGAAGGGCTCGATGGTGACGCGTTTGACGTCGAAGGCGTGCGTGCGGCCCACGCCGTCGGCAACAGGGCCGACGCGGCGGAGAATCTCGGTGAACGCGGTGGGCCAGTCTTCTTCGGTGCCCAGCAGCAGGCCGACCAGATGATCGACGGTGGTCATCGTGCGACCTCCTTGAGGGTCAACAGAAACGGGGTAGGTGGTGGGCCCACTGGCGGCGCCAGGACGGCCAGTCGTGCGGGACGTCGTGGCCCCAGAGGTCGAGCTCGCAGCGGATTCCCTTGTCGCGCAACAGGGCGGCCATCCACTTGGTGGACTCCAAAGAGCCGGTGGTGTCCTCCCACTGGCCCTGGCCGCACACCAGGAGCACGGAAAGCCTGGAGCGGAGCCATTCCAGATGCGAGCCGTGCAGGTTGGGCACGTAGCTGACCGGGTTGTTGAAGTAGGTGGACATGCCGTGCTCGCCCCAGCCGCGCCAGCTCGTCGTGTCGTAGTTGCCGGAGAAACACAACGCCAGGACGAACGTGTCCGCATGGCGGAGCGCGATGTTCAACGCGTGGTATGCGCCCATCGAGCAGCCGGCGGTGGCGATCTCCACGTCTCCGCCGCCGCAGTCGTCCACAATGTACTTGGCGACGGTGTGCACGATCCAGTCCTCGTAGCGCTCGTGCTCGCGGGCCCGTTCCTCCACAGGAAGATGGCTGGCGGACCAGCTCGCCGAGTCGTAGGAGTCCACACAGTACAGTTTGACCCGCCCGGCGGTAAGAAGGTCGCCGGCGGCGCTGACCAGGCCGTTGGACTCGGCGTCGTGCGCGTTGCCGGCTTCGCTCGGGAACATCAGCACCGGCCGGCCCCAGTGCCCGTGCACCAGGACCCGGCCGCCGGGCAACGAGACCTCACGCATGGTCCCACACCTTCGCCAGCAGGTCGGTCAGGTAAGGGTCGAACGCGTCGCGCCAGGCGACGTAGTTGTGCGCGTCGGGCACCTCGTGGAACTCCACCGGATAGCCCTGATGGCGCAGGGTCTGCGCCATGAGCCGGTTGTTGTGCACGTTCTCCTCGACCGCGCCGCAGGTGAGCGTGGTTGGAACCGCGCGGCCGGCGCCCGCGCCCCGCAACACGGCGCCGACGTAGCGGGTAACCCTTGGGTAGTAAGGGAAATCCGACTCGCACTCGTCGTACTGCGGCACGAAGAAGCTCCCGGACTGCAGAAACAGCCCGCCGACCGCATCGGGATAACGCCGCTGTGCGTGCAGAGCGGCGAGCCCGCCGAGGCTGGCCCCCATCAACACAACCGGGCCGCGGGTTCCGAGCTTGGCGTGCAATTCCGGCAGCACCGCGGTCGCCAGGGCCGTGGCATACGCCGGGTTGGCGGAGTAGCGCTGATCCCGCTCGCCCGGCGCCGCCATCGCCAGGTGAAACGACGGCACCCGCCCGTCCCGCACCATTGTCGCGGCGAACGCGCCCAGTGCCGCGAGGCGCGTGTATTCCGGCCCGTCGTGCGCCACGAGCAGCCTCGACGTCGACCCCGGCGGCGACAGCACGGCGACGTCGACCGCGCCCACCCCGGTCGGGACGCTCAGCCGCGTGTGCACCGGCCAGGCCGCGGCGCCCGCGAGCCAGGCCGGCGCGGTGTACTCCGGCATCCCCAGCACGGACTTGTCGCCGAACGCGCCGGGCGTGAGCACCGGGTTGGTCGGGTCGGTGGTGGTCTCCGCGCCGCCGTCGGCGTGCCGGAGCGTGAGCTGGTACTCCATCCGGCGCACCGCCGGCCGCGGCAGCACCAGCGTCCAACTGCGGGACGGGTCGTCGTACCGGAACTCCACGTCCTGGCCCGGCAGGTCCAGCTCGTGCGCCAGCCTGACCCCGACCAGGCGTTTCTGCGGGTCGGCCAGCGTGAAGGCGATCTCGTGCGCGCCCACCCGCGGTCCGACCGGCACCGGTGCGCCATTGGGGTCGGCCATACCTCGACCCTAAGCCGGTCGGGCACCATGGTCGACATGACGGCCCACGAGATCACCGCGCGCGTCCCGGTCCCCGGCCCGGTGCCGGCCGTCTGGGCGGTGCTGACCGACTGGCCGCACCAGGGCGAGTGGATGCTCGGCACCAAGGTGCGCGTGGTGTCCGGCGACGGCCACTCGGTGGGCTCCCGGCTGATCGGCTTCACCGGCGTGCTCGACGTGGGCTTCCTCGACGAGCTGGAGATCGTCGAGTGGACCCCGCCGCGGATGTGCCGCGCCCGCCACCTCGGCAGGCTCCTGCGCGGCACCGCGTCCTTCGCCGTCGACCCGCGCGACAATGGTTCGGTGATCACCTGGACCGAGCGCCTCGACCCGCCGTTCGGCCCGCTCGGCGCCCTTGGCCTGCGGGTTCTGGCGCCATTACTGTCCTGGGGCATGGCCCGATCCCTGCGCCGCCTCGCCGCCCGCCCTTGGTGATCCGCCGCGCCACCCCGGCCGACGCCGCCGCCATGGCCGAGGTGTGGCTCCGCTCCCGCACCGCCGCGCTCCCCACGGTCCGCCGCGCGCACTCCGATGACGATGTACGCGCCTGGTTCCGCAACGTCGTCGTGCCGCACCGGGAAAGCTGGGTGGCCGACGACGAAGGGGTGATCGTCGGCCTGCTCGTCCTCGACGGCTCCTGGGTCAGCCAGCTCTACGTCGAGCCCGCCCGCCGCGGCGAAGGCATCGGCACCAGCTTGCTCAACCACGCCAAACAGCAGTGTCCGGACGGCCTGGAGCTGTGGACGTTCCAGGTCAACGTGCTCGCCCAACGGTTCTACGAAAACCACGGCTTCGTCGAGGTCGAACGCACCGACGGCGCGGCCAACGAGGAGCTCGAGCCGGACGTCCGGTACGTGTGGAATCGTGCAGTGGAATAGCCCCAATGGAAGCTTGACCCGCCTCCGGACGGGGAGTTGCGTGGACGCCGTGCGAACCCTGCGACTCGCCCTCCTCGCCGCGACGACCGTCACCGCGGCGCTCCTCACGTCCCCCGCCGCGGCCGCGCCGCTCGACCAGTCCGCCGGCCTCGGCTTCGACCTCGACTCGGCCACGATCCCGGACCTGCAGCAGCGCATGGATCACGGCCGCCTCAGCTCCGTCCAGCTCACCAGCGCCTACTTGAGCCGGATCCGGTCCGTCGACCCCAAGATCCACTCGGTGATCGCGCTGAACCAGCGCGCGACCAGCGAGGCCGCCGCCAGCGACCTGCGCCGCAGCGGCCATCACACGTTGAGCCCGCTCGACGGAATTCCGGTGCTGCTCAAGGACAACGTCGACACCCGCAGCATGCCGACCACCGCCGGCTCCCGCGCGCTCACCCGGACCCGCCCCGCCGCCGACGCCCACCTCGTGGACCAGCTCAGGCGCGGTGGTGCGGTGATCCTCGGCAAGGTCAACCTGTCCGAGTGGGCCAACTTCCGCTCGACGCACTCGACTTCCGGGTGGTCCGGCGTCGGCGGGCAGACCAACAACCCCTACGTGCTGGACCGAAATCCCTGCGGCTCGTCGTCCGGCTCCGGTGCCGCCGTCGCCGCGTCGCTGGCCCAGGTCGCCATCGGCACGGAGACCGACGGTTCCATCGTCTGCCCGTCCGGGATCAACGACATCGTGGGCCACAAGCCGACCCTGGGCCTGGTCAGCCGGGCCGGCGTGGTGCCGATCTCGGCCGAGCAGGACACCGCCGGCCCGATGACCCGGCACGTCATCGACTCCGCGATCACGCTGTCCGTCATCCAGGGCCGCGACGCCGCCGACCCCGCCACCGGCGCCATCCCGTCGACCCAGCCGCGTGACTACGCCCGGCTGCTCCGCCCGGATGCGTTGCGCGGCGCCAGGATCGGCATCTGGCGACTGTCCGGAGCGGACGCCGACGTGGACCGCGTGGTGAATGACGCCGTGGCCACGCTGCGGGCCCGCGGCGCCACCACGGTCGACGTCGACCTGCCGTTCCAGGACGCGGTCAACCAGAACGAGTTCCCCGCGCTGATGACCGAGTTCCGCCGCGACCTCAACAACTACCTGGCCGCGCGCCCCGGCGGCCCGGACACGCTGGCCGAGCTGATCGAGTTCAACAAGAACGATCCGGTCGAGCTGTCCAAGTTCGGTCAGGAGATCTTCGAGCTCTCCGAGGCCGCACCACGGCCCAACGATCCGGTGTACCTGGAGCAGCGCCGCGTCGCCACCACGTCGGCGAAACGCTCCATCGACGAGACGATGGCCCGGTTCCACCTGGACGCGATCATGGCGCCGACCAACAGCCCGGCCTGGAAGACCGACTACGCCGCCGGCGACGCGTTCATCCTCGGCTCGTCCACCCCGGCCGCCGTCGCCGGCTACCCGAACGTGCAGGTGCCGGCCGGGTTCGCCGGTCCGCTGCCGATCGGCGTGTCGTTCTTCGCCGGCCGCTGGCAGGACGCGACCGTGCTGGCGTTCGCCGCCGCGTTCGAGCGTGCCCAGCCGGCGCGCCGGGTACCGCAGTTCATTCCGACGATCGGCTGAACCTGGGCAACGATCATGCCGGCCATGCGGCACCATGGCCGGCATGGTTACTGCTGACCGGATTCCGGCCGACGCCGCCGACGCGGCCCGGCGGGTCGAGTCACTGGAGCTCGCCGGCGTCGAGCTCGTCGAGCTGTCCTTTGTGGACAACGCGGGGATCACCCGGGTGAAGACCGTGCCCCTGGGCCGCCTGGCCTCCGCCGCGGTGCACGGCGTCGGCGCCTCGCCCTGCTTCGACACGTTCGGCTCCGACGACCTGATGGTGCCCGGCCGCTACCTCGGCGGTCCCGACGGCGACCTCCGGCTCATTCCCGACCTCGACCGCGCCGTGGCGTTGGCCGGCGCCCCCGGCTGGGCCTGGGCGCCGGCCGACCGCTTCACCCAGGACGGCGCCCGCTACGTGGCCTGCCAGCGTGCCTTCGCCACCCGCCAGGTCGCCGCCGCGGCCACTCAAGGCCTCACCCTCCGCATGGCCTTCGAACACGAATGGATCCTCGGCCGCGCCGGCGAACCGGCGTTCATACCGGCCTTCGACGGCCCGGCCTACGGCCAGATCCGGCTCGAACACGTCGCCGCCTATGCCCGCGAGCTGGTCTCCGACCTCCAGGCGCAGGGCCTGTCCGTCGACCAGTTCCACCCCGAGTACGCGTTGGCTCAGCTCGAGCTCTCCGTCGCCGCCACCGACCCCGTAGCCGCCGCCGACGACGCCGTGCTCGTCCGCCACACGATCCGCACCCGCAGCCTCCACCACGGCTGGCGCGCCACCTTCGCCCCCAGCGTCGACCCCGACGGCGCCGGCTCCGGCGCCCACCTCCACCTCTCCGTCCACAACACCGACGGCACCCTGATGTCCGGCGGCCCCGGCCCCGCCGGCCTCCACCCCGCCGCCGAGTCCTTCCTGGCCGGCGTGCTCCGCGAACTCCCCGCCCTGGTAGCCATCGGCGCCGGCCACCCCGTCAGCTTGCTGCGCCTGCTGCCCTCCCGCTGGGCCGGCATCTGGCAGTGCTGGGGCATCGAAACCCGCGAAACCGCCCTCCGCCTGATCACCGGCCTCCCCGGCACCGGCACCTGGTCCGCCAACGCCGAGATCAAATGCTTCGACGCCACCGCCAACCCCTACCTCCTCGCCGGCTCAGTCATCGCCGCCGGCCTCGCCGGCATCGCCGACGACCTCAAACTCCCCGCCCCCGTCACCGGCGACCCCGCCCTGCTCGACCCGGTACAGCAAGCCGCCGCCGGAATCCACCGCCTCCCGACTTCGACCACCGAAGCCGCCACCGCCCTGGAGTCCTCCACCACCCTCGCCACCGCCCTGGGCCCCGAACTCCACGACGCCATCCTCACCGTCCGCCGCGCCGAAGCCGACCGCTGCGCGGGCCTCGACGCCGCCAAGCTGGCCGAGACCACCCGCTGGCGGTGGTGACGGACCTGGTATGTATCAGTAGATCCACGGATGTCTCGGACCCACGATCGGTCGAAGGTTACGTACGTTCGTCCGCCTGATGAGACAGAAGGTCCCGGTGGTTATCCTGATACGCGTCGGTTTTCTTATCCGCTGCTTTGTGTGCACGGTGTTGATCACTTCCTTGGTCATGCTGGGTGTCTATCGACAAGCGGATCGCGAAGTTCCACCGTCCAACAACAGGACGGAAAACATCGTGGGCACGGTGGAAACGAGATAGCGTTGTACTATAGGGACGTGGCGGGTGAGACCACGCTAGTCGGCCGAGACGTTGAGTTCTCCTGGTTGGTCGGGTGGATCGAGGACCTGGTTTCCGGAACCGGAGGCGCTGTCCTCATTGAAGGCGAGCCCGGCATAGGCAAGTCAGCGCTGGTGCGAGCCGCCGCGATGGCGGCGGAACAACGTGGTTGCCAGGTATTCCTGGCCGCCGCGGACGAGTTGGGACAGGCGCTTCCGTTGCAACCGCTACTGGATGCGTTGCGCGCACGAGAGTCTGGAGGCGAGCCTCGACTGGCAACCATTCTGCGGTTGCTGCACGGCGAGTTGCCTAGCAATGGAG
>NZ_DASYTH010000483.1:0-17181 GCF_036002505.1 Actinophytocola sp. | reverse complement strand
CCCCCCCCCCCCCCCCCCCCCCCCACCAAGCGCGACGAGATGGGCGCCGAGGGGCTGCGGCTGGCGCTCTGGGAGCGGATCACCGGGGGCATCGGCCGCCGCCCGGCGATCACCGAGCTGCACGACGTGCTGTACGCGGTGGTGCCGGACCGGGACGGCGACGGCGGCTGGCCCGCGCTCCGGGTGGCATTGTCCGCCGGAAAGGGCGGCACACCGCTGGTCGCGGCCGGTCCGGCGGTGCCGCTGGCCAACCTGGTCGAGTCCCGCGCGCTGGCCGACGAGACGCTCGGCCTGCTGCGCGCGGGCCTGGCGACCGGGCCGGTGCTGAGCCACGAGCAGGCCTGGACGACCGTCGTGCTGCACCGGGCCGCGGTCGCGGCCGCGGGCGCCGGCGCGACCGACCTGGGCCCGCTGCCCCGGCTCCGCGCGCACGACGAGGAGTCCGGCACCTGCTACGTCGACACGCTCTACCAGTGGTTGCGGCACGCCGGCGACCCGCGCGCGGCCAGCCGGGCCCTGCGGATCCACCCGAACACGTTGCGGTACCGGCTTTCCCGGATCACCGAGCTGGCCGGCGCCGACTTCGAGGATGCGGACGTGCGCCTGGCGCTCATGGTGCAGCTGGCCACGCTGCGTTGGACCTGACCAGCCCCGTTGTGCTGCGGACACAACGCAAGCCGGTCATACTCGTGCCGTGGCCACGATGACAGTCACCCTGCGCTGCCCCACCGTGGTGGCAACAGCCACCGGCCACCGGGGAGAAACGCCGTGAAGATCGCCGTTCCGCGCGAGATCAAGAACCACGAGTACCGTGTGGCGCTGACCCCCGCGGGCGTGCACGAGCTCACCGCCCACGGCCACGACGTGTTCGTCGAGGCCGGCGCCGGCCTGGGCTCGGCGATCACCGACGAGGAGTACCTCGGCGCCGGCGCCAAGATCCTCGCCTCCGCCGAGGAGACCTGGACCGAGGGCGAGCTGGTGCTCAAGGTCAAGGAACCCATCGCCGACGAGTACGGCCTCCTGCGCCGCGACCAGGTCCTCTTCACCTACCTCCACCTCGCCGCCGACGAGGCCCTGACCAAGGCCCTGCTCGCCGCCGGCACCACCGCGATCGCCTACGAGACCGTGCAAACGTCCACCGGCGCGCTTCCCTTGCTGGCCCCCATGTCCGAGGTCGCCGGCCGGCTCGCCCCCCAGGTCGGTGCGTACGCCCTGATGCGCCCCTCCGGCGGCCGCGGCGTCCTGCCCGGCGGCGTCCCCGGCGTCCACCCGGCCCGCGTCGTGGTCATCGGCGGCGGCGTCGCCGGCCTCAACGCCGCCACCATCGCCCTCGGCATGGGTGCCGACGTCCAGGTCCTCGACACCAATGTGGACCGCCTGCGCCACCTCGACACCACCTACCGCGGCCAGCTCCGCACGGTCACCTCCAACCGCTACGCCATCGACCAGGCCGTCCGCGACGCCGATCTGGTCATCGGCGCGGTGCTCGTCCCCGGAGCCAAGGCACCCAAGCTCGTGTCCAACGACCTCGTCCGCGACATGAAGCCCGGCGCGGTCCTCGTCGACATCGCCATCGACCAGGGCGGCTGCTTCGCCGACTCCCGCCCCACCACCCACGCCGACCCCACCTTCGAGGTCCACGACACGGTGTTCTACTGCGTCGCCAACATGCCCGGCGCCGTCCCCCGCACCTCCACCTACGCCCTCACCAATGTCACCCTCCCCTACGCGATCTCCTTGGCGGACAAGGGCTGGCACGCCGCCCTGACCACCGACCCAACCCTCGCCCCAGGCCTCAACACCCACGCCGGCTCCCTCACCAACCAACCGGTCGCAACCGCGCACAACCTGCCCCATGTAGACATAGCTGACGCCCTGCGCTGAACCGACAACCGTTGGGGGGTCCGGGGGGCGAAGCCCCTCCGGCCGGGGGTCTGGGGGCTTGGCCCCCAGAAGACATCGCCCCGGACCACGGTCCGCGCCCTCCGCGGACAAAGGTCCGCGTACGGGGCGGCCCGCTCAACCAGCCTGGGGGTCACTGGGAGCGGGCCGCCAGCTACATCGTATGCCGCAAGGACGAACGGCGCTGCAATTGGGGGTGGGCGAGTCGTGTTTACTTCTCCACGGGAAATAGACTCGATCGGGTGAGAAACCCGGCAACTGGGTGAAATCGGCGTGAGGCACTATGGTCATCCGGAGTGCCGGCCGATGTCGGGTCAGTGACGGAACCTCGCTGGTCCATACGATGTCATGATCCGTTCGGCCGGGATCGCGCGCTGACGATTTTCGTGGAGGGTGACCGGGTGCTCGTAGTTCCCCCGCCGGGCGCGGCGGCCGTGTTGAACGCACAGCAGACCCGTTGGCTGAACAACATCCTGGACCAGGCGGCCGGCCGCACCGCCGAACGGCGGGTGAGCTGAGCATCATGCAGGCACCCCACGACACGGTCCGCGACGCGGTGCTGCGCCGCCTCGACCTGCTCGACCAGGCGGCCGGCGACGCCGACCCGAACACGCTGCTTCCCTTGGCCCGCACGGAGATCAACCGTCTCGCCGACGGCTGGCGGCTGCTGCTCACCGTGCACCGGCGCGACCAGGAGGGCCGCTGCCTGGCGTGTCCAACCGGGACACGCGGCCGCTGGCCGTGCCAGATCTGGCGGATGGCGCACCAGCAACTGATCGGCGAGGGCCTGCCGCACGGCAAGCGCACCCGCCCGCTGCGCAACCCGTTCAGCCGCATCAGCCGCACCATCGCCGCCCGCCGCGCCGCCGGCGAGCTCACCGAAACCCCGGCCGAGATCACCTCCCGGATTCCCCCGATTCGCGCCGGCCTCCCCGCCCCGCGCCGCCGCCCCTAACCAATTCGGGCATCGGGCCACATCCGTTCATCGGCGTACGGCAAGATGGCGGCCACGACATGCCGGCGACCAGGAGGGGACCCCGTGCACGACGGTAGCGGTCGCATCGTGGTGCAGAACCTGACCAAGAACTTCGGTCAGGTCGCTGCGGTGCAGAACCTCAGTTTCCACGTGGAGCCCGGCTCGGTGACCGGCTTCCTCGGGCCCAACGGCGCCGGCAAGACCACCACGCTGCGCATGCTGCTCGGTCTGGTCAACCCGACCGCGGGTTACTCGACGATCAACGGCCAGCCGTTCAACCAGCTCGGCAACCCGGGCCGGATCGTCGGCGCCGTGCTCGAGGCGCAGGGCTTCCACCCCAGCCGCACCGCGCGCAACCACCTCCGGGTCTACGCCGCGGCGATGGGCCTGCCGGACCAGCGCGCCGAGGAGGTGCTCGGCCTGGTGGGCCTGGGCACCGCGGCCGACCGCGGTGCCGGCGGGTTCTCGCTGGGCATGAAGCAGCGGCTGGCGCTGGCCACGGCGCTGCTCGGCGACCCGCAGGTGCTGGTGCTGGACGAGCCGGCCAACGGCCTCGACCCGGAGGGCATCGCCTGGCTGCGCACGTTCCTCAAGGCGTTCGCCGGCAGCGGCCGCACCGTGCTGATCTCCAGCCACCTGCTGGCCGAGGTCGAGCAGACCATCGACCAGGTCGTGATCATCAGCCGCGGGCAGACCATGTACTACGGCCCGCTGGAGGAGCTGCGCAAGTCGGTGCAGACCCGGGTGATCGTCCAACCGGCCGACCCGAACAAGCTCATCACCGCGCTGCAGGAGGCCGGGATCTCCGGGATCCAGCCGACCCAGGACGGCAAGATCGCGGTGAGCAACGCGACCGTGCAGCAGATCGGCGACGTGGCGGCGCAGGCCGGTGTCGCGCTGTACGGCGTCCAGGAGGAGCGGGCCGACCTCGAGCAGCTGTTCTTCCGCATGACCAGCGGCCAGTTCGCCGCGCCGCAGCAGGTGGCGTACGGGCAGCTGCCGCCGGTGCCGCCGCCCGGCTACGGCCAACCCCCGCCGGGATACGGCGGATACCCGCAACAGCAGCAGGGCTACGCGGTGCCGGCCGGACCACCCGGAACGCCGCCCGGCGGCTGGTCGCCGCAGACCGGGCCGCAGCCACAGCAGACACCACCGCAGGGATACCAGCAGCCCGGTCCGGGCGGATGGGGAGGTAACGGCTGATGGGCCGGCTGGTCAAGGCGGAGTTCCGCAAGATTCTCACCACCAGGCTGTGGTGGGCGCTGCTCATCCCGGCGGTGCTGCTCGCGCTCGGCTGGGCGTGGGGGGTGTCCGCGCTCCTCACCGGCTTCATCAACGACGCCGCCGACGAGGAGATCTTCACCGACCTGGACATCCACTTCGACGCGCTGTCCTGGTCGTCGATCGCGCTGACCAGGAGCATGAACATCGCGACCGTCTTCCCGATGGTGTTCGGGGCGCTCGCCCTGGCCAGCGAGATCAGCCGGAAGACCATCACCACCAGCTTCCTCACCGCGCCGAACCGGCCGTCCCTGCTGGGCGCCAAGGCGGTCACCTACGTGTTGTGGGGACTGCTGTACGGCGCGGTGGTCGCCGGCGCCGCGAGCATCGGCGTCCTGATCGGGTCGGACAGCAAGTACCTGCCCGAGGCGGGCGACTGGATCCTGATCCTGCTCTCCGGAATCCTGGCCTGCCTGCTGTGGACGCTGCTCGGCATGGGCGTCGGCGCGCTGCTCGGCTCGCCGGTCGGCACGCTGGTGCTGCTGCTGATCTACGCGCTGGTCGTCGGGCCGCTCAGCGAGATCATCCTCACCGGTGTCACCAACGGCTCGCACGTGGCCGGATTCATGCCGAACGGCTCGGCCAACGGCCTCACCGGATCGACCGCGTCCCTCCTGCTGCTCGACCAGCTGCAGCAGATCGCGCCCGGCCGGCCCATCCCGGACGACGTCAGGGACGGCTTCGAGCAGTTCCTCCGCGCGCTGACCGGTGCCCCCGGCGCCTTCGCACTCTGGATCAGCGGCCTGATCTTCGTCGCCTGGACCATGCTCTTCTTCGTCACCGGCGTCGCCCGCAACCAGCGCCGCGACATCACGTAACCCCGTGCAGCTCGGTGATCGCCGCGGCGGTCCCGAACGCGAGCACCGGATCCGGCTGGCCGGACAGCAGGCTCTGGTACAGCGGCCGGTAGTGCGCGACCTTCCGCGGGGTCCGGCCGTCGTTGCCGTGGGTGGCGAGCAACGTGCTGCCCCGGACCGCGAACCCGGTCATGGCGGTGTGGTCGATCCAGATCTCCACCCCGGTCCGGCCGCAGGTGAGCACGGTCTCCTTGCTGCTGGCACCGGTGAGCCAGCTGGTGCGCAACCGGGCCGTGCCGGTGGCGTCACCGGAGCGGAACGTGAACGTGGCCCAGCCGCTCGCCCCGCCGTCCAGGTCCTGCGCCGAGGTGCGCTCGACGAGGTCGACCACCCGGGCGAGCACGCTGAGCTGGTTCACCCCGGAGTCCGTCCAGCTCGACGTGTACGAGGCGAACGCCTGCTCGCCGCGAAGGATGTACGGGTCGTAGAACGCCGACGTGATATCCGTGACCGGGCCCCACTCGGGATGCCCGGCGAGCTGCTCGGCGACCCAGCGCACCTCGGGCGAGAACGCGAAGTGGTGCGCGACGAACACCCGCCCGTCCACGCCGGCCAGCGCCCGCAGCCGGTCCAGCGAGCCCCGGTCGTCCACGATCGGCTTCTCCACCAGCACCCGCGCGGTCGACCGGGTGAGGGCCTGCTCGGCCAGACCGGCATGGGTGCTCGTCGGTGTCGCGATCACGATCAGATCCGGCTGGTGCGCGTCGAGGGCCTCGCCAAGCCCGGGGTAGTGCGGAGGCCTCGTGCCGCGGAAATCGCGCGGCTCCGCCACCTTCGGGTCCGCGGTGAACTCCAGCGACACGTCTGGCAGCTCGGCGAGCACCTCGAGATGGGTCTCCGCGATGATCCCCAACCCGACGAACCCCACCCGCACCTGATCCATGACCAGGACCCTACGAGGCGCGTCCGTACGAATGGCACAGCGCCTAAAGGGAAAGCGCGTTCTGCACAACGACGGCCGCAGCTGCCATAGTGCGGCGATCGTCAGCTGGCCCGGTTGGGCCCGGTGGGCCAGCATGCCCGTGCGGTGTTCGGGTCGGTGGCTGGATTGGCAGGACTGGTTGCTAGGTCCGACCGCTCGGGCAGAGCTCCGGCCTACCCTTGCTAGTCGGATCGAACACCGCCCGGCGGCCCACCACTCCCGACAGGGTCCGGGCGAACGGCACATTCGTCCGGACTCGTCCACGTTCGCGCCACCGAACCGTCGGCGGTTTTGCATAACCTGGCGACGTGCCCGAACCTTCGCAGCGCGGCTGGATCCGGCGGCTCAGCGCCGCCTGCTGGCGCCATCCCCGTGTCGTCGTCCTGTCCGTGGTCGCCGCCGTCGTCGGCGTCGGCTTCCAGGCGGCCGGCCCGATCCTGGTCAAGTTCGTGGTGGACGACGCGGTCGCCGGGCGCACCGACGCGCTGGGCTGGCTGGTCGGCGGGCTGGTGGCGATGGAGCTGCTCACCTTCGGCACCGCGTTCGTGCGCCGGTACATCGGCGGCAGGTTGGCCCTGGACGTCCAGCATGATCTGCGGCAGGCCGTGTTCGGGGCGGTGCAGCGGCTGGACGGCGGGAAGCAGGATGCGCTGCGCACCGGGCAGGTGGTGTCCCGCTCGATCACCGACCTGACGCTGGTGCAGGGCCTGCTCATGATGGTCCCGCTGGCCATCGGCACGGTGGTGTTCGCGCTGGCCGCGCTGGCCGCCATGCTCTGGCTGTCCCCGCTGCTCACCGTGGTCGCGCTGGTGGTCACCCCGGTGGTCGCGATCCTGGCGGCACGCAGCCGAACCACGCTCTTCCCGGCCACCTGGTCGGCCCAGCAGCGCGCCGCCGACCTCGCCCAGCACGTCGAGGAGACGGTCACCGGCGTGCGCGTGGTGAAGGGCTTCGGGCAGGAGCGGCACGAGGTCGCCCGGCTGGAGCGGGCGGCGCGGACACTGTTCGCCGAGCGGATGCGCGCCGCGGCGCTCACCTCGAAGATCGCCGCGACCATGGTGGCCATGCCCGCCATCGGGCAGGTCGCGGTGCTCGCCCTGGGCGGCTGGATGGCCCTGCACGGCCAGGTCACGCTGGGCACCTTCCTGGCCTTCGCCAGCTACGTGGCGAACCTGATCGGGCCCACCCGGCTGCTGTCCAGCCTGCTGGTCAGCGGCCAGCTCGCCCGGGCCGGTGTGGAGCGCGTCTACGAGCTGATCGACTCGCAGCCGGACGTGGTCGACGCACCGGACGCCGTGGACGTGCCGGCGGGCCCGGTCGACGTCACCCTGGACCACGTCACCTTCGGCTACACCCGCAGCGAGCCGGTCGTCACCGACGTCTCGATCTCCGTCCGGCCGGGGGAAACCCTCGCCCTGGTCGGCACCGCGGGGTCCGGCAAGTCCACGGTCTCCTTGCTGTTACCCCGTTTCTACGACGTGCACGCCGGCGCCATCCGGATCGGCGGGGTGGACCTCCGCCAACTGCGCCTCGCCTCGCTGCGCCGGACCGTCGGCGTCGTGTTCGAGGAGGCGTTCCTGTTCTCCGACACGATCCGGGCGAACGTCGCCTACGGCCGGCCGGACGCCACCGACGCCGAGGTGCTGGCCGCCGCGAAGGCCGCGCAGGTGCACGAGTTCGTGACCGAGCTGACCGACGGGTACGACACGGTGGTGGGCGAGCGCGGGCTGACCCTGTCCGGCGGCCAGCGCCAGCGGGTGGCCCTGGCCCGGGCGCTGCTGTCCAACCCCCGGGTGCTGGTGCTGGACGACGCCACCTCGGCGGTGGACGTGGCCACCGAGGCGGCCATCCACGACACGCTGCGCTCGGTCACCCGGGACCGGACCACGCTGCTGATCGCGCACCGCCGCTCGACTTTGGCGCTGGCCGACCGGATCGCCGTGCTGGACCGCGGCCTGCTGGTGGACACCGGCACCCACGACGAGCTCACCGAGCGCTGCGAGTTGTACCGCTCGCTGCTGGCCGGGCCGGGCGAGGCGATCGAGGACGTGAGCCGGTGCGACACCGGTGACCTCGCGCCGGGACCGGACGGGATCACACCGGCGCTCTGGCCGCAGGATGCCGCGGAGACTGAACTTCCGGCCCGCCGACCCGCGGCCACCGTCGGCGGCCGCGGGATGGGTGGCGACGGGATGCTCGGCGCCATTCCGCCCACGCCGGAGCTGCTCGAGCAGGTGAACGCGCTGCCGCGGGCCACCGAGCGGCCCGACCTCAACGGCGAGGACCCGACCGCGCCCGACCCGGGGTTCCGGCTGCGCAAGCTGCTCCGCCCGGTCCGCGCCGGCATGATCACCGTGGGGTTGCTGGTCATCGCCGACACCGCGATGGCCATGGGCCTGCCCGCGTTGTTCCGCCGCGGCATCGACGCGGGCGTGGTCAGCGGCAACGCCTCCGCGCTGTTCGTGGCCACCGGCGTCGGCGTGGTCCTGGTCGGGCTCGGCTGGCTGGACGTGAAGCTGACCACCGTGCTCACCGCGCGGGTCGGCGAGCGCCTGCTCTACCTGCTCCGCGTGCGCAGCTACGCGCACCTGCAGCGGCTCGGCCTGGACTACTACGAGCGGGAGATGGCCGGGCGGATCATGACCCGGATGACCACGGACGTCGACGCCCTGTCCACGTTCCTGCAGACCGGCCTGGTCTCGGCGGTGACCAGCCTGCTCACCGTGGTCGCGGTGGTCACCGCGCTGTTCCTCACCGACGCCTCGCTGGCCCTGGTCGCCCTGGCCGTGCTCCCCATTTTGATCGTCGCCACGGTGATCTTCCAACGACTGTCCACAGTGGCCTACACCGAGGCCCGCGAGCGGGTCAGCGCGGTGAACGCGGACATGCAGGAGAACGTCTCCGGCCTGCGCGTCGCCCAGGCGTTCACCCGCGAGGACGCCTCGGCCCGGGCCTTCGCCGAGCGCAGCGACGCCTACCGGCGGACCCGGCTGCGCGCCCAGCGCTACGTCGCCACCTACTTCCCGTTCGCCGCCATGCTCGCCGGCCTGGCACAGGCCGCGGTGCTGATCGCCGGTGCGCACCGGGTGGCCTCCGGCGGCCTCACCCCGGGCGTGCTGCTTGCCTTCCTGCTCTACCTCGGCCTGTTCTTCGGCCCGGTCCAGCAGCTCTCCGGCGTGTTCGACGGCTACCAGCAGGCCCGCGTCGGCCTGCGCCGGATCTCCGAGCTCCTGCGCACCCCCACCTCCATCCAGCCCGCTCCCGACCCGGTTCCCGTGCCGGCGGCGCTGGACGGCGCCGTCGAGCTGCGCAACGTCTCCTTCACCTACCCCGGCGCCGACACCCCCGCCCTGGACGGCATCTCCCTGCGCGCCGAACCCGGCGAAACCGTCGCCCTCGTCGGCGCCACCGGAGCCGGAAAGTCCACAGTGGTCAAACTGATCGCCCGGTTCTACGACCCCACCACCGGCGCCGTCCTCGTCGACGGCGTGGACCTCCGCGATTACGACCTCTCCGGCTACCGCCAACGCCTCGGCGTCGTCCCCCAGGAAGCCCACCTCTTCACCGGTGACATCGCCAGCAACGTCGCCTACGGCCGCCCCGCCCCCACCCCGGCCGACGTCGAGTCCGCCGTCCGCACGGTCGGCGCCCTCCCCATGGTGGCCAGCCTTCCCGACGGCTTCCGCCAGCAGGTCGGTGAACGCGGCCAAGGCCTGTCCGCCGGCCAACGCCAACTCGTCGGCTTGGCCCGCGCCGCCCTCGTCGACCCGGACGTGCTGCTGCTCGACGAGGCCACGGCCGCGCTGGATCCGGCCACCGAGGCGGCGGTGCTCGCGGCCAGCGAGACGTTGTCAAAGGGGGGTACGGGGGCTGAGCCCCTGTCGGGGGTCCGGGGGCGGAGCCCCCGGAAAAGACCGCGCACCACGTTCGTCGTGGCGCACCGCCTGGCCACCGCGGCCCGTGCGGACCGGATCATCGTCCTGGACACCGGCAAGATCGTCGAGGTCGGCACCCACACCGAGCTGCTCGCCGCGGACGGCCGGTACGCCCACCTCTGGCGGTACGGGACGAGTCCGGATGAGGTTGGACACCGTCCGCCTGTTGTGTCACAAACCACTCGGGTGGAGGACTAGCCTGTCAGGCAGCACTCAAGGTTCTAGTTCGACAGGGATAGAGGCGATAGGGAGCCGTGTCCACCAGCAGTCCCGCTTCACAGTTCGGCCCAAACGAGTGGCTCGTCGAGGAGATGTACGAGCAGTTCCTCGCGGACCCCTCGTCGGTAGACCCGGCATGGCACGACTTCTTCGCCGACTACAAGCCGACACCGCGGGCTGCGAGTCAGGGCGTGGCCACCACCAAGGCGCGGACCCAGGCCGAGGAGAGCTCCCTCAACGGCCAGGTCAACGCGGCCACGACGGTCCGCCCGGCGGCCCCCGCGAGCCCGGCGCCGGCCGCCGCTCCGCCGTCGATCCCGACCGCCCCGGTGAAGATCGCCGAGGGGGACCAGGTCAAGCCGATGCGCGGCGCGGGTGCCGTGATCGCCAAGAACATGGACCTCTCGCTGACCATCCCGACCGCGACGAGCGTCCGGTCGGTGCCGGCGAAGCTGCTCGGCGACAACCGCATCGTGATCAACAACCACCTGCGGCGCACCCGCGGCGGCAAGGTCTCCTTCACGCACCTGATCGGCTACGCGGTGATCCGCGCGCTGGACACGTACCCGAACATGAACCGGCACTACGCGGTCGTCAACGGCAAGCCGACGCTGGTCACGCCCGAGCACGTGAACCTCGGCCTGGCCATCGACCTGCCCGGCAAGGACAGCTCGCGCAACCTCGTCGTGGCGTCGATCAAGGGCTGCGAGGGGATGACCTTCACCCAGTTCTGGCAGGCCTACGAGGACATCATCCGCAAGGCCCGCAACGGCGCGCTCACCACCGACGACTTCACCGGCACCACGATCTCGCTGACCAACCCGGGCACCATCGGCACCAACCACTCGGTCCCCCGGTTCACCCCCGGGCAGGGCGCGATCGTCGGCGTCGGCGCGATGGACTACCCCGCGCAGTACCAGGGCACCAGCGAGCGGACGCTCACCGACCTGGCGGTCAGCAAGATCATCACGCTGACCTCCACGTACGACCACCGGATCATCCAGGGCGCCGAGTCCGGTGAGTTCCTCCGCCGCATCCACCAGCTGATGCTCGGCGAGGACGGCTTCTACGACAACATCTTCACCTCGCTCCGCATCCCGTACGAGCCGGTGCGCTGGGTCGAGGACATCCCCGAGGGCGCGATCGACAAGACCACCCGGGTGATCGGGCTGGTCGACGCCTACCGCACCCGCGGCCACCTCATGGCCGACACCGACCCGCTGAACTACCGGCAGCGCAAGCACGAGGACCTCGACGTCCTCTCGCACGGCCTCACCCTGTGGGACCTCGACCGCGAGTTCCCGGTCGGCGGGTTCGCCGGCAAGGACCGGATGAGGCTTCGCGACGTCCTCGGGGTGCTCCGCGACTCCTACTGCCGCACGGTCGGCGTCGAGTACACCTACATCCTCGACCCGGCAGAGCGGCGCTGGATCCAGGAGCGGGTCGAGGTCCGGCACGAGAAGCCGCCGCAGGCCGTGCAGAAGTACATCCTGTCCAAGCTGAACGCGGCCGAGGCGTTCGAGACGTTCCTGCAGACGAAGTACGTCGGCCAGAAGCGGTTCTCGCTCGAGGGCGGCGAGTCGGTCATCCCGCTGCTGGACACGGTTCTGGACAAGGCCGCCGAGTACGAGCTGGACGAGGTCGTCATCGGCATGCCGCACCGCGGCCGGCTCAACGTGCTCGCGAACATCGTCGGCAAGCCGATCTCCCAGATCTTCCAGGAGTTCGAGGGCAACCTGGATCCCGGCCAGGCGCACGGCTCCGGCGACGTGAAGTACCACCTCGGCGCCGAGGGCAAGTACTTCCGGATGTTCGGCGACGGCGAGACGAAGGTGACGCTCACCGCCAACCCGTCGCACCTGGAGACCGTGGACCCGGTGCTGGAGGGCATCGTCCGGGCCAAGCAGGACCTGCTGGACAAGGGCGGCACCGGCTACTCGGTGCTCCCGGTCGCCATGCACGGCGATGCCGCGTTCGCCGGCCAGGGCGTGGTCGCCGAGACGCTGAACCTGGCCCTGCTGCGCGGATACCGCACCGGCGGCACGGTGCACGTGATCGTCAACAACCAGGTCGGCTTCACCACCGCACCCGAGGCGTCCCGGTCGAGCCAGTACGCCACCGACGTGGCGAAGATGATCCAGGCCCCGGTGTTCCACGTGAACGGCGACGACCCCGAGGGGTGCTACTGGGTGGCGGCGCTCGCCATGGACTACCGCCAGGCGTTCAACAAGGACGTCGTGATCGACATGGTGTGCTACCGGCGCCGCGGCCACAACGAGGGCGACGACCCGTCGATGACCCAGCCCGGCATGTACGACATCATCGACACCAAGCGCAGCGTCCGGAAGACCTACACCGAGGCCCTGATCGGCCGCGGCGACATCTCTTTCGACGAGGCCGAAAAGGCCCTGCGCGACTTCTCCTCCCAGCTCGAGCACGTGTTCAACGAGGTCCGCGAGCTGGAGAAGCACGCCGCCGCGCCGTCCCCGTCGGTCGAGGCCGAGCAGCAGGTGCCGGCCAAGGTCAACACCGCGATCACCCGCGAGATCGTGGAGAAGATCGCCGACGCACACGTCAACCTGCCGGAGGGCTTCTCACCGCATCCGAGGGTCAAGCCGGTGCTGGAGCGGCGGGTCAAGATGGCCCGCGAAGGCGGCATCGACTGGGCCTTCGCCGAGTTGCTCGCGTTCGGCTCACTCAACCTCGTCGAACGCCGCATGGTCCGCCTGTCCGGCCAGGACTCCCGCCGCGGCACGTTCGTCCAGCGGCACGCGGTGATCGTCGACCGGCACACCGGCAAGGAGTACACGCCGCTCCAGAACCTCGCCCCCGAGCAGGGCCGCTTCCTCGTCTACGACTCGGCACTCTCGGAATACGCCGCCCTGGGCTTCGAATATGGCTACTCCGTCGCCAACCCCGACGCGCTGGTCATCTGGGAAGCCCAGTTCGGCGACTTCGTCAACGGCGCCCAATCCGTCATCGACGAGTACATCTCCTCCAGCGAAGCCAAATGGGGCCAGCTCTCCGACGTCGCGATGCTGCTCCCGCACGGCCATGAAGGCCAGGGCCCCGACCACACCTCCGGCCGCATCGAACGCTGGCTCCAACTCTGCGCCGAAGGCTCCATGACCGTCGCCATGCCGAGCACGCCGGCCAACTACTTCCACCTCCTCCGCCGCCACACCCTCGACGGCGTCCAACGCCCCCTGGTCGTCTTCACCCCCAAATCCATGCTCCGCAACAAAGCCGCGGTGTCCAACGTCGAGGACTTCATCGCCGACTCCCGCTTCGAATCGGTGATCGACGACCCCGCCACCGACCCCACGACGATCCGCAAGGTCCTCTTCGTCTCCGGCAAGCTCTACTACGAACTAGCCGCCGAAAGAGAAAAGATCGCCGCCACCGACACTGCGATCGTCCGCATCGAACAGCTCTACCCCGTCCCCATGAAGCGCCTCCAAGCCGTGTTCGACCGCTACCCCGGCGCCGCCGACTACCGCTGGGTCCAAGAAGAACCGGCCAACCAGGGCGCTTGGCCCTTCTACGGCCTCCACCTCCCCGAACTCTTCCCCGACATGCCGAGGCTCACCCGCGTGTCCCGCCGCATGATGTCCGCCCCCTCCGCCGGCTCCTCCAAAGTCCACGAAATCGAACAACGCCAAATCATCGATAAAGCCTTCACGTAAGGCCAAGGTGCGATGAAGGGGGCCTTCCTCACGCCCAGTGCGAGGAAGGCCCCCTTCATCGCACTCCAACTACACGGGATGAGCGCCGTTCCATGTACCACACCGACCGAGGCATCGAAGAGCTCGAAGACCGCCGCGGCCAGGAAGAGTTCACCTTCTCCTGGCTAGCGATGAAACTCCGCGACTTCGTCGACCTCCACCCCGAGTTCGAAACCGCCATCGACCGCCTGGCCACCCACCTCGCCCGCGATGACGAAGAAGACTGACCTTACCGGGTCAGCCCGCGGCGCCCCGCTCGAGCGGCGAAGGCGTCCAGTGCGGACAATATCTCTATCGACTGCCATAGACGATTGCGCTTGCGATCGGTGAACTCGGTGATGACGCCGGCATCAGCGAGCCGCCGGATGGCGCGCTGTGTGTTGGCCGCGGTGACGCCGAGCTCACGCTGGGCGGTGGGGGCATCGATCACCGGATGGCGAAGCAGCAGGTCCACCAGCGACCAGGCCACGGAGTCCTGACGAGCCCTGATCACCGTCTGCCAGCGAGCCCGCGCATCGTGCAGATCAGACACTAGTTGACGACCGTTCACCACGGCCGAGAACGACGCCTCGGCGAAACGCATGACAATAGCGTCGGGTTCACCCGCACGAAATGCGGTCAGCGCGTCGAAATAGGCCTCCGTATCGGTCAGCAGCCCAGCGGACACCGGAACCGTCACATTGCGGGTGAGACCCTTCGCCCGCAGCATCGCATGCACGATCGCTCTGCCTGTCCGCCCGTTGCCATCCGGAAACGGATGAATGGTTTCGAACTGGGCATGCGCGAGCGCCGCGTGCACCAGAACAGGAATATCGTTTCGCTGCATGAAACCGACAAGGTCCGCCATGGCGGCGGCAACCCGATCCGCGTGCGGTGGGACGAACGTGGCCTGATGTGGGCCAAAGCCGCTGCCACCGATCCACACCTGCTGCGAGCGCCACCGACCGGTCAGGTCCGGATACTCGTCAGCGAGAAGAGCCGACTGCATCGACAAGATGGCGTCCCCGTCAAGCCGGTCAGCAAGGTCGATAGCAGCCCGCATCGCCCGCACGTTCGCCACGATCTCGGTCGCGTTCCGCCTCTCCCGGTCACCCAACTCGGCAAGTGCGATCGCCTTCGCCCCCGAGGTCAGGTTCTCTATCTGCGATGAGGACGCCGACTCGGCCCTCAACAGCACCGCCTCGAACGGCTCGATCTCGACACCCATCTCCCCGTCGAACCGAGCAACCTCGATCGACGCCTCATCCGCCAACGCGAGCGCGCTCGAGGACAGAACCGGCGCGAAGCCGGCAATCGCAGGCGGCACCGCAGCCCGGTACGAGCCCCGGTGACTCTCGCGGACAGAGCGCGACACAAGGCCACGGGAGATCGACGGCACCCATCGATGCGCCTCCCACCGCAGCGCAGGCCACGCCTGCCTCCCAGCCTCGGCCGCATCGGATACCACAGAAAACCATAGCATCCGATTAATCATGATCGGATACTACGGCCAGCCCGATCCACCGATCACCAGGCCGAGCAACGGCCCGGGCCGCAAATTGTCCACTGCATTGTGCTGCGTACCCTGCGTACTTCGATGCACCCTTCAAGGACACCCGGACGAGGGATCGTGGTCGATGGCAACCATTCCGTTGTGGCTGACCCTTACCGGCGGCGGCGTATCCCTGGCCGGCGGCACCATCCTGTGGAAACGCTGGCGCGCAGAGATCGTCGACATCATCGACCGTGCGGTCCACCGCAAGGTGACCCGGTTCGGCCGCCAATACCGCGAGTACATGCTCGGCAGCCTCCGCCGCATCGACGTCAAAGGCCTGGCCACGATCGGCTTCTACACCCCCGAACTCGACGAAGTCTTCGTCGACGTCAGCCTCGCCTACCGCGCCCCCCACCAGATCCCCGAAGGCGTCCTCACCCAAACCCCCGCCGAGGTGACCGACCGCCACTCCCTCAACGACTTCCTTGACAACGAAGACCCAGCTGTACTCGCCGTCGTCGGCGTCCCCGGCAGCGGCAAAACCACCCTCCTCCGCCACACCGCCCGCGCACTCTGCCGCCACCCCCGCGGCCGCCGCACCGTGCCGTTGCTGCTCTACCTCCGTGACCACGTTACGAAGATCGTCGCAAATCCCCAGGTGACCCTGCCAATGCTCGTCGTGGACACCCTCGGCCGAATGGGCACCACGGAACCACCTGGCTGGTTCGAGCAGCATCTGCGCGCCGGCCACGCCGTCGTCCTCCTTGACGGTCTCGACGAAGTGGCCAAGAAAGAGGACCGCGCCAAGGTCGCCGCATGGGTCACCGACCAGACCCGGCAATACCCCCGCAACGACTTTGTGATCACCTCTCGGCCCCAGGGTTACCGTGACGCTCCCATCGACGGCGCCACCGTGGTCCAAGTCCGCAGCTTCACCGGCGAGCAGGTCACCCGCCTGGTCCACGGCTGGTACTTGGCAATCGAGCGACACGCCACCAACGAAGCCGGCCCTGACGTCCACCTGCGCGCCAACGAAGCCGCCGACGACCTGCTCAAACGCCTTGACACCAACCCCGCCCTCCACGACCTCACGGTCAACCCCCTGCTCCTCACCATGATCGCCAACGTCCACCGCTTCCGCGGCGCCCTCCCCGGCAGCCGCACCGACCTCTACGCCGAGATCTGTCAGGTCATGCTCAGCCGCCGCCAGGAAGCCAAGAACCTCCCCATCGAACTGAGCGGCGACAAAAAGGAAGCGCTTCTTCGCCGCCTCGCCTTCGTCATGATGCAGAAACAAGTCCGCGACGTGGCCCGGACCGACCTGATAACGGAGCTCAAACCGTTGCTGCGGCGAGTGTCGACCCAATTGACCGAGGAGAGATTCCTCGCCGACGTCAGCTCCAACGGTCTTCTCATCGAACGCGAAAGCGGCTGGTACTCCTTCGCTCACCTCACCTTTCAGGAGTATCTGGCTGCCGGCTACGTCCGGGTCAACGGTCTCGTCCAGGTCCTGGCCGACGCAGTCGACGACCCCTGGTGGCTCGAGACCACCCTGCTCTGCGCCGCCCGGGCGGACGGCGATCTGATCGTCAAAGCTTGCCTGGACTCCGGCAGCGTTCCCGCGCTGTCCCTGGCGTTCGGCATCGCCGAGCAGGGCGGCGAGCTTGCCCCCGAGCTGCGAGCTCAGCTAGATGATGTCCTCACCTCCACCGACATGACACCCGAGCGCCGCCGCCTGCGTAACGGTGTCCCAGTGAGGCCAGCCTCGGACCGCCGAGGTGGGTGGCTGGGTTTGGTTTGGATCGGCTGTGGTTGCAGCGGGTGCAGGTAGCGGTCCGAGGCTGTCCTCAGGGCTCGCGGCTGCGCCGCGACATCCCCTGCTGGTCAGCA
>NZ_DASYTH010000482.1:0-3659 GCF_036002505.1 Actinophytocola sp. | reverse complement strand
TTCAGGACCTCGTGGTGGCGATTGCAACGAACGGGAGCAGGACCGCGGTTCTCCTCGGCGACGGGAATGGCGCGTTCGGGCAACCGCTGATCCTGGCCGATCCCGGCCTCAACGTGCCGCAGTACGTTGCGGTCGCGGACTACAACCTCGACGGCTTCCAGGACCTCGCGATGGCCCTGGCCAACGGCAACTCGGGGCTGATGCAGATCCGCAACGGCAACGGCAACGGCACGTTCCAGTCACCGGTGAACCACCAGGTCCCTCCGGACGCGTCCAGCATCGGCGGGGTGGCGATCCTCTCGGCGTCGTTGAACAGCGATGGCCGGCCTGACATCGCGTTGGCCTGGGGTGGGGCGAGCAGCGGCATTGCGGTGCTGCAGAACACGACCGGTGTCACACCGCCGCCGACGCCGTCGGCCCCGACGCTGCTGAGTCCCGCGCAGGACTCGACACCGGCGCAGCCGGTCGCGTTCGACTGGACGGACGTGACCGCGGCGACGTCGTACCGCATCCAGATCGACGACTCGAGCACCTTCTCGAGCCCGCTGGTGGTCGACCAGGTTGTCACGGCGTCGCAGTTCACCGCGCCGACCCTGGCGTCCCGGCGGCACTGGTGGCGGGTGCGTGGCATCAACTCGGCCGGTGTTGAGGGTCCGTTCTCGACCGTGCGCCGGTTCACTCCGCAGGCACCGCCCGCGGCGGCGGCGCTGTCGTCGGTGGCTGTCAGTTCGTCGAGCGTGGTGGGCGGCAACCCGTCGACGGGGACGGTCACGTTGACCGCCGCGGCTCCTTCCGGCGGCTTCGCCGTGGCGTTGTCGAGCAACAACCCCGCCGCGTCCGTGCCTGCGAGCGTGACGGTGCCAGTCGGGGCGACCAGCGCGACGTTCACTGTCACCACGAGCGCGGTCACCATGTCAACACCGGTGACGATCACCGCGAGCGCGGGCGGAGTCACCCGAACCGCAACGCTCACCGTAAACCCGCCCGGTCAGTCGGCCACCCTAACCGTCACCGCCACCGGGCGAAGCGGTGAGCGGATCACTTCGAGTCCGGCCGGGATCAACGTCTTGGTCGGAAGCACCGGATCGGCGTCGTTCACGGTGGGAACGTCGATCACGCTCAGCGCCACCAACGGGCGCGACGTGATCTGGTCCGGCGCGTGCTCCAGCGGTGGAAACAAGACCAAGACCTGCACGTTCACGCTGAGCGGCAACGCCAGCGTGACCGGCAACGTCCAGTAGCCTCGACCTCTGTTGTCAGCTACACCCGACCGGTGCCATGGGGCCAGGTGCGTTTGGGCGGCGCCAGCCGTCACCAGCCCCTCACGGCACCAAAGGCGTCGGGGGAGAGCAGGCGCGCATGCCCTCATCGGCCGATTGAGGGTGTTGCTGCTCGGCTCTGCCGCGGTTGTCGGTGCCGTGGACTAGAGGCGGGTCATGGGTAATCGGCGTCGGCGGCGTGGCCGGATGTTCAGCATCTTGGTCCGTTGGATCCGGGCCCGTCTGGCGTCTCGTGTGGGTGCTCGCACCTGGCTGTCATCGCCTTCGAGGCTGAACATCGCCGCCGTCCTGAGCGCCCGCCTGACCGAGCTGCGCCACGAACTCGCCGAGACCAAGCCCAACTCGCCGTCGCGCACGGCGAACTCCTCGAGCTACGCCGCCGCCCAGGCGCCGACCCGCCGCCCATCGGCAACTGAGTCGATCCCGCCACCGCCAATCACAACACCACCGCCGCGCCGCGCCACGTCAAAGACGCGTCATCAACGTCATGACCTGCAACCCGGCTCCCCAAAAGACGATCAAGGTCAGATAACTGGGCATGAAGGGCATGCTCAGCGAGGCTGAGCTGCACGTGCTGCGGGCCCGCCTGGACGGCGGCATCCGCAACAAGGCCGCCCGTGGCGAGCTGCGCACCGGCCTGCCGGTCGGGCTGGTCTGGGGCGAGGCCGACGGGGCGATCCGCCTCCACCCCGACGAGGCCGTCACCGGTGTCATCCGGGCGGTGTTCGACCAGTTCGCCGTGTCCGGGTCGGTGCGCGCTACCTGGCTGTGGCTAAAGGACAACAACCTGCGCTGGCCGTTGCAGCCGGTCGGCTATCGGCGGGACCGGCTCCCGGAGATCACCTGGGTGGAGCCGACCTACCACGCGGTACACACCACGTTGACCCACCCCGCCTACGCCGGCGCCTACGTCTACGGCCGGACACGCCAGGACCACTACGTCGGCGGCGACGGCCGGCTGCGGGCACGGCGACGTAGCCTGCCGCAAGACCAGTGGGAGGTCCTCATCACCCAGAGAAATCGCGGGGCATCGACTGGGACACCCACCGGGCCAACCAGCAGCGCATCGGGCAGAACATCCGCCCGGAACGGCACCAGCCCGGCACCGGCGCGGTCCGGGAAGGCGCCGCGTTGCTGCAGAGCCTGGCCCCCTGCGGGGACTGTGGCCGCAAGCTCGCCGTGTTCTACCGCGGACCGGCCAAGTCGGTGCCGAACTACTACTGCCACGGCTCGGCTGAACTGGTCGACGGCAAGGGATCCCGGCACATGAACGTTGGTGGGCAAGCCATCGACGCCGCCGTCGCCGAGACGTTCCTCGCCGCGGTGTCCCCGGCGGCGTTGCATGCCTGCCTGGCCGCCGCCGAGCAGCTCGAGGCCGGCTACGACGCCGCGTTGGACCAGCATCGTCGCCAGGTCGAACAGGCCCGCGACGCCGCGCTGAAAGCCGAGCGCCGCTACCGCGCGGTCGACCCGGACAACCGGCTCGTCGCCCGCGGGTTGGAGGCCGAGTGGAACACCGCCCTGCAGGCCGCCGCCGACGCCGAAGCCGAACTGTGCCGCCGCGAACAACGCCGCCCCACCCTGCTCACCGACGCCGAACGCGCCGCCATCCTCGCCCTCGGCGAGGACCTCGACCAGGTATGGCACGCTGCCACCACCACCGACAAGGACCGCAAACAGCTGCTGCGCACCCTGCTCGAGGAAGTGCAGATCACGGTACGTCGCGACGTGGCCGACTCCCACGCCGACCTGCTGCGGTGCCGCAGGGCCGGCACCGGACCCACGCGCCGAACAACGGGGTGATGTAACGCTGGCCGCGCCGCCGAAGCGGGCTACCGCTCAGGTCGTTGGCGGGCCAGGTGCCGGTACACGACGGCCGCTGCCAGCGGTTCGCCGCAGGTGTAGGCCGGCTCGGCGATGGGCCGCCAACCGACCGGGTCGCAGGCCAGCCAATGGCTGCGCTGCCCGGTGTGGATCTCGACGACGTCACCGACGGACAGTTCCCCAGACAGTTCGAGCGTGTTGCTTGGCATCGCACCTAGCGCCACGACGAGAGCCAGCTTCAGCAGGAGTTCGTCGGGGCCAGATCCACGCTTGGACGGCCACCCAATACGGGGAAGCTCAAGATTTCCGGTGTCCACCCGTCGATTTCGTGGCTCGCCGTTCGTCTTATTGCGCGACCATCTGGTAGTGACGAGGAGGAAGCGATGAAGTACGTCATGCTGATCTATCAGGGCACCGCGCTTGAGCGACAGGCCGCGCTCCCCGAGGAGGAGCAGAAGCAGGTCTACGCCGACTACCAAGGGATCAATCAGACGCCGGGCGTCACCCCCGGGCTGCCGATGGGCCTGCCGGAGAACGCGACCACCGTGCGGGTCG
>NZ_DASYTH010000481.1:0-12975 GCF_036002505.1 Actinophytocola sp. | reverse complement strand
GCAGCAAGGCCAGCCCGATCTGCTTGACCAGGGCGTCCTGTTCGGTCGGGTCGAGCTGCGTCGGTTGCACCATCCGCTCCTCAAGGGCACGCATCGCCCGTCACTTTAGCCGCGTCGATCCCGATCACCCGGTTCGGTCAGGATGGATACCCGTGAGGGCAGACATCTCCGCACCACATCACGTCCCGGCTACCCGGCGTGCCGCGGGTGCGGCGCTGGCCGCGCTCGGCGGGGTCTGCCTGGCCGTTCAGGGCCGGGTGAACGGCCAGCTCGGCCACCTGCTGGACGACGGCGTGTTCGCCGCATTGATCTCGTTCGGCGTCGGTCTGGTGCCGCTGGTCGTCGCGGTCGCGGCGCTGCCCGCGGCCCGGCGCGGCGTCACCCGTCTGGTGAAAAGTATCCGGAGCGGCCGGCTGCGCTGGTGGGAGTGCCTCGGCGGGATGTGCGGTGGGTTCGTGGTGGCCGCGCAGGGCATCACCGTCGCCATGCTCGGCGTCGCGGTGTTCACGGTGGCCGTCGTCTCCGGCAACGTGGCCAGCAGCCTGCTGGTGGACCGGGCCGGCATCGGGCCCGCCGGCCCGCAGCCGGTCACCGTGCCCCGCGCGGCCGGGGCCGTCCTCGCGGTGCTCGCGGTGCTGGTGGCGGTGTCCGACCGGCTGGGTCACCCGTCCGGGCTCTGGCTCGCCGTGCTGCCGGCCCTGGCCGGGATCGGGCTGGCCTGGCAGGTGGCGGTGAACGGCCTGGTGCGCCGCGAGGCGGACAACGTCATCGTGCCCACCCTGGTCAACTTCCTGGCCGGCGCCGCCGTGCTGCTGGTCGCGTTCGCCGTGGACCTCGCGGTGCGGGGCGCCCCGGCGGCACCGCCCGGCCAGTGGTGGCTCTATCTCGGCGGACCGCTCGGCATCGGCGCGGTGCTCACCGCGGTGACCGCGGTCCGGTTCGTCGGGGTGCTGGTGCTGGGTCTGGCCTCGGTCGCCGGCCAGCTGATCGGCGCGGTGCTGCTCGACCTGATCGTCCCGGCGCCTGGTTCCGCGCTCACCGTGGCCGGCGTGACCGGCGCGGCGATAACCATGGTGGCGGTCGGCGTAGCGGCCATCCGGCGGTGAGAGGATGGCGGTTGTGACGGCGACGATCCTGGACGGCAAGGCCACCCGCAACGCGATCCTCGACGACCTGACCGAGCGGGTCGCCGCGCTCAGGGGCCGCGGTGTCGTGCCCGGCCTGGGCACCGTGCTGGTGGGCGACGACCCCGGCTCGCACGCCTACGTCCGGGGCAAGCACAACGCCTGCGCCAAGGTCGGCATCACGTCGATCCGCCGCGATCTTCCGGCCGACATCTCCCAGGCCGAGCTGGAGTCCGTGATCGACGAGCTGAACGCCGACCCGGAGTGCACCGGCTACATCGTGCAGCTGCCGATCCCCGGCCACCTCGACGCCGGCGCGATCCTGGAGCGGATCGACCCGGCCAAGGACGCCGACGGGCTGCACCCGGTGAACCTCGGCCGGCTCGTGCTGATGGAGGCCGGCCCGCTGCCGTGCACCCCGCAGGGCATCCTCGCGCTGCTCCGGCAGTACGACGTGCCCATCGCCGGCGCCAACGTCACGGTCGTCGGCCGCGGCGTGACCGTCGGCCGCCCGCTCGGCCTGCTGCTCACCCGCCGAACCGAGAACGCCACGGTTACCTTGTGCCACACCGGAACCAAGGATCTCGGTGCCGAGGTCCGGCGGGCCGACATCGTGGTGGCCGCGGCCGGCAGCGTCGGCCTGATCACCCCGGACATGGTCAAGCCCGGCGCGGCGGTGCTCGACGTCGGCATCACCCGGACGGAGAACGGCCTCGTCGGCGACGTTCACCCGGACGTGCGCGAGGTGGCCGGCCATCTCGCGCCCATGCCCGGCGGTGTCGGTCCGATGACCGTGGCGATGCTGCTCACCAACACCGTGGTCGCCGCCGAGCGGAGCCTGCCCGAGTGAAGTCGCAGATCCCGCTGCTCCTCGTGCTGGCCGTCGCCACGTTCGGCCTGATCCGTATCGTGCAGTACCACTGGCGCGAAGGCACCGTGCTGATCGGCGTGGCCCTGGTCATGGCCGGCGTGCTGCGGGCCCTGCTGCCGGACGGCCGGATCGGCCTGGTCGCCATCCGCGGCCGCGGGATGGACGTGCTGCTCTACGGCGGGCTAGGCCTCGCCGTGATGGCCGTGTCGTTGACCATCACGGGCGGCCCGCTTCACCAGTAGTACGGGCCCGCCGGGATTCTTGGAGTCCCGGAACGCCATCGCGCCCGGAAGCCAGGCAACCTCAACACAGTTGGCGCCACCTTCACTGCTGAAACTGCTCTTCCGCCAGTTCACGCACCAACGCTACCGAGTCGTCGTTATTGAGCGCCACAGTCAGCATCTCCTCGAGAACATCGTTGTAGACCATGAGTTCCTCGTTGTCCTCGAGGAACAAGTTGGAGGTTCGGTTCTCCAGGACCACGACCCCATGGCGATCACGGAATCGCACGCGCACGAACGGTCCATCAAGTCCAGGATGGTTTCCGACGGCACGTGGGATGATCCGCAATTGAATGTTGGGACGCTGCGCGGCTTCGGCGAGGTAGGCGAGTTGCTCGCGCATGATCGTGCGGCTACCGATGATGTTGTGCAGCACGTTCTCAGTGATGATCGCAAGGAACTCCGGTGCGCCAAGCTTGCGCAGCACCGACTGGCGGTAAATACGATCGGCAACCCGCCGGCCGACCTCTTCCTCGTCGATCAACGGAAAGGTGCTTATCAAGGCGCGGGCGTAGGGGACCGTCTGCAGCAGCCCGGGAACCACCGTGCACTCAAAGTTGATCAGCCCGACCGCCCGTGCTTCCAAGGTCTTCAGGGCCGCGACTCGCTGTTCGTAAGGGCAGTTTCGCTGCCACCGGCAGCTTCGTTCCGCTTCGCGGGTGAGCTGCAGGAGAGTCTTCCGCTTCTCACCGATGACCCCGTAGATGGCGAGCAGGCCGGCGACGTCCTCACACTTCTGCGTGCGATCCCCGGTCTCCATGCGGCTCAGTTGGGTCTTTTCGATGCCGATCCGCGTTGCCAATTCGGTCAGTGTGAGGCCGGCAGCCTCGCGATGGCGGCGCAACTCGGCTCCGATGAGCCTGATACGGACCGTGGACTCGGACATCAGCAGGACCCGATGATGCCTCGCCGGGGTGCCGAAGTCAGCACTTCGCCACGCGTGCGGGACAAGTCCACCCGAACGCTGCACGAGTTGCGGTAACCGCACCTTGATAGCCTGCCGGGCGTGTCTCCCGTGAACGTCACCGTCACCGGTGCGGCCGGCCAGATCGGCTACGCACTCCTGTTCCGCATCGCCTCCGGACAGCTGCTCGGCCCGGACACCCCCGTGCGCCTGAGCCTGCTGGAGATCCCTCCGGCCATCCGCGCCACCGAGGGCACCGCCATGGAGCTGGAGGACTGCGCGTTCCCCCTGCTCACCGGCATCGACATCACCGACGACGTGAAGCGCGCCTTCGACGGCGTCAACGTCGCGCTGCTCGTCGGCGCCCGCCCGCGCACCAAGGGCATGGAGCGCGGTGACCTGCTCGAGGCCAACGGCGGCATCTTCAAGCCGCAGGGCGAGGCGATCAACGCCGGCGCCGCGGACGACGTGCGGGTGCTCGTGGTCGGCAACCCGGCCAACACCAACGCCCTGATCGCCCAGGCGCACGCCCCGGACGTGCCCGCCGAGCGGTTCACCGCGATGACCCGACTCGACCACAACCGGGCGATCTCCCAGCTCGCCAAGAAGCTCGGCGTCCCGATCACCGAGATCAGGAGGCTGGCGATCTGGGGCAACCACTCCGCCACCCAGTACCCGAGCCTGCAGCACGCCGAGGTCGGCGGCTCGCCGGCGCTGGCCGCCGTGAATGACGAGGCCTGGGTGCGCGACACGTTCATCCCGACCGTGGCCAAGCGCGGCGCGGCGATCATCGAGGCGCGCGGCGCGTCCTCCGCGGCGTCGGCGGCCAACGCGGCCATCGACCACGTCTACGACTGGGTGAACGGCACCCCGGAGGGCGACTGGACCTCGGTCGCGCTGCCGTCCGACGGCTCCTACGGCGTCCCGGAGGGCCTGATCTCCTCGTTCCCGGTGGTCTCCCGCGGCGGTCGCTGGGAGATCGTCCAGGGGCTGGAGATCGACGCGTTCTCCCGGGAGCGGATCGACGCGTCGGTGCGCGAGCTGGCCGAGGAGCGCGACGCCGTGCGGGGCCTCGGGCTCATCCAGTAGCCCCGGTCACACCGGATCGGCTGAATAATCGGGTACTTACATCACGATCTTGCCGTCAAACCCTCTCCACCTCGAAACGTCCTGCGGCTCGAACCCGACTGATGAGCTGCGGACCCTCGAGGACAGGAAGGGTTGCGAGATGACCGCCGACAGCGTGTACACCGAGGAACTCGTCGCGCATGCCGACGACCTGCCGGTCCGGTCCCGTTGGTCGTACCGGGCCGACGAGCCGTTCACCATCGCGGTTGCCTTCCAGACCGACGAGGACGTCTGGGTCGAGTGGCTGTTCGCGCGTGACCTCCTGGTCAACGGGCTGACCGGCGCGGCGGGCATCGGCGACGTGCGGCTCCGGCCGCGGCGCACCAGCGGCCGGACCGCGCTGCAGCTGGAGATCGAGTCGCCGGAAGGCCACGCCGTGCTCGACTTCGACCGTGAGTCCGTGCAGTTGTTCCTGGAAGCCACGATCAGGATCGTCCCGCTCGGCGAGGAGTCCGACTACTTCGACGTGGACGGCCTCATCGACGAGATCACCAACGTCTGACCGGTGCTATGCCTCGTCCCGCTCCACGACGCAGTCCGGCCCGGGGAAGACGAGCGCCTCGTGGCCGTCGGGGTAGCGGACCAGATACGGCGGTTTGCCATCGCTGCCGCGCACCTCGACGATCTCGCCCAGCTGGTCCGGATTGCCCACGTGCTTGCCGTGAACGTGCAACCGGTCGCCTACCGTAGCTTGCATCTGTCGACCACCTCCGCCCTCCAAGCGTAGAGCCGCCACGCGCCCCCGCAAGAGGGGCAGCTCTACCCTAGTCCGAGTGGCCGAGACCCTCTCCCGCCTCCCCGGTGCCGCCGGTGAACTCGTCCTGCGCCGCTCCGGTCCCCACTTCGAAATCATCGCCAACGGCATGTTCCTGATGGACACCCGCGACGGCACCTCGGAGCGCCTCCTGGTCACCGCGGCCGCCGACCGCATGCCCGCCGGTGGCCGCATGCTGATCGGCGGCCTCGGCGTCGGCTTCTCCCTCCGCGCCGCCCTCGACCACCCCAGAGTTGGCGGTATCGTTGTGCTGGAACGGGAACCGGCCGTGATCACGTGGAACCACGGCCCACTCCGCGAGCTGCACGGCGACGCCCTGTCGAACCCACGGGTACGCTGCGTGCCGGCCGACCTCGTCCCGTGGTTGCGTACCTGCGATGAGCGCTTCGCCGCGGTGTGCCTCGACATCGACAACGGTCCAGAATGGACAGTCAGCGACACCAACGCCGCGCTCTACTCCGGCCTCGGCCTCGACTCCCTCGCGTGGGTCCTGCAACCGAACGGCGTGCTCGCGGTCTGGAGCGCCTCGGCGAGCGAATCGTTCGCCGGACTTCTGCGGGCCCGGTTCACCAGGGTCGAGGTGCTGAGCGTTCCGGTGTCCCGTGGCGAGCCGGATGTGGTGTTCCTGGCATCAACTCCGCGTCCGGCCGCAACGGACCCGGCGGATTTCGCGACCAAATAGGTAACGGCGTCCGCATGGCGGAGGTAGAGCGGTGAGTGTTTTTGTCAGTTATACCCGGACGGACGAGAGTCTGGTCCGCACCCTTGTCGATGATCTCGAACGGCTGGGTCGCTCGGTGTGGATGGATCACGATATCCACGGCGGCGAGTCGTGGTGGCGGGAGATTATCCGCGAGATTCAACGTGCGGAGCTTTTCATCTTCGCCCTGTCCGATAGCTCATGGAGGTCCCAGCCCTGCCGCAGTGAACTGGAGTACGCGGAGAAGCTGGGCATCCCCGTCCTGCCGGTCCGGGTCGGCCCGGTGGAAAGCATGCGTATTCCGCTCGCGGAGAAGCAGATCATCGACTACCGCGGGCGCAGTGCCGACGCCGCGATCGGTCTGGCCGGAGCGCTCAGGGAGCTCACCAGCCGGCCGCCGACCCCGCCGGATCCCCTTCCCGAACCGCCGCCGGTGCCATTCGCCTACCTGTATCGCATTGCCAGCTGGATAGGCCCGAACCGGATCTCGCCGGACCAGCAGGAGGAGCTCATCGGAAAGCTCCGGCGCAACCTCAAGGATGAGGCGGACGAGGTCGCCAGGGCCGATATTCTGAAACTGCTGCGGGAGATACGGGACCGGCGCGAGCTCACTGTGCAGAACGCCGCGGAGATCGACGAGATCCTGAGCGGCATCGAGGCCGCCAAGGTGCCGGAGCCGGAGGACGGAGCCACCAGGCTGCCCCCTGCCGACCACTGGCGCCGCGGCATGCCCGGTGTGCCAAGCCCTGTTCAGGAGACCGGCGAAGCACAGTGTGAAGCCACAGCTGAACCCGCCGGCCCCGGCACGCGGGAGCAGCCCGCCGAGAATGCCGAGTCTTCGGTTGGAACGCCGGCCACGCCGCCGTGGCCGGCGCCCGGGGCGGAGCCGAAGACCGCGCCGGAGTCCCCGCCCGTCCAGCCGGCCGCCGCATCGATCGAGGAATCCGGCACACCTCCGGCATGGTTGAGCGATCTCATCCGGCACGGCGGTGGACGGGGAAAGGCGACGGCCAGCCAGGTGGGTGCCACCCCAGCCGCCCCAGCCGCCCCCGCTGCCGCCGCCACAACACAGTGGTGGAGGGATCAGGAGACGGCGCCCGCCGGCAACCCGACCCGGTCGCCGGTCCCGGTTCGACCCTCGGCACCGGCGACGCCGGGGAAGCACCGGTTCGCGTCTTCATTAGCACTCGTGATTGTGGGTCTGGCCATCGTGATCATTTTGGTATTGATCGTCAGCGCTTTCTGACCACCCAGGGTTAGGGAGGGTGGAAGGAACGTCACGTTGCTTCCTACCCCAACCCAGATCAAGATCAACTCAGCGTGTTATTGATCTGCGAGCCCTTACTGGCGCTTTGCGAGACCCACGATCAGCACGAGTATCGACACGATGAGTCCGACTGGCACACCGACCGCGCCCGCCGCCGCACCGCTGAGGCCGCCGACCACGAAACCCGCGAGGAGCGCAGTCGCGATGACTCGGCCGATGTTTCGCTTGGCGCGTGGGCGTTGCCCTGGCCGTTCGCGGGTACCGCCGCCGGGCACGGCCTGCCACCAGTCCGGGCTCGGCGGTCGGGGCGGAACGCGGTTCGGCTGCGGTCGGACCTCGGGCCACCGCTCGGGCCTTGGTGGCGGGAGCGGAGCTCGTGGTGGTTCGGGTGCTCTCGGCGGAGCACCGACCGCCGCGGCCACCTCGGTCTGGGTGCGCTCCCACCACGGTTTCACCCGCGGGGCAAGCAGATCGTCAAGTCCACCGCTGGCCACCCAACCCGGTGTACAGCACTCCTTGAGACGACTGACCAGATCGTCGAGTTGCCGGTCGCCGATACTCGACAGCTGCGTCCAGGTGGGCGTGCCGAACGGCGGGTGGAAATCGTCGTGTCGGAACAGGAGGTTCTCGCCGGTGTTCAGCGTGCTCCACGGGTGTGGATTCTTCGACAAGGCGAGCAACGAGACGTAGATGACCAGCCCGGAGAAGGTGTCCATCCATTGCCCCCAGGGACGGCTGGCCGGCTGATAGTTGCGGTGCCCGGTCTCGCTCGGTGCCGGCCCGCCGGCAAAACGGGCGACCCACGAGCAGTCGAAATCCACCAGGCGTATCTCGCTGCCGCTGTCGACGAGGATGTTGCCGTGCTGGAGGTCGCCATGGGCGAACTCGGCGCGCTGCAGGCGCGTCACGAGCTCGCGCCAGGCCGCCGCGAGCGTGCTCAACGACCGTATGTCCTTCTGCTGGATGAGATCCTCGACGTACTTGTTGAGGGTATGTCCCTCCACCCACTGCATGCGCACCACGGGCCAGCTGCTGCCGTTGACCCGGATGGCGTCGTTCACCCACAGTGGCATCGCCACGGAGCTCGCGAGGCCCGTGGCGATGAAGTGGTTGTGCAGTGAGGGATACCGTTCCGCGCTCCAGGTGTCGGCCCGGGTGAAGAAGCGCAACGCCTGCGCCTCCCCGTCCAGCACTGCCTTGAAGACCACCGCGCTGGTGCCGGCCGCCGGCATCGGGATCTGGTACAGCGGATGGACGACGAGCTCCATCCGCCTGAGATCGTCATCGGTGAACGACTCGAGCCGCTGCACGGCCTTCACGTAGTCCTCAGCGCTGGGGTACCGCATTACAGACACACCACCAAATGGGCTGGCCGGGTGGTGACGGCCCAGGCCCGCAGGAGCGTGACGTCGTCGTTCTTCAGCTCGCCGCTGCGCCGGCGGTCCGCGACAAGCGTGCGGAACGCGTCCGGATGATCCAATCCGGCCAGCACTGTCCACAGGGATCCGCGGTCCCGCTGATCGGTCTCCACCATCCATTGGGCGAGGGCATCGGTTGCCACGTAGAGCACGTCGCCGTCGACGAGGTCGCCGCCGCCGACCAGCAACCGCTCGAGCATGCCGGCCAGCGCCTCCGGCCTGGTCGGCACCCCGTCCGGGTTGAACCCGAAGTCCTTCGCGGCAATGGCGGGGAACTGCGCGATCAGGTTGTTGTTGCGGACCTGGAAGAGCACGGTGTCGCCCAGCGCCACCGCGTTCCAGCGTGGCCCTGGACCGTCAAGATCACTCAGCTCGCAGCCGAGGAACGTCGCGAACGAGCCCACCTCTTTGTGCTTCAGCTTCTGCAGCGCGTTCGCCCCGGCCAGACGTGGATCCTGGTGCCACCGAGTCTGCATGGTCTCGAACCATCCATGCAGCCCACGGGCGGACAGTGCCGGCGGCTCCACCCCGGCGTCCCGGTCCGCGCCGACGAATCCGGCCACGAGTTGCTGTGCCCAGCGCGCCGAACCGAAACCCTGGGTCGCCCCGTCCGCCACGGCGAGCCGCGTGCCACGTCCGGTCACCGGATCACCAGGAAAGCAGGCCCCGCCGTCCTCCCATTCCGACTCGTCATTACCGTGTTTGGCGGAGTAATAGATGACCATCTGCGTATGGATCAACGCCTCAGCTCCTACGACGGACGGTCGGGGACTCTGGTGCCGACCTGCAGCACCTTGAGCAAGGTTGACCTGCCGACGTTGAACGCCAGACCGCGAGCCCTGGGTTGGACGTCGAAGCCGTCCACCCTGGCGTTCTCGATCATCGCCGGCGGGAGTTCGCTGCTCAGCGCGAACAGGTCCGGTCCGGGGGGCGGCAGGCCACCGGGGTGGGCCGGGAACACGATCTCCGCCGCCTCGGCCGGCGACAGGAACACGTTGAAGAACAGGGTCGGCCCGTCGTTCGTCGCGACCGACGTCAGCCGCTTTACCCACTCGATCAGCGTCGCGCCTTCGTGCGGGCTGTCGGTGACCATTCCGTCGGTGATGTTGATGACGATGGGTGGGAACGAGTTCGGGTGGGCGCCGGCCCAGTCGAAAACATGCGCGCCCACAAGTGCGATGGCTTCACACATCGGGGTGCGGTAGCCGTGCACCGGATCAACCCAGACCGGCATCTTCGCGGTCACCGACATGAGATCGATCGACGGCTCCGCGCGCACGGTTATCGGGTTCTCGGCCAGTTCGGGCAAGGGGACCAGTCCTCGCCCGGCCAGGCCCCCGCCGAACGCGGACTCCACGCCCTCTCCCGGGGTGCTGAGCCGGGCGCCGTAGCTGAAGACCCCGACGTCGAAGTAGGGCCGGACCGGCGCGTTGACCTCCGTGGTCGCCTTGATGCACATGTCCAGGAGAATGTTGTTGACCGCCAGCGCCGCCCCTTCCGCCAGCGTGGCACCGGTGTTGGCCCACAACAGCTTCATCGAGTCCGACCGGTCCAGCAGTATGACGACGCACCCCGGGTCGGACCGCGACACAGATTGCTGGTATGAACCCATGTTCACGCTCTCCACCTTTGTCTGGTCAGCTGTTCTCGTGCCCGGCCCGATCGGCTGAACCGCGGGTCAGGTTTCGACGCACCACAACGGCCGGCCACGCCGTGCCGGGCGTCCAGGTCCACGTGTTGGCACAGCGCGGGTTGCGGCAACGGAAGGCGTAGGCCGAACCGGTGCCGGCCATGTCCAGCTGGAAGTCGCCGCAGCGCGGGCACTGCGCGATCAGTGCGCGACGTGCGCTGTAGCTGGACAGCGCGGGGGTCTCGGCCGTGGCGTTTGGTGGTCCCGCGCCGCTGTTGGCGTTGGGAGATGACTCGGTCCACCATTGCCGTTTGTCTGTTGTGGACGGTGTAGTGCTCGCGGCCGGTAGCGGCAGCGCCACGTGGCTGGGTGTTCCGGGAAGGCGGGGCGGCGGTGCCGTCGCGGTGGCTTGCGGACCTTGTCTGGTCCGGTTCCCGGCTGGACCGGATGAGGTCGATCCCGAATGCCATGGCGGTGAACCGGCCCGCGGTCGCGCTTCTGGTTGGGTGCGGCTTTGTGACGGTTCGATGGTCAGTACGTGGAACGCGACGGTAGTCCCGAGCGCAGCAGTGACGGCGAGAGTGAGCAGCCGCGGCCACGGGCTGGGGCCCCAGAACTGTTCGGCGAGCAGGCCGGCGAGCACGCCGCCGGCCAAGCCGCTGCCGATGGTGATCGCCAGGATCACCGGCTGCCGGTTGGTTCGTCCCATGGATGCCATGCGTCACTTCACGGTTTCTTGACGGTCAGCGAAACACCTGGCTGGACCGATGACCAACAGGTGAAACCGGTGCGCATCTGCAAATTCCCATCAGGGCTGGTCCAACCCTCTGGAAGCAGTACGCAGACGCTGAAAGGTGCGCTCGACGACACCAGGAGCTCTCCGTTCACGCCGACCTTGGTCACGCCGTCCGGGAAGGACAGTTGCACGGGTTGGTCTTTGAGATCCACAGCCGGCTTTTTCGTGTCCGCGAGCACGAATTGGATCTTCACCGTGGATTCAGTGCTCGCTGTCCCGGAATTGTCCAACACAGCCCCGAGCAGGAGTGTCACCACAAATGCGATTGTCAGGGCGTATACCGGCGCCAGGTACCGGTTCCGCCACCCGGCAGTCATGGCGTTGGTGGATGGAGTCGTGACCTTGGCGCTGGTTGCACGGAACACCTCCGCCGACGGTTTCGTGAGCATTCGCCCTGTGTATCGTGGCGGAAGTTAGGAGCGTGTCGGCCTACAGCGATTCTCCTCCGGATTGGCTCCTCAATCTTGGGAACAAGGTCATTTTTGCTTCGCACGAGTGGCGATCAGGACATCGGGGCGGTGTAGGCGGCCGTGGTGCGGTCCGCGGCGGCGCGGGCCTCGGCGGGGTCGGTGCCGGCCGCCATGCTCGCCTCGTACCAGCCGTCGCTGGAGGCGGTGACGAACTCGCGGCCCTCGTCGGAGACCAGCCAGGCCATGGATTCCCGCGGGTCGACGGCCTGGCCCGAGGCGAGGTAGCGGGCGAGACCCATCAGGCCCGTATCCCAACCGACGCCGACCGCGCCGGGCCCGAACTCCGCCCACTTCTCGTCGTCGACGTGGGCGATGTGCTCCAGCTCGAACCGGGCCCGCCCGTCCGGCTCGGCGGTCAACCGCACTTCGATCCAGCTCACCTCCCCGCCGTACTCCCAGGTCGCGGCGAACTCGTTCGGCGGGTCGCACCGCTCGATCTTGCCGCCGGCGTTCCCTTCGAGCTGGAAGTGCCCACCCGCGCGCAGGTCCCCGCTGACCGGCAGGAACCAGCGCGGGATCCGCTCCGGGTTCGTACACGCGTCCCACAGGTCGTCCACATCGGTGTCGTAGACCCGGCTCACCGTCACCGTGCGCGACTCGCCCGGCGCGATCACCTTCGAGCCCACCACCCGGCGGGTCGCGCTGATCTCGTGCTTGACGTCGATCATCGGTCTCTCCTCTTCCCTCGAGCGATTTCCGTGGCCAGCGCCTCGAGGTGCGGAGTCCAGAAGCGCCGGAACCGGTCCAGCCACGCGTCCACATCACGCAGGGGTTCCGCGCGCACCGCGTACAACCGGCGCGCCCCCTCCGCTCGAACAGTGGTAAACCCGTTGTCCCGCAGCACTTTCAAGTGCTGTGACACCCCCGGCTGGGAGATGCCGAACTCGGCCTGGATCACCGTGGAGACGCCGCCGGAGGCCTTCTCCCCGTCGGCGAGCAGCTCCAGGATCCGGCGCCGCACCGGATCGCCCAGCACATCGAACGCGTGCACGGACGCGAGTCTATCGGCACTGACTTATATAAGCCAGTGCTGATAGCTCTCGAGGTGATCAGAGGTGGAGGTAGAGCTCCTGGACGTGGTTGTCCGAGCGCCGGTAGACCACGTGCTCGGTGCGGTCGACGCTCCACTGGTAGCCGGTCGGCTTCCCGGTGGCGAGGCCGGGGTTGCCGGCGGCCGCGGTCAGGTCATTGT
This sequence comes from Actinophytocola sp., assembly GCF_036002505.1. GTDB lineage: Bacteria > Actinomycetota > Actinomycetes > Mycobacteriales > Pseudonocardiaceae > DASYTH01. The sequence goes on along the minus strand of NZ_DASYTH010000481.1, from coordinate 419 downwards.
AGTTCCACACGCCGTTGAACCAGAGCTCGTGGATGCGGCTGTCCCCGCCCCGGTAGACCACGTGCTGGGTCCGGTCGACGTCCCAGGTGTAGCCGATCGGGTCGCTGCCGGCCAGCGGGGGTCCGCCGGCCGCCCGGGTCAGATCGTTGTGATGCCAGGCGTTGTTGAACCACAGCTCATGGATGTGCCCGTCGGTGCCGCGGTACACGTTGTGCTGCGTGCGGTCGACGCTCCAGGTGTAACCGGCCGGGTCGCCCGCGGCGATCGGCGCGCCGGCCGCGGCGGTGAGGTCGTTGTGGTGCCAGGCGTTGTTGAACCACAGCTCGTGGACGTGGTTGTCGAACCCGCGGTAGACGTTGTGCTGCGTCTTGTCGACGTCCCAGGTGTACCCGGCGGGGTCACCCGCGGCCAGCGGCGCG
>NZ_DASYTH010000480.1:0-10258 GCF_036002505.1 Actinophytocola sp. | reverse complement strand
CAGGTCGTCAACCCGGTGAACGCGCGCATCCAGGGCCTGCTGGTCAACCCGCGAGAGAAGCTGCAGACCTTCGTCGAGCTCACCGCCGGTGAGAAGCAGGCGGGCGGACAGTTCGGGTTGCAACTGTCCCAGACCGACAGTCAGGGCCGGGACTCCGGCGGCGTCGAGTACCGCATCAGCGTCGACTAGCGCCGGCCGGACACGGGTCGCCCCAAGGAACACCCGGGTTCCTTGGGGCGGCTCGTTGATCCGTCCCCGGCCCGAACGATTCACTCGTTCAACGATCTGACGATCCGCGCCGCCACACGTTCAACGCGGGCACGACCGTATCGTCGGATCAGCGCCAGGTAGAACAGCGGCGGCCCAACCGAGGACCACTCGCCGACCCGGTCCGGCCGAAGCAGGTGTCGCACCACGGAGTCCACATCGAACGGGACGAGCTCAACCTGGTCGTGCTCCCACTTGTCCGGCACGCCCCGGCTACGCCGCGCCAGCAGCTCGGCTCCGGTCAGCTCGTGCAACGTCGCGAAGAACAACGCACCCCACTGGGACCGGTCGGCGTCGACAATGAACGCGAGCATCTCCAGGTGGTACTCGGACTCATCGATCGCCAACTCCTCGTCGATACCCCGGCGCATCACGTCGTACAGGTTCGGCGCGGTCCGCCCCCGCGAGTCCAGGTCCCGCGACAGCGCCTCGTTCGCCGAGGAGCTCCAGGTGTTCGGCTGCGACCCCACCTGGCCGCTGCGCTTCTGCACGACCAGCTGGTTGTCCGCGGTGACCACGGCGACATTCGTGCCGAAACTGCAGCACATGAAATCCGGTGCGGACTTCGGGTCCGCACCGAGATAGCGGCTTCGCGGCGTCGTCCCGTCCGCAAACTGGCGGTCCAACTGCTGCGCCGCCTGAAACGTGTAATAGTCGGCGTGCTTCAACCGCAAGCACGCCTCGGGTAACTCACTCACCGCGGTTCGGCTGATCACCAGGCCGCACACGGCGTAGTTCAACCCGTTCCAGAAGAATTGCTCCCCTGCGGCCTGCCGCCGTTCCTGCTCCGCCTCGATCTCCGCCCGCCACACCGCCAACTCCGCCGGTAGTTCCACCGGCACCGGATCGATGACGAGGCGAACCGACTGCTCGTTGATCACCTGTTCGCCGTCGCCCTCGACGATCACCATCGGCGTGTGCAGCGGCCCGAGCTGGAACCGGTCACCCGCCTCCGGTAGCCGCCCCCGCACCCGGAGCCGCCTGGTCAGCGAGCCGAGCCGGCGCGCCCGCGCCTTCAGGTAGTCCTCGAGAAACACGGTGAGCACGAGCCCGATCACGCCGCCGACCAGCAAGCCGGCGACCCCGCTTGTCAGGTCCACAGTCCCGACACCTTAGACCGAAGTTGCTGTGACTCTGCGTAGAACCTCGGTGGTTCACCTGCGAAAACGTGTCGACCGAGTGTGGCGAATGCGTCCTTTGTCACGCCCAGGGTGACCAAGGACGCATTCGTCGCATCACCTTCCCGGCCGCCGCTCGAGATCGTCTGCCCAGCTCAAACCCGATGTGCAAGCAGTTGATCATTCGTAACTTCGGCTTAGAGATCAGCCGCGGGTCAGCCCACCGGCGGGCGCGGTTTCGCCCAGCCGAAGGTGAGCTCGACGGCGCGTTTCCAGTTGGCGTACTCGGATTCGCGGTGGTCCGGGTCCATCTGCGGGATCCAGCGCGCCGCGGGGTGCCAGTTGCGGCGCAGGCCGGCGAGGTCGGGCCAGTAGCCGACGGCGAGCCCGGCGGCGTAGGCGGCGCCGAGGGACACGGTCTCGGCCACCAATGGCCTGGTCACCGGGATGTCCAGCACGTCGGCGATGAACTGCATCAGCAGGTGGTCGGCGGTCATCCCACCGTCCACCTTCAGCGCCGGCGACGGCACGCCCAGGTCGGCGTTCATGGCGTCGACCACCTCGCGGGTCTGCCAGGCGGTGGCTTCGAGCACCGCCCGCGCCAGGTGCCCCTTGGTGATGTAGGAGGTGAGGCCGACGATGATGCCGCGCGCCTCGCTGTGCCAGTGCGGCGCGAACAGCCCGGAGAACGCCGGCACGATGTAGCACCCGCCGTTGTCCTTGACGGTCCGCGCCAGCGTCTCGATCTCCGGTGCGCTGTGGATCAGCCCCAGGTTGTCCCGGAACCACTGCACCAGCGACCCGGTGACCGCGATCGAGCCCTCCAGCGCGTAGGTCGCCGGCTCACCGCCGATCTGGTAGCCGATCGTCGTCAACAGACCGTGATCCGACCGGATCAGCGTGGTGCCGGTGTTCATCAGCAGAAAGCTGCCGGTGCCGTACGTGCATTTCGTCTCGCCCCGGGAGAAGCACGTCTGCCCGAACAGCGCCGCGTGCTGGTCGCCGAGCGCCGCGGTGATCCGGATACCCGGCACCACCCGGGTGGTCCGGCCGTGGATCTCGGTGGACGGCCGGATCTCCGGCAGCATCTGCTGCGGAACCTCGAAGAACGACAGCAGCTCGGCGTCCCATTTCTGGGTGGTGAGGTTCATCAGCATGGTGCGCGACGCGTTGGTCACGTCGGTCACGTGTAAACCGCCGTTGACGCCACCGGTGAGGTTCCAGATCAGCCAGGTGTCCATGGTGCCGAACAACACGTCGCCGCGCTCGGCCCGGTCCCGCAGGCCCGGCACGTGGTCCAGCTGCCAGCGCAGGCTCGGCGCGGAGAAGTACGTCGCCAGCGGCAGCCCGCAGCGCCGCCGGACCTCCTCCAGGCCGGGATGCGCGGACAGCTCCGCGATCAGCGCCTCGGTCCGGATGTCCTCCCAGACGATGGCCCGGCCGACCGGGACCCCGGTGTGCCGGTCCCAGACCACCATGGTCTCCCGCTGGTTGGCGATGCCCAGCGCGACCACCGCCGCGGCGTCGATCCCCGCCTCGCGCAGGGCCTGCGGCATGATCCGGTCCACGTTGCGCCAGATCTCCACGGCGTCCTGCTCGACCCAGCCCGGCCGCGGGTAGTACTGGCGGTGCTCGCGCTGGGCCACCGAGACCAGCCGCGCGTTCTGGTCGAACACGATGCACCGGGTGGACGTCGTGCCCTGGTCGATCGACATCACGAAGCGCTGCGCCATTGAGACCTCAGCTTTCCGCGGCCAGCGCGCGGGAGACGGCCTCGGCGGCCTGCGACACCTGCTGCACGAGGGCCGGCTTGGGCCGGTTGGCGGCGTCGCAGATCCGGTCCACCGCACCGGAGATCCCGATCGCGCCGACGACCAGCCCGCCCGGCACCCGGATCCGCGCGGCGATGCTGGCCTCGCCCGGCATGTACTCCTCGGCCTCGCTGGCCCAGCCCGCGGTGCGCACCTCGGCCAGCACCCGCTCCAGCGCGGCCGGTTTGACGATTGTCCGGCGGGTCAGCGAGGTGAGCTCGCGCCGCCGGATGGTCGCGGTCAGCTCCGGGTCGTAGGCGAGCAGCACCTTGCCCAGCGCCGTGGCGTGCAGCGGGAGCATGCCGCCGATGCCCAGCGTCTGCATGGTGTCGTCCGGCCGGAACACGTGGTGCACGACCAGCACCGCACCGTCATGGTGCATGCCGATCCGCACCTCCTGCCCGCTGCGCGAGGCCAGGGTGTCCGCCCAGTTGATCGACCGGGAGCGCAGCTCGTTGGCGTCCAGATAGCTGGTGCCGAGGTGCAGCAGCGCCGCGCCGAGCCGGTACCGCCCGGTGCTCTGGTCCTGCTCGACGAACTCGACCCGTTGCAGCGTCCGGAGAATCCCGTGCGCGGTGCCCTTCGGCAGGCCGAGCGCGGCGGAGATCTCGGCCAGCCCGTGGTGGCCGGAGCCGCGGGCCAGCAGCCGCAGCATCGCCGCCGCCCGCTCGATCGACTGGATGGGTCCCGGCATGCCGCGGAAGCTACCCAACCACGGGGTTGTCGGCAATGTCGAACGCCGGCGGGCCGTGGCGGAGGTCATAGCCACGCACGGTAGCCGCGCCGCTGTTACGGAGCCAGGACACCCGTTCGACATTGTCGACCGCACTCCGTTGAGGGTGCCGGATCCCCTACGTACCTTCAGCTCACTCCCCGCCCGTTCAACGACGAATGGAGGAACCGTGGCACTCGGAGAGGTGTTCGTCAGCGAGCTGCTCGGCACCGGCACGCTGCTTCTACTCGGTGCCGGCGTCGTGGCGAACGTGCTACTCACCAAATCGAAAGGTTTCAACGGGGGTTGGCTGCTGATCAACTTCGGGTGGGGCCTCGCGGTCATGGCCGGCGTGTTCGTCGCCTTCAAGTCCGGCGCGCACCTCAACCCCGCGGTGACGCTCGGGATCATCGCCAGCGGCGCCGACAACTTCGCCGCGGACGTGCCGATCACGTTCGGCTCGACGCTGGTCTACCTGGCCGGCGAGATGGTCGGCGCCTTCCTCGGCGCCGTGCTGTGCTTCCTGACCTACCGCAAGCACTTCGAGGCCGAGGAGGACGAGCGGAAGAAGCTCTGGGTGTTCTCCACCGCACCGGAGATCCGCAGCTACGGCTGGAACTTCGTCACCGAGGTGATCGGCACGTTCGTGCTGGTGTTCGTGATCCTCTCGTTCGCCAAGACCCCGAGCCAGCTCGGCCCGCTCGCCGTGGCGCTGCTCGTGGTCGGCATCGGCGCGTCGCTCGGCGGCCCCACCGGCTACGCCATCAACCCGGCGCGCGACCTCGGCCCGCGGATCGCGCACGCGGTGCTTCCGTTGCAGTACAAGGCAACTTCGGTCGCGGTCGGGGTCGGCGGCCCCGGTGCCGCGCAACCGGCCAGGCCGGCCAAGGATTCCGACTGGGGCTACGCCTGGGTGCCGGTGGCCGGCCCCATCGTCGGCGGGGTCCTGGCCGGTCTGCTCTCCCAGGTCGTGTTCTAGAAAGGACAGTCAATGAGCCGCTACGTACTCGCCATCGACCAGGGCACGACCAGCACCCGGGCGATCATCTTCGACCACGCCGGCACGATCGTCTCGGTGGGGCAGAAGGAGCACGAGCAGATCTTCCCCAGAGCCGGCTGGGTCGAGCACGATCCGGCGGAGATCAGCGAGAACACCCGGCACGTGGTCGGCCAGGCGCTGGCCAAGGCGGACCTCAACACCGGGGACCTGGCCGCGGCCGGCATCACCAACCAGCGCGAGACCACCGTGGTGTGGGACCGGCACACCGGTCAGCCCGTATACAACGCGATCGTCTGGCAGGACACCCGCACTCAGTCCATTGTGGAGGATCTCGGCGCGCTGGGCGGCGGTGCCGAGCGGTACAAGGCGAAGGTCGGCCTGCCGCTGGCGACCTACTTCTCCGGCCCGAAGATCCGCTGGATTCTGGACAACGTGGACGGTGCAAGAGAAAAGGCCGAGCGCGGGGACCTGCTGTTCGGCAACACCGACACCTGGACGCTGTGGAACCTGACCGGTGGCGTGAACGGCGGGGTGCACGCCACCGACGTGACCAACGCGTCCAGGACCATGCTGATGGACCTGGACACGCTGTCCTGGGACCCCGGGATCGCCGCGGAGATGGGCATCCCGCTGTCCATGCTGCCGGAGATCCGCTCCTCCTCGGAGGAGTACGGGATCGCCACCGGGGTGCTCAACGGCGTGCCGATCGCGGGCATCCTCGGCGACCAGCAGGCCGCCACGTTCGGCCAGGTGTGCTACGAGGTCGGCACCGCGAAGAACACCTACGGCACCGGCAACTTCATGCTGCTCAACACCGGCGAGGAGAAGGTCGCCAGCAAGAACGGACTGCTCACCACGGTCTGCTACAAGATCGGCGACGCGCAGCCCGTCTACGCGCTGGAGGGCTCCATCGCGATCACCGGCGCGCTGGTGCAGTGGCTGCGGGACAACCTCGGCATCATCTCCTCGGCCGCCGAGATCGAGACCCTGGCCGGGCGCGTGGAGGACAACGGCGGGGCCTACTTCGTGCCGGCGTTCTCCGGGTTGTTCGCCCCGTACTGGCGGGCGGACGCGCGCGGCGCGCTGGTCGGCCTCACCCGGTACGTGAGCAGGGAGCACCTGGCCCGGGCCGTGCTCGAGGCCACCGCGTTCCAGACCCGCGAGGTGCTGGACGCGATGAACGCCGACTCCGGGGTCGCGCTCACCGAGCTGAAGGTGGACGGCGGCATGGTCGCCAACGAGCTGCTCATGCAGTTCCAGGCGGACCTGCTCGACGTTCCAGTGGTGCGGCCCAAGGTGGCCGAGACAACGGCCCTCGGCGCCGCCTACGCCGCGGGCCTGGCGGTGGGCTACTGGAGCGGCCTCGATGACCTGCGGGCGAACTGGGCCGAGGACAAGCGCTGGGTGCCGGCGCTGGACGCGGCCGAGCGGGAGCGGATCTACCGCAACTGGAAGAAGGCCGTCACCAAGTCCTTCGACTGGGTCGACGGCGACGTAGACTAAGTCCACAGTGGAGGATCGATGACCGCGCGGCTCGACCCCGCCTACCGGGCGGCGGCGGTGCGCGCCCTCGCCGGGACCGAGTTCGACGTGCTCGTCATCGGCGGCGGTGTGGTCGGCTCCGGCGCCGCCCTGGACGCCGCGTCCCGCGGCCTGTCGGTCGCGCTGGTGGAGGAGCGCGACTTCGCGGCGGGCACGTCGAGCCGGTCCAGCAAGCTGATCCACGGCGGGCTGCGTTACCTGGAGCAGCGGGACTTCGCGCTGGTGCGCGAGGCGCTCCGGGAGCGCAGCCTGCTGCTCCGCAAGCTCGCTCCGCACCTGGTCCGGCCGGTGCCGTTCGTGTACCCGCTGCGCCACCGCGGTTGGGAGCGCGCCTACGTCGGCGCCGGTGTGCTGCTCTACGACAGCATCGGCGGCGCCGGCGCCCTGCCCATGCACAAACACCTGTCCCGGCGCCGGACCCTCGAGCTCGCGCCGGCACTGCGCCCGGACGCCCTCACCGGCGCGGTGCGGTACTTCGACGCTCAGGTCGACGACGCCCGGCTCGCCATGATGGTCGCTCGAACCGCCGCCCAGCACGGCGCCACTGTCCTGACCCGGGTCCGGGCGACATCGCTGCAGCGTTCAGGCGGCGAGGTCACCGGCGCTCGGGTGCGCGACCTGCTGTCCGGTACGGAACTCGTGGTCCGCGCCCGGCGGGTGATCAGCGCGACCGGGGTGTGGACGGAGCGGCTCTGCGCCGAGGCCCCGTTCCAGGTGCGAATGTCCAAGGGCGTGCACTTTCTGGTGCCGCGCGAGCGCATCCGGCTCTCCACCGGGCTGATCACCCGCACCGAGAAGAGCGTCCTGTTCGTGATCCCCTGGAACCAGCACTGGATCGTCGGAACCACGGACACGCCGTACACCGCCGACCCGGCCTGCCCCACCGCGACCCAGGCTGACATCGACTACCTGCTCGCCCAGGTCAACACCTGGCTCCGCGAGCCGCTGACCCGCACCGACATCGTCGGCGTCTACGCCGGCCTGCGCCCCCTCCTCGATGGAAAGTCAAGCGAGACAACCAAACTGTCCCGCGAGCACGCCGTCGCCGAGCCCGAGCCCGGCCTGTTCGTCGTCGCCGGCGGCAAGTACACGACCTACCGGGTGATGGCCGCCGACGTGGTCGACGCGGCGACCAAGGGCCTCGGCCGCGCGGTGGCCCCGTCGCTGACCCGCCATCTCCCCCTGCACGGCGCGGTCGGCTACCGGGAGCTCTGGGCGGACCGGCACACGGTCGCCGCCCGCGCCGGCCTCCCACTGTCCACAGTGGAGCGCCTGCTCGGCCGGTACGGCTCCGCGCTGACCGACCTGCTGGCGATGATCGACCGGGACCGCGACCTGGCCGCGCCCCTGGCGGAAGCCGGCGGCTACCTCGCCGCCGAGGCGGTCTACGCGGTCACCCACGAGGGCGCGCTGGACCTCGACGACATCCTGTCCCGGCGCACCCGGATCGCCATCGAGTACCCCGACGCCGGCGCCGCCGCGGCCGACGAAGTCGCCGACCTGATCGCCCCGCACCTCGGCTGGGACGCACACACTCAATCCGCCGCCGTCGCGGCCTACCGCGAGAAGAATCGGGAGCCGGCCCCGGCCCGGTGATCACGCGCCGCCGTGCGCCGCATGACGAGCAGGGCGACGTCGTCCTGGGCGGGACGCATACCGACCATGGCCTTCATGACCCGGGCGCAGACCGCTTCCGGGGCGCCGGTGATGATCGACTCGCGGAGCAACGCCAGCCCGTCGTCCAGCGGCTTGTCGCGTCGTTCCACCAGGCCGTCGGTGTAGAAGGCGATCACCCCGCCGGGCGGCAGCTCGACTGAGCCACTGCGGCGGTGCCCGGTCGCCAGCCCGAACCCGACGGGCGGACCGACCGGAACGTCCACGAAGGCCGCGGGCCGGTCGGGTACGGCCAGGACCGGAGGAAGGTGACCGGCCAGGCTCAACCGCAGCTCGCCGACGGACGGATCCACCACGGCATAACCGATGGTGACCATCGTGCCGCGCTCGAAATGGCTGGCCTGCCGGTCCAGCTTGCTCAGCACCGCTCCCGGGTCGGCGGAGTCCAGCGCGTAGGCCCGCAACGCGCTGCGCACCCGCCCCATGATCACCGCCGCGGTGAGACCGTGCCCGGCCACGTCGCCGATGGCGATCCCCAGCCGCCCACCGGACAGCTCGAACACGTCGTACCAGTCACCGCCCACCCCGGTGCTCGCCCCGGGCACGTACCGGGCGGCGAACTCCAGGTCCGGCACCGTGGGCAGCCGCCCGGGCAGCAGGCTCCGCTGCAGCGCCGAGGTCGCCGCCCGCTCCGCGATCGCCAACTGCGCGTGCACCGCGAGCGCCAGCCGGTCCCCCACGAGCTGCAGCAGCTCGGTGTCCGTATCGGTGAACCGCCGCGGCGTCAGCGACCCCACATGGAGCACCCCGAGCACCTCGTCCCGCACCACCATCGGCACCCCGAGCATCGTCCGGATGCCCTTCTCCCACAGCAACGGGTTGATCACCGTCGAGTGGTCCACCCGGTTCAGCACCACCGGTCTTCGCCGGACCACCACCTGCCCGGCGAACCCCTGCCCGATCCGAACCCGAACCCCCTGCCAGACCTCCTCCTCGATCCCCAACGCCGCCGTCGCCACCAACTCGTCCGACCCGCGCTCAACCAGCAACACCGCCGCCGTGTCCACCCGGAGCAGCCCCACCACCTGCTCCAGCAGCTTCACCAGCACCGCGTCCAGGCCAAGGCTGGTCAGCGCGCTGTCCGTGACCGCCTCGAGCACCTGCAGACGCTCATCAAGACCGGCATCACTGGACACGACCCAAAATTAACCCGAAACCGGCCCCGGCAAACACCCTGATCACCGACGGCCGGCCGCGATCACGGCCAGCTCCGTCCGGTTGGGCGGCACCCAGCTTGGCGTAGATACGGGTCAGGTGAGCCTTGACCGTCGCCCGGCTCATGTACGGCCGGCTGGCGATCTCCGGGCTGGACAGTCCCTCCCGGATCAGCCGCACGATGTCCAACTCAGTCGGTGTCAGGCTCGCCCAACCGATCTGCGGCCGGTGGCGTGGCCCCCGACCCCGGGTCAACGCGGCCACGACGTCGTCAAGGCACCGGGCCGTCCCCTCCCGCCAGATCGACACCAGTGACATGTCGACCAGCCGCCCCACCATGGCCAGCGAACCACCGCACACTGTTTCGACGGCCCCGTGGCTGAAGGCTCCGGAGAACACGGCCCGCCGGCGGAACACCACCCGCTCCTCGTCGTCAAGCAGCGCAAGACTCCACGCCATCGAAGCCTGCAGCGTCTGGCGCCGGGAAGTGGCCCCCGCGCGGCCCGCCAGCAAGCAACCGGAACGGGTCATCCAGGCCGCTCGCGATCTGCCATGCGCAGCGACATCCAACAAATCCGAATGCCTGTACCGCGGCGAGCACATCCCCGGCCTTTCCGTGTACTCAGCGTCTGGGTCCGCACCTCCGGCCACTGGCAACTAGTCGCCACCCAGTAATACCTCCCTAGCGACCGCGACCGCATAGGCCGCAGAGAACGCCAACAGGAGAATTATATACCGCCACCACTTTACAAAAGCATTCGAAGAAGCGACAAGGTATCGCGGATTACCCGGCAAGTGACCACTAAACTCCCCACGGCTGTTTCAAGATCACCTAGGTGGATGCTGTTGCTGATGGGACTGTGGTGACGCCAGGTACTCCAGTGGCTCCGAAGTCGTGCGGCGAAGGACGCCTTCCTCACGCTGAGCGTGAGGAAGGACGCTGTCGTCGCACTCACTCCACAGTGGACACTCGGTTGCT